>NZ_KB899538.1:600000-895000 GCF_000378305.1 Thioalkalivibrio sp. ALJ12
GCTCGACCGCGGAGCGGGTGAGGTTGCCGGAGTGTTTCTCCAGCATGCCCTCGAAGCGCTCGAACAGGGTGAAGGCATCGGCCGTCCCGCCGGCAAAGCCAGCCAGGATGCGGTCGTGGTAGACGCGGCGCACCTTGCGCGCATTGCCCTTCATCACGGTGTTGCCAAGCGATACCTGGCCGTCGCCTCCGAGGGTGACGGCGCCGTCCTTGCGGACGCAGACGATGGTGGTGCCGCGAAACTGTTCCACGGGCGCTCTCCTTTGTGCTGCGGTCGGGGCCGGCCGCCCGCCTTGCTGCATTGCGAGACCGCCAGGGGCTGCTCGCAGGCACTAGGGGGTCAGGTTGTGCCGACGTCCGAGGTTTTTGCGGTCCGGAAGCGGTTGGGTCCCGGTCGTTGCTGTTGGTTCCCCGCCCGGAGAAAGCTGGATTCAGCGTTTGCCTGGCGAACGGTCTCTCCGGGCACGCGGGTGGGCGGCATCATACACCTGTGCCAGGTGCTGATAGTCGAGATGGGTATAGATCTGGGTGGTTTCAAGGTTGGCGTGACCAAGAAGTTCCTGAATGGCTCGCAAATCGCCACTCGATTCCAGCAGGTGACTGGCGAAGGCATGGCGCAGCCGGTGCGGATGCAGGCGCACGTCCAGCCCGGCGCGCCGGCCGGCCTCGGCCACGCGGCGCTGGACTGCGCGGTTGCCGATGCGGGCGCCGCGGCGGGTCACGAACAGGGCACGTTCGCCGGGCGCGGCCCAGTCCCCACGGCGCTCAAGCCAGCTGCGGATCGCATCACGCGCGACCCGCCCCACCGGGACGCTGCGCTCGCGCCGGCCCTTGCCGAGTACCCGCACCAGCCCGGTATCGAGGTCGAGATCCGTCAGGTCCAGCCCGGTCAGCTCGGACAGGCGCAGCCCGGAGGAGTACAGCAGCTCCAGCATGGCCTGGTCGCGGGCGGCCAGGGTCGGATCGAGGTCCTCGGCCGGGGTGAGGGCCTGTTGGGTCTGGTCGACGTCGAGATCGCGTGGCAGGGCGCGCCCCGCGCGCGGTCCGCGCAGGCCGGCGGCGGGGTTGGCCGGCATGCGGCGGTGCTCGACCTGAAAGGCGAAGAAGCCGCGCGCGGCGGACAGAAAGCGCTGGATGGAGCGCGGGTGGCGGCCCTGGCGGGCGAGCTGCCCGGCGATGCGGCGCATGTCCGCGGCCCGGAGATCGGCCCACGGGCCCGTGTGCAGGCCGCGCAGGCGGTTCAGGTCGCGCCGGTAGGCGTTGACGGTATGCGGTGAATGGCCGCGAACATCGCTTAAATGCCCGAGAAAGGCCGCGATATCCGCATCCTGCGGCGGGCTGGAATCAGTCGCCGCCTCAGGCGGCGGCGTGGGTCCGCTCGACATGGCAGCGGATCGATTCGGCCAGCAGGTCGCCGATATGGGTGACGAAATAGATGCCCATGTCGGGCTGGAAACGGTCCGGAGAGTCGCTGGCCAGGCCCAGCACCCCGATGCGGTCGGACTCGTCACCCAGTGGCATCAGGATCGCGGAACCGATGTCGTCGGCCGAATCGAACAGTACGTCCAGCATCTCGCCCGGCACACGGCCGCACTGGGCCTTGCCGCGCGCGAACAGCGGATCGAACGTGCTCAGCTCGCCGGACTCCAGGGCGTGCAGGTCGTCCACCTCGCGGTCGGCCAGGCGGATGCTGACGCGCTCGGCACCCAGCTCGTTGCGCAGGGCGTCCTGGGTCAGCGCCAGTACGGCATCCAGGTTTTCGGCGCGCATCAGGGTTTTGGCCAGTTCGTGCAGGTGCTGGCCCATGCGCTCGTTGTCGCGGGCGCGTTCGACCAGCTCGCCCATGTGCTGCTCCATCGCGCGGTGTTTCTCGCGCAGCAGGGCGACCTGGCGCTCCAGCAGCGACACCGCCCCGCCGGCCGGGTGTGGCAGGCGCAGGATGTCCAGCAGCGGCAGGTGGTCCTGGAAGAAATCCGGGTGATCGCGCAGATAGGCCTCGACGTCGGCCGCAGTAAGCGTTTTGTTGTTCTTGTCGTCCGTCGCCTGCGGCTTGGGGGTGTTTGCAGCAGAGGCGTTGGAGGATTGCCCAGTCATAGATCGATCCAGCCGTTGAAAACCGTGGTGGCCGGTCCGGTTAGCCAAACCGGGGCCTCGGCCTGTGCATTCCAGCTTAGCACAAGGGTACCGCCCGGCAGCGAGACTTCAACCTCGTCGTCGACCAGGTTGCGTCGGCGCAGGATGGCCATCGCGGCGGCCGCGCCGCTGCCACAGGCCAGCGTCTCGCCGACCCCGCGTTCGAATACCCGCAGGTCCACATGGCCGCGGTCGCGCAGCGCGGCAAAGCCGACATTCACGCGACGCGGGAAGCACTCGTGCCGCTCGATCAGCGGGCCGACCTCGGCCACGGGCGCGCTCGCGACGTCGTCGACCAGCAGCACCGCATGCGGATTGCCCATGGATACCACGCCCAGTGTGAGCGCGTGGCCCTGCACGTCCAGGGTGTAGGCATCGGCCTCGTGTTCGGCGACCAGCGGGATCTGTTCGGGCGTGAATACCGGCCGGCCCATGTTGACCCGCACACGCTCGTCGTCCTCGACATGCAGCACGATGCGTCCGCCCAGGGTCTCGACCGGGATTTCGCGGGCCTCGGTCAGGCCCTGCTCGCGCACGAAGCGGGCGAAACAGCGCGCACCGTTGCCGCACTGCTCCACCTCGGAGCCGTCGGCATTGAAGATGCGATAGCGGAACAGGGCCTGGGCCGGGTCGCCCGGGGGCTCCACCAGCAGGATCTGGTCGCAGCCGATGCCGAAGTGGCGATCCGCCAGATGGCGCAGCGTCGCCTCGTCGAGCCGGACGGTCTGGCGCGTCCCGTCGATGACCACGAAGTCGTTGCCCAGCCCGTGCATCTTGGTGAATTCCAGGCGCATCAGGTGGCCTCCGGCAGGTGCCCGAAGATGATCATGTGCCGGTCGGATGTGGGGCGGACGGTGAAGCCGTCGAGTCCGGCGGCGGCCAACTGTTCGCGGACCTCGTCGGGCGTGAAGGCCGCGTGCAGGGAGTGTTCGAAGTCGCGCCGCAGCACGTCCGGGTCCTCGGCTGCGTACTCCGCGACCAGGGCCTTGACCGCTTCTTCCGAGTCGGGACGTCGCAGGTCCATGACGAACACGGCTGCGCCGGGCGCCCCATCGCGCCGGATGGCCTGCCACAGCACGGTGGGGTCATGCAGGTGATGCAGCAGGGAATTGCTGATAATCGTGGCATACGGGGCGCGCGGGCCGCGCGCCTTGGGCAGGCAGCCCTCGGCCAGATGGACCCGCTGCGCGGCCGGGTGGCCGGCCATCAGCGCGTCACCGGCGGCCAGCATCGCGGGCGCGCCGTCGATCCCGTCGACCTCGCAGGCCGGGTAGCGCGCGGCGAAGCGCAGTGAGACATCGCCCGGGCCACAGCCGAGATCCAGCACGGGTCCGCTGACCGGGCCGGGGAAGGCCTCGGCGAAGGCGTCCACGAAGCCCTCGTGCGGCGCGGCGAAGTCGGCCTCGGCATAGGCGCGGGCCTGCGCAGGCTCCAGCATAAGCTCCGGTTCGGGGCGGCGCGGGATCATGGGTCCACGCTTCCGGGCGGATCGTCATCGTCCGGGTCCGTGTCTTCTGGGTCTTGGGGCAGCATGCTCTCGCGCATCATCAGGTGATCGACCTGCTCGCGTCGGTTGATGATCTGGAAGTGGTCGCCGTCGACCATGATCTCCGGTGGGCGCGGGCGCGAGTTGTAGTTGCCGGCCATCACATAGCCGTAGGCCCCGGCCGAGCGCACGGCGAGCACGTCGCCCGCGGCCAGCGTCAGTTCGCGCTCGCGGCCGAGGAAGTCGCCGGTCTCGCAGACCGGGCCGACGATGTCGTAGGTGCGGGGCTCGGAGTCCTTGCGCTGCACGACCGGGATGATCTCCTGCCAGGCGCCGTACAGGGCCGGGCGTAGCAGGTCGTTCATCGCCCCGTCGACGATCGCGAAGTCGTGGGCCTCGGTGTGCTTGAGGTACTCCACCCGGGTCAGGAACACGCCGGCGTTGGCCGCGATCGCGCGCCCCGGTTCGAGCAGAACCTTCAGCGGGCGCTCGCCCATTACCTCGCGCAGGGCGCTGGCCCAGGCGTCCGGCTCCGGCGGCGTCTCGTCGCGGTAGCGCACGCCCAGTCCGCCGCCGACATCGATGTGTTCGAGTTCGATGCCGTCTGCGGCCAGCTGGTCGACCAGCGTCAGCACGCGTTTCAGGGCATCGGTGAACGGGTCGATCCGGGTCAGCTGCGAGCCGATGTGGAAATCGACGCCGGTGGCCTCCAGGTGCTGGCTGTCGCGTACCCGGGCATACAGCGCCGGCGCCTCCTCGATGGCAACGCCGAACTTGTTCTCGCGCAGGCCGGTGGCGATATAGGGATGGGTCTCGGCATCGACGTCCGGATTCACGCGGATCGAGACCGGTGCGGTCACGCCTATCTCGGCCGCAACGGACTCCAGCCGCTCCAGCTCCGGGGCGGACTCGACGTTGAAGCAATGGATGCCGACCTGGAGTGCCCGGCGCATCTCGGCCGCAGTCTTGCCGACGCCCGAGAACACGACCTTCGCCGGGTCGCCGCCGGCGCGCAGTACACGTTCCAGTTCGCCGCCGGAGACGATGTCGAAGCCGGCGCCCAGGCGCGCGAGCACGTTCAGCACCCCCAGCGCGGAGTTCGCCTTCACCGCGAAGCAGACCTGGTGCGGCGTGCCGATCAGGGCCTCGCTGAACGCGCGGTAGTGGCGCTCCAGGGTGGCGCGCGAATACACGTAGGCGGGCGTACCCACCAGCTGGGCGAGGTGGTCCAGCGCCACGCCTTCGGCATGCAGCGTGTTGCCGTGGTAGTCGAAGTAGTCCATTCAGCGGCGCTCCTCGGTTTCGTCGTCATCGGGCAGGTAGAGATCACCCTTCTGTCCGCAGGAGGCGAGCATCTGCATCGTGCCGAGCACGACCACGACCGCAATCAGGAGCCACTGGGCCTTGCATGAACGCATGTTCGTTCCGGGGTGTCGTTGCAATGAAGGGCAATAGTGTGCCATTGATACGGCGCTGGCTTCAGGTCCATCCGTTGTCATTCACCCGATTTTGAACCCTTGGTGATCTGTTCATCATCGATTCAGCGAACTTTGGGAGGATGAACCTGCCAGACCAGCAGAAGACCACTGAAGCTGGTCAGCGATGGAGCCCGACCCCAAGGAATAGATCCCCGGGGGTCGCCGTCCAAAGCAACAGGCGTAAACGCGGGCAACCGCTAAAACGCCGCCGGATAACCCGGAACTGACCCAAAAAGATGAGAGGAGATCTCCATGATTAGCACCAAGCGTCGTGTCTTCCTGAAAGGCACTCTCGCCGCCGGCACCGTCGGCGTGGCCGTTGGGGCTGGCCTGCTGGCTCCGAGCAAGCTGCTGGCCGCCTGGCCGTCCTCCACGTTCGAGGCCGAGGGCCTGGACGCCGCGATGGAAGCTGCGCTCGGCTCCACCGACATCCCGGATAGCGACGACATCGATCTGAGCGCCCCGGAAATCGCCGAGAACGGCGCCGTGGTCCCGGTTTCGATCGAAACCAGCCTGGACGACGTCACCGAGATCGCCCTGTTCGCCGAGGAAAACGACTTCGCCGCGACCGCCCACTACATCCTGGCCTCCGGCACCAAGCCGAAAGTGTCCAGCCGCATCCGTCTGGGTGAGTCCTCGAACGTCGTGGCCGCCGTGAAGTCTGGCGACAGCTGGTACAAGACGGTCCGCGAAGTGAAGGTCACGGTCGGTGGCTGCGGCGGTTAAGCCGCGCGCCCCAATCGCTGATCGAACCCTATTGGAGGAATAAGATATGTCTATTCGAGTTCGCGCCCAAGAAAGCAACGGCGTTGTTAACGTCCGCGCTCTGATGAGCCACGACATGCTGGTCCCGGATGATGATGGTGGTCCGCACTTCATCGAAACCGTGGAAATCAAGCGTAACGGCGAAGACGCCATTACCGCCTACTGGAACTTCACTGTCTCTCGTAACCCGTTCCTGCAGGTCGAGTTCGACGGTTCCGCCGGCGACACCGTGTCCGTCTCCTGGACGGACAACAAGGGCGAATCCGATTCGACCGAAGTCGAAGTCGGCTAAGGAAGCCTCGCTTCCTGACGTCCAGCCGGGGCCCTCGGGTCCCGGCTTTTTTTTGCCAATTGCATGGCAGGCGAGTGCCCCGATCCGGTGTGCGTACCGGGCCGTGGCCAGCCTTGCTACACTGAGCCTTTGTCGTCTTGAATCGGAATCATGACTGAACGTACTGCTAGCATCCGCCGCGACACCCTCGAGACCCAGATCACCGTCGAGCTCAACCTTGATGGCAAGGGCACAAGCCAGCTGGAGACCGGTGTCCCGTTCCTCGATCACATGCTCGACCAGGTGGCCCGCCACGGCATGGTCGATCTCTCGGTGCGTGCGCAGGGCGACCTGCATATCGACGCGCATCACACGGTCGAGGATGTCGGCATCACGCTCGGACAGGCGCTGGCCAAGGCCTTGGGGGACAAGAAGGGCATCCGCCGCTACGGCCATGCCTACGTCCCGCTGGACGAGGCCCTGGCGCGGGTAGTGATCGATTTTTCAGGGCGCCCGGGGCTGGAGATGCACGCGGACTTTCGGCGTTCGCACATCGGCGAGTTCGATGTGGATCTCTTTCACGAGTTCTTCCAGGGGCTGGTCAACCACGCCTGGATGACCCTGCACATCGACAGTCTTCGCGGAGACAACGCGCACCACGTGGCCGAGACCATCTTCAAGGCCTTTGGGCGCGCGCTGCGCATGGCGGCCGAGGCCGACCCGCGCGCGCAGGGGATTACCCCGTCGACCAAGGGCAGTCTTTAAAGGGATTTCCCGGCCATGGAAACAGTTGCCGTCATTGACTACGGCATGGGTAACCTGCACTCGGTCGTTCGCGCGCTCGAACACGAGTCCGGTGCCGGCCAGCGCATCCTGCTGACGGACGATCCCGACACCCTGCGTGAGGCCGATCGCCTGGTCTTTCCGGGGCAGGGGGCGGCCGGTGATGCGATGCGCGCGCTGGCCTCGCGGGGGCTCGATCGCCTGTTGCCCGAGCTGACTGCGGATCGGCCCTTCCTTGGCCTGTGCCTGGGGCAGCAGATCCTGATGCAGCACAGCGAAGAGAGCGGCGGGGTCGATCTTCTGGGCATACTGCCGGGGCGGGTCGCACGTTTCCCGGAATGCGATGGCCCGGACGGCCGGCGCCTGAAGATCCCGCACATGGGGTGGAACCGGGTCCTGCCGACGGGCGAGCACCCCCTGTGGCACGGCCTGCCCGAGACGCCGTGGTTCTATTTTGTACACAGCTATCGCGTGTTGCCGGAGAACGAGGCGGATATCGCCGGGCGCACCGATTATGGCGAGACCTTTGCCTCGGCACTGGCGCGCGGCTCGCTGTTCACCATGCAGTGCCACCCGGAGAAGAGCGCCGCCTGCGGGCTGCGCCTGTTGCATAACTTTCTGCGCTGGGACGGTGAGGGTCCCGGGGCTGCGTGAGGAGTCCAAGATGCTGGTCATTCCTGCAATTGATCTGAAGGAAGGCAAATGCGTGCGCCTGCGCCAGGGCAAGATGGAGGATTCCACCGTGTTCGGCGAAGACCCGGTGGAGATGGCGAAGCGCTGGGTAGATGCCGGGGCGGAGCGCCTGCACATCGTCGACCTGGATGGCGCCTTCGCGGGCCATCCGCGTAATGCCGAGGCCGTACATGCGATCGCCGAGGCCTTCCCCGACCTGCCGATCCAGATCGGCGGCGGGATTCGCGACGAGGACACCGTGCAGGCCTATCTGGATGCCGGGGTGGAGTTCGTGATCATTGGCACCCGGGCGGTGAGCGCGCCGCACTTCGTCAATGACCTGTGCCTGGAGTTTCCCGGGCGCATCATCGTCGGGCTGGACGCGAAGGACGGCAAGCTGGCGGTGGATGGCTGGTCGAAGCTGTCGCACCACGATGTGATTGATCTGGCCCAGCATTTCGAGGCCGATGGTGTGGTGGCCTTCGTCTATACCGATATCGCCCGCGACGGGATGATGAAGGGCCCCAATGTCGAGGCCACCGCCCGCCTGGCCAGCAACGTGCGCGTGCCGGTGATCGCCTCTGGCGGGATCAGCTCGCTGGATGACCTGCGCCAGCTCGCCGAGAACGAGGAAGAGGGCATCACGGGGGCCATCGTCGGACGCGCGCTGTACGAGGGCGCGTTCACGCTCGAAGAGGCGCGCAAGGCGGCGTCCGGGGGCTGAGATGCTGGCCAAGCGCATCATCCCCTGCCTGGATGTCGATGCCGGCCGCGTCGTCAAGGGCGTGAACTTTGTCGGCATCCGCGATGCCGGCGACCCGGTGGAGATCGCGCGGCGCTACAACGCGCAGGGCGCGGACGAGATCACCTTCCTCGATATCACGGCCTCCAGTGACGACCGCGACACCATCCTGCATGTGGTCGAGGAGGTGGCGCGCGAGGTCTTTATCCCGCTGACCGTGGGTGGCGGCGTGCGTGCGGTGGAGGACATCCGCCGCCTGCTGAATGCCGGGGCCGACAAGGTCTCGATCAATACCGCCGCCGTGCACCGCCCGGAGCTGGTGCGCGAGGCGGCCGACTGGGTCGGCAGCCAGTGCATCGTGGTGGCGATCGACGCCAAGCGCGTCAGCGCGGAAGGCGAGTCCCCTCGCTGGGAGGTGCTCACCCACGGTGGGCGCCGCGAGACCGATCTGGAAGTCGTCGAGTGGGCGCAGCGGATGGAGTCCCTCGGGGCCGGCGAGATCCTGCTGACCAGCATGGACCGTGATGGCACCCGGATCGGGTTCGATCTGGAACTGACCCGGGCGGTCAGCGATGCGGTGGGTATCCCGGTCATTGCCTCCGGCGGCGTGGGCGAGTTGCAGCACCTGGTCGAGGGCGTGACCGAAGGCCATGCCGACGCAGTGCTGGCGGCCAGCATCTTCCATTTCGGTCAGCACACGGTGGGCGAGGCCAAGGACGCGATGGCCGCGGCAGGTGTGCCCGTACGGCCGAACGACGCCGGGGTGGCCGCCTGATGGCCGGGCGTGCGTCAGATGCCCTGGCGGGTGCCGAACTCCTGAGCGCGCTGGCCGAGGTGATCGAACAGCGGCGCCAGGCCGACCCGGAGCAGTCCTACGTGGCGAAGCTGCACGCCCGGGGGCTCGACGAAATGCTGAAGAAGCTCGGCGAGGAGTCGGCGGAGACCATTATCGCCGGCAAGAACGACGACAGCGACGCGCTGGTGTCGGAGATGGCGGACCTGTGGTTTCATAGCCTGATTGTGCTCGCGGCCCGGGGCCGCCACCCCGACGACGTCCTCGACGAGCTGGCTCGGCGCTTCGGGTTGTCCGGTATCGCGGAAAAGGCCGCGCGCCGGGCCAGTGGGCAGCGCTCTGATAAAAACGATAAATAAAACGCTGCGTATTGATTATGGGCCTGGCGCCGTTCAGGCTTATCCCAAAGTTGAATGATCTTGGAGAGAGTCCATGGGTATTGGTGGCATCAGCATCTGGCAACTTCTTATTATCCTGCTCATCGTCGTGCTGCTGTTCGGCACGAAGAAACTGCGCAACATGGGCGGTGACGTCGGCTCCGCGCTGAAGAACTTCCGTCAGGCGGTCAAGGACCCGGACGGCCAGAACAAGCAGGATGACAACGCGGAAGGCCAGGATGGCGAGACCCCTGAGGTCGAGGACCAGACCGGCGACAAGGGGCGTGTGGTCGACGGCGAGGTGAAGAACAGCTCGGAGCAGGAAACCGAGACCTCGCAGTCGGACAAGAAATCCTGATCCGCGCCCCGCGCGGAACGGCCGGACTCGGGCGGCGCTAGCGCATGTTCGACATCGGTTTCTGGGAGATCATCATCATCGTGCTGGTCGCGCTCCTGGTCGTCGGACCGGAGCGGCTGCCCGGCCTTGCGCGCGAGATCGGCCGCTGGGTGGGCAAGACCCGGCGTTTCGTGCACAGCGTGCGTTCGGATTTCGAGCAGGAACTACAGACCGACGAGCTGCGCAAGATGCTCCAGAGCCAGGAGCGCGAGATCCGTCAGCTCAAGGGCACCATGGAGGAGACCGAGAAGGATCTCCGCGAGGACATCGAGGAAACCGAAAAGGATCTGCGCGAGGACATCGAGGGGAAGCCCGCCGCCCGCAAGGGCCTGACGCAGGACCACCTGAAGGCCCTGGACGACAAGCGCGCTGCAACGGATAAACAGACGAAGAAGCCGGCCGTGCGTGAGCGCCGCCCGGCGGATGCGGACGACGCCCAGGACGAGGCCGATCCCGAGCAGGCTGAAGTGCGTCGGGTGCCGACCCGCTCGGGTATAGACGGCAACCTGATGACCGACGACCCGGCGCTGGAAGCCGAACGCAAGGCACGCGCTGGAGAGGCGGATCGACCCAAGCGCAAGAAGCCGGCTGTGCGCCCGCGTCGCACCGCGAAGTCGGATACCCCCGAGTCCGCGGACCGCCAGGATGCCGCCCCGGACCATTCAAGCGACTCCACTCACGACGACCAGGCCCCCGACAAGCACTCATGAGCAAGACCAAGCCGGAGGTCGAACCGAGTCCGGAGGCCACCGAAACCCTGCTCACGCACCTGATCGAGCTGCGTGATCGTGTCCTCAGGATGTTCATCGCCATTCTGGTGGTGTTCCTGGTGCTGTTCCCGTTCGCCAACCCGATATACACGTGGCTGGCGGATCCGCTGATGCAGCACCTGCCGGAAGGCACCAGCATGATCGCGATCGACGTCGCCGCGCCGTTCCTGATCCCGTTCAAGCTGGTCCTGCTGTTGGCGGTGGTGATCAGCATCCCGTACCTGCTCTATCAGGTCTGGTCGTTTGTTGCGCCGGGGCTGTACAGCCACGAAAAGAACATGGCCCTTCCGCTGGTGGCCTCGTCCACCATCCTGTTCTACCTCGGGATGGCCTTCGCGTATTTCGTGGTTTTTCCGCTGATCTTCGCCTTCTTCACCGCGACCGCCCCCGAGGGGGTCTCGGTGATGACCGACATCTCGCGCTATCTCTCGTTCGTGATCATGCTGTTCATCGCGTTCGGCATCGCATTCGAGGTGCCGGTGGCGACGATTCTTCTGGTCTCGCTGGGGGCGACCACACCCGACAAGCTGGCCAAGAAGCGCCCCTACGTGATCGTGGGGGTGTTCCTGATCGGCATGGTGCTCACGCCGCCGGATATCATCTCGCAGACGCTGCTGGCCTTGCCGATGTGGCTGCTGTTCGAGATCGGGCTGATCCTCTCGCGCATCATGGAGCGCAAGAAGGCCGAGAAGCGTCGCGCGCAAGGGGGCGATGAGCCCGATGACCTGAGCGATGACTCCGGCGATGGGCCCGACGACCCGGACGGTGGGCCTGGTGGTGGCGGCAAGGGTGCGTCTGGCACCTCTAGCCGCAAGGCCGCAGCCGCCACGGCCACGGCTGGAGCGGCCAGCTCCAGCTCCAGCGCCGGGGCTCGGGAGACCCCGGCCTCCGCGCGCGCGGGCTACACCCCGATGACCGACGAGGAGATGGATGCCGAACTCGACCGCATCGAGGCTGAACAGGCCGAGCTCCAGCGCCAGAAAGAGGCGCGCAAGTCCTCGGAATCGCAGACGGACGAAACTCCAGGCACCGATCTGTCGCAAGATGACACGCCTCAGGAACCTGCCCGTGACGATGCCCGGGCCGACGAGGGGCCCTCGCAGGAAGACTATGACGAGGGGCGTTTCCGCTAGGAAACATTGATCGGTGTTTCCCGGTAGACGCTGACTGTTTCACACGCCAGCGTCTACTGGATCCCCGCGGTGTCCATCTGCGCATTGGAACTTGCTAAAATGCCCGGATAACCCATTGACCCAGGTAATGAACCCGCGATGGCCGACCCGCGTCCGACCCCCCGCCGCCCCGTCCTGCTGATCGTTATGGACGGGGTCGGAGTAAACCCGTCCAAGGTGAACAACGCCTACGCCGAGGCCAACACGCCGCGCCTCGACGAGTACCTGTCTACCCATGCGCATACCACGCTGGATGCCTGTGGCCGCGCCGTTGGCCTGCCGGATGGCCAGATGGGCAACTCCGAGGTGGGCCATTTGACCCTGGGTGCCGGGACCGTGATCAACCAGGATCTGGTGCGCATCGACGACTCCATCGCCGATGGCAGTTTTTACGAGAACGACGCCCTGGTCAGTGCCGCCCGCGCGGCCGCGAATAATGACCTGCCGCTGCACCTGATTGGCCTGGTGTCCGATGGTGGCGTTCATTCGCATATCCGCCACCTGCGCGCGCTGGTCGAGATCTGCCAGCGCGAAGGCGCCCGGCCGATGGTGCACATGATCACCGACGGTCGCGACACGGCCCCGCGTTCCGCGCTCAACTACCTCGACCCGCTGGAAGAGGAGCTGGCCAGCGCCGGCGGCGCCATTGCCACGGTATGCGGTCGTTATTACGCCATGGATCGCGACAAGCGCTGGAGCCGCACCGAAAAGGCCTTCCGCGCGATTGCCTACGCCGAGGGCGAGCCCGCAGGGTCGGCGCGCGAGGCCATCGAGGCCGCCTACGCCGCCGGCGAGGACGACGAGTTCATCAATCCCCGCATCATCAACGGCGGTGCCCCGCTCGGGCAGGACGCGGTCTGCGTGCTGTTCAACTTCCGCAACGACCGGCCGCGTCAACTGACGGCCGCGCTGGGGCTGGACGACTTCGACGGCTTTGACCGTGGTGAATTCCGCCCGGTGGCCGAGACCTGTCTGACCGAGTACGACCCGCGCTTCCTGTCGCCGATCGCCTTCCCGCCCGAGCGCCCCTCGACCACCCTGGGGAGCACGATCGCCTCTGCCGGTATCCCGCAGTTCCACTGCGCGGAGACCGAAAAGTACGCCCACGTCACCTTTTTCTTCAATGGCGGGAAGGAAGAGCCCTACGCCGGAGAACAGCGCGTGATGGTGCCCTCGCCGCCAGTGGATACCTACGACGAACAGCCGGAGATGAGCGCGGTTGAGGTGGCCGACGAGACCATCAAAGCCATGGAAGGCGGGCGCTACGGGTTCATCCTGGTGAACTTTGCCAATGGCGACATGGTGGGCCACACGGCCAAGCGCGAGGCCCTGCTCCAGGCGGTCGAGGTGCTGGATCGCGAGGTCGGACGCGTGCTGGATGCCGCGAAGGATGCGGGTTATTCCGTGATCGTGACCGCTGACCATGGCAACTGCGACGAGTACATCGACCCGGTGACCGGCGACCCGCACACCCAGCACACGATCTACCCGGTGATGTGCATGATTACCGACTCGCAGCGCTGGCGTCTGCGTACCGGCGGCGGTCTGGCCGATGTGGCCCCGACGGTGCTGGAATTGATGGGGGTACCCAAGCCCGCCGCAATGGGTGGCTGCAGCCTGTTGCTCGAGGAAGTCCCCGAGCCGGCATGAGGCCGATCATGTATACGCGCTACGACGACATCCCGGCCTATGACACCAAGGACGGCTCCGAAATCCGCGAGCTGATGCACCCGGATTCCCATGGCAATGCGGCCCAGAGCCTCGCCGAGGCAGTGGTCGCCCCGGGCGCGACCACGCACCTGCATCGCCATGCGCAGACCGAGGAGCTCTACCACATCACCCGCGGGCGCGGAGAGATGCGGCTCGGGGGGGAGACCTTCGAGGTGACGGTCGGGGATACCGTCTGCATCCACCCCGGTACCCCGCATAACATCCGCAATACCGGGACCGAGCCGCTGCATATCCTGTGCAGTTGCGCGCCACCCTATTCGCACGGCGACACCGAGCTCTTGTAGCCGGGGTTCCGCTTGCTCAGGCGGGGGGAGTCCGTTCCGGGCGGTCCGCCTCCGCATGTTCCTCCAGTATCAGCGTCCGCTCGCTGTCGGATTCCGCTTGCGGGGCTTGCTGTTGGGGTGCCGGGCGCTGCTTCATGCGCGCCTCCAGCGAGTCCGCCATCGCGTTGTAGGCGGCATATACCCGTTCGAAATCATCGCGTCGCCGGGTGCGGATGCGCGTGTCCAGCCGGCCTTGTCCGATCTGATCGAGGGCCCCGCGCAGAGTGTCCAGTGGCGTCTGCAGCCGTCGTGCGAGTACGTAAGCACCCAGCGAAACGGCGAGCAACGTCACCAGCGCGAGCAGCGTCAGGGCCAGCAGTGTGGTCTGATTGGCGGCACGCAGCGAGCGGGTCGAGAGGCCCACCTGCAGCCGCCCGATCTCGATCTCCTGAAAGCGCACGGGTGCCTCGAACAGGAACATCTCGCGCCCGTCCGGGTCCTCCAGAGACCAGATCGCCTGGTCCCCGCGACGGGTCAGCAGGTGCTCCTCGGGAGGGGATTCAAATGGGCTGCCAAGTGATGCGTGATCGCTGCTCGCCACCACGTGCCCTCGGTGGTCCGCCACGCTCAATAGCGCGATCTCGCGATTGTCCTGCATGTCCTGCAGCCGCCCCTGTACGGCGATGGTGTCCTCCAGCAGCAGGTCCTCCGCGCTCTCCACCGTGATGATCTGCGCCAGCGTGGACCCGTAGTCGAAGGCCAGGTCCGTGATCACCTCGTTCTGTTTTTTCTGCACCAGGGCGCCGGCGGCTGCCAGCGTGATGGCCACGGTCGCTCCGAGGATTGCCGGCCAGCGCCACCGCAGCGGGATGATCCGCCGTCCGGCGCCGGCGCGTTCGTGTTCCATGCGCTCTTCGTCGATCCGTTGCAGCTCTACTAGCAGCTCTCCGGCTGACTGGTAGCGCTGGTCCGGTTGTTTCTCCAGCAGCCGTTCGACCAGCTCGATCAGCTCCGGGGGGCAATCCTGGACGATCGGGCGCAAGGGCGGTGGCGGGTCGCGCACCACTCGGGTCAGCAGCCCTTCGACCTCGTGCCCGCGAAAGGGTGTCGAGCCGGTGAGCAGTTCATACAGGACGACCCCCACCGAGTAGAGGTCCGCTCGGGCGTCGGTGGACAGGCCACGAATCTGTTCCGGAGCCATGTAGTGGGGCGAGCCGGCGACGTAGCCATCCGAATCGGCCCGCCAGGCAGGATCATTCAGGGTCTGGGCGATGCCGAAGTCCATCACCTTGATGTTCACCGTGGCGCTGGTGACGATGATGTTCTCCGGCTTGATATCGCGATGCACCACACCATTGCGGTGGGCGTAATCGAGCGCCTCGGTCAGCTGGATCGCGATCTTGAGTACGTTGCGCAATAGCAGCGGGCGGAACTGCTCGGCGAAGGCGGCGAGCGTAATCCCGTCCAGCAGTTCCATCGCGATAAACGGGCGGTCCCCGGATTCGCCGACGTCGAAGATCGTCACGATCCCCGGGTGGGTCAGTGTGCCGGCTGCGCGCGCCTCCACCAGAAACCGGCGGCGATACTCGGGCCGGCGTGCGTAGTCATCCTGCAGGCACTTGATCGCAAGTTCGCGGCGAATCTCCGGGTCGAAGCCGCGATAGATTACGGCCATCGCCCCGCGACCGATCTCCTCGCCTACGCCATAGCGACCGATGCGCTGCACGCCGGACGGCTCGTTCAGGTGTTTTCGAGCAGGATGCGCGCGACCGCGGCGAGCACCAGAATCGCCACTGCCACGCCGATCCAGCGCCAGGAGGACCGCCGGACGCCACCGACGGGCACGGCCTCGGAGCCGTCATCCCGGCGCCGGAAGATGAACTCCGCGCGCCCGAAACGGACATGGTCGCCGTCATTCAGCGTGGCCTCGTGCACCTTGCGCTCGTTCACCCAGGTGCCGTTCGTCGAGAGAAGGTTGACCACGCGGCAGGCCCCGCCGTCGTTGACCAGCCAGGCGTGTTGCGACGAGACACTGCCTTCCTGCAGCACGATGTCATTGTCGCCCTGTCGGCCGACGGACTGCTTGCCGGGTTTGAGGGTCAGGCGTTGCTGGCGGAAGGGTTCGGCGACGCCCACCAGGACGGGGTGTCCACCGGGGGGCGTTCGCGACTGCTCTGCGGTGGCTTCCGTCTCGGGCAAAGTCGCGCCCTGGAACAGCATGGTCCCTTGCGGCCCACTACGCTCGCGTTCACTGTCTCGTCCCTGATCGCTCATGCGGCCTCCATTGCGCAGCTGCGGTGTACCGCCCGAGTATGCCTTTCGCCCCAATGGCGAACAATGCACGGTGCCCCGGTCAGGCTGCTATGCTCGGAACCGTTCCCAACCCAACGGACAGGAGTATTCGCATGGAAGCAGAATCGACAGGCAACCCGCAGCTTCGCGAACTGATCGAACCACTGGTGCGCGGCAAGTTCTGGATGCAGCTGATCGGTATCATGCTGATCATCTCGGGCGTGCTCACTGCCCTGTCCATTGTCGGCATCCTGATTGCCTGGATCCCGATCTGGGCCGGGGTGGTGCTGATGCAGGCGGCGGGCGCCTCGCAGCGCGCCTTCGACAGCGCCGACCCGCTGGAGATCAAGTACGCACTAAGCCGACTGCGCATCTACTTCACCATCTTCGGCGTGCTGCTGCTGATCTACCTGGCCCTGATGATCGTCGGCATGCTGTTCGGCATTGGCGCTGGCATGATGGGCCTCGGCGCCATGGGCGAACACATGTAGGTGCGCAGCAGGCCCCCGGTCATTTGGTCGGCGGCTAGAACGGGATCTGCACCCGCATCCCGATGGCGTGATCCGTCATGTTGTTGGAGAAGCGGCCACGGTAGTCCACACGAACCGAACCGGAGTCCCCAGCGAGAATTTCCAGACCAGCGCCCATGTCCGCCACTGTGCGGTCACGGCTTCGGCTGATTCGAAACGAATCGCCGCCCCCCTGGAACGAGGCTGTAAGTTGGGTCTCGTCCGAGGTATACCGAGTGGCGCCCGCCGAGAGATAGGGGCGTACAAGTGTGTCATTTCCGGTCTCGAATTCGGTACCCCAGCGTGTACCCAGCGCGATACTGCCGGCGCGGTCGCGCTCGCTGTCCACGTCCAGTGCCTCGGGCCCACCGCTTTCGGAGAATCCACCCAGGCGGACCTGCCGGTAGCCAAGCCCGGCATAGGGCTTGAGGTAGGACCCACCTAGATCGATCTCGTACTGCGCATGGAGGTCGATCCCCAGGTGGCGTACGCGATAGTCGGCAGTGAGTTCGGATGGTTCGCCGGTGAAGTCGACGACGCGCGTGCTGTCATGCCAGCCGTAACCGCCCGACACTGACCCAGAAACCATCCACGGCCCTGGAGCATATTTGAGTACAGCGCCGGCATGCATGCGGTCCACTTCTGTCTGCGCGCCGGAATCCGACTGTACATCGCCGCGTTCGAATCCCACTCCGCCTCCGAGATGCCAGTCGTTGGCAAGTGCGCGTTGCACGCCGGTGGATACCGAGATGCTGTTTTCCTCGAATCCAGCCTGGCGCGAGGTGGAATCCTGGTCCAGATTCCGCCGTCCGAGCCGTACCCAGGCGCACTCGCCCTGGCGCACATGGACATGTGCGCCGGAGTCCACGCTGCAGCTAAGCAGGTCACTGGCGAACACGCCGGCCGCGTGGGTCGCGCTGGCGGCGCTGTTCATATGGGGCTCGGGGCTGAGCTGTTCGTAGGCCTGTGCCAATTCGGCAACATCCGAGACAGAGAGCAGGGCGCCGAACACGGTGTCGAGGTCTCCTGTTGACCCCGTCGCCCACAGCCCTTCGATAACCCCGTGCACGGACTGCTGGTTGGAGTTCAGTCCGGTTACCGTTTCGGGGATGTCGATTTCCGCGCTCAGGCCCAGCTCGCTGGCCGAGGAGAAGTCCAGTTTGTAGTCCACGAAGAGCGTATCTTGAACATTCATCCCCTCGTCCGTGACCCCGCCCGTTGCCGCGGCGATGGTGAAGCTTCCGGAATCGTCCGGAACCAGGATTCGGGGGACGACCTCGCCATTCAGGGAGGCGGTTCCGGAGATATCCAGGAAATCGGAATCGCCGGAAACCATGTCCAGGGAAACCTGATAGCGCCCAGTAGCGGTGTTGGTCCAGTCACCGGCGACCTGGGTGGTCACGATCCGATTTGTGCCACCCGGGTTGAGCCAACCGCGGTTCTCCAGCGTGCCGCCGTTTAGGTCGACGATGGCCTCGCTCTCGAACCGGCCGGCCTCCTGATTGAACAGGGCGTTACTGCCAGTTCCGAGGTCCACGTCCCCTGCCAGCAACCCCGTGTTGTAAATCGTGTCGTCGCCATCACCACCGAGTACGGCGCGCCGCGACATCGAGGTCAGCACCCCGTCGTTCCAGACCGTGTTGCTGCCCGACCCCTCGAGTTGTAGCCCATAGTATCCCGGCCCCCCGATCACCGACCCATCCGTGATCCGTACCTCGATATCGCGCGCCGACCCGCCGTCGCTGATGGCATGGATCGCCTGTTGCCCGGCCCGGATGTGGCCGGAGCTCAGGACAGACACGGCAGTCGCGGAATCCGACACCCCGCTGATCGAGGAATGGGCGACGATACCTCGGCCGTCCGCGTCAATCTCGCCGTGGTGTTCCACCCGGACCCGCGCGACCTCCACTGCATCGATCACCATGATCCCGGCCCGGTGATTGGATTGATCGACCGATATGTCGTTTATGGCCTCCCCATCGGGCTCGCCGCCTGCGCCGTCTCCTGCTTCCTGCATCTCATCGGTATTGGCCTGATTGACATGCTCCTTCTGGACGACCTCGGCGTTCGCACGCGCCACGATGCCGTCACCCCCGGCACGGATGTCCCCGTGATTCGAAACTTTCGTGCTGGCCAGCGATCCCCCGGATATCAGGAGGATCTGCTCGCTTTCGTTTTCTTGACCCAACCGATGGTGGTATTCGGCGGAGCCTCCGGCTCCTCCGTCACCATCGTTGCCGTCCGACCCGATGCCTCCTTCGCCTCCGTCTCCGCCCACAAGTCTGGTTTCGACTTCTGCCGAGTTGGTCTGATCGAGAATCTGTACCTGTACCAGTGACACCCCACTTTCGGCGGTGATGCCGCGGCCGCCGGCAAACACGCGACCGGAGTTCTCCACTTCGACTTCGGCAAGACGGCTATGCGACAACAACACGATCTGGCCTGCCTCGTTGGATTGCGACCAGATGAGCTCTGCCAGAGTGTCCCCACCATCCCCACCATCCCCACCATCCGCACCGGCGCCACCGTCGACATCCCCGGCGCCTCCGGCACCAGCATCGCCCGCGGTCGCGTCAAACGCATCCATTGCCTGATTGGCCTGCTCCCCTTCCTGCACCTGTACGATGTCGGTAGAGACGCGTGCGACGATGCCGCCCCCTCCCGCCTGGACCGATCCCGCGTTGCGTACCTCGGCCTGGCCGATACGCGAATCAGTCAGTACAAGGGTTTGAGCCAGCTCGTTGGACTGATTCAGGCGCAGCTCTGCCAGCGCATTGCCCCCGGCGCCACCGTCTGCACCCGTGTCTGGATCGCCGGCACCACCGTCACCGCCCGACCCGGCCACCGAGCTGGCGTCGCCTGTCACGTCGTTGATCTGTTCGACCTGTTGCACCTGGACCCGGCTCGCATCGACCTCTAGGGCCAGCCCGTATCCTTCTGCGGATACGCTTCCGGTATTGTGGATCCTTCCATGGCCCACGCTGGTCGCGGTCGCGATGTCGGTCTGGCTGGCCTCGCTCGATTGCTCAACATACCGAGTGGAAAGGGCAAGACCGCCAGGCGTGCCCGTGCTGCCCGAATCATCCACCTCGCCCGAGGGCGCGCTCAGTTCGGCCGTGCCCTGCCAGGTATTTTCCTGGATGGCATCCATGATCTGAGTGTCGGGGGTGGTCAGGATTGCTGCGACTCCGTGATCGCCGCTGGTTATATCGCCGTGGTTCTCGATCGCAAGTTCGCCCAACCGAGAATCCGCGGCCACATGGGTCTGGCCCAGCTCGTTGGCCTGCTCGACTGAGACATCACCCAGGATCACTCCCGAGCCGTCCCCGGTGATTTCGGTGCCCGTTCCCACGAAGTCCTGCCCCGAAGTATTGACCTGGTCCGTGTCGAAGACCTGGACCCGAGACGCCGATTGGTCGGCGCGCAGTCCGGCACCTCCGGCCGTTATACGGCCCTTATTCACCAGGCGGGAGCGCCCGACCGTGCTTTCCGACACCACCCGGTGCTGCCTCAGGGTATTTCGCTGCAGGCTGGACTGAATGCCTGCAGAGAGGCTGTTCTCGCCCGCCTCGGCCTGCGCTTCGAGTTCCGCAACGTTGACCTGACCGGCGCCCTGCGTCTGCAGGGTCCGTGCGCGGGAGATCAGCCGCAGGCCGTCGTCACCCGCTACGGCATGCCCGGTGTTTTCCAGGGACGTCCAGCCGGCTTGGCTTTGCACGACCATCAGGTCGCGTTCAATGTGGTTTTCCTGATCCACGTCCTGAATGACCAGCGCCGTCGCATCCACCTCGGACACGGTGGATGCCATCCCCACCATGAAGGCCGCGTTCTCTTGCTGGGGCTCGTGGTCCTCCTGCGACTCGATCCAGTCGTGCACGAGCTCGATGCCTGTGGCTTCACGGGTGAGAGGCAGGCTGTTGCGGCGGGTCAGCCACCCCTCCGACTGTTCGACGATCCGGGCTTCCATCCGGTCATCGTTAATCTGGAGGACCATCTCGATCGTCTCGTCATCGGCATGCAGTGGGGCTGCGATACTGGCACCAAGCGCGGCAGCAACCGCAAGCACGAGCGTCCGGGGCTGCGGGTAAGCGCCAAGGACTCGCTGAAATGATGTCCGACAACATGCGAACCCTTGTTCGGAAATGACGCGCATGCTGGTCCCCCTATTTGTGACAGTCGGCCCGGCCCGCTTGAGGCGGGTTCTCGAGCCTACAAGTCCCATAAATAGGTATTCGAGTGAAAGGTGACGCGTGAGTCCGGCGTTAGGTTTCGCAGCGACCGCTCGTTGGGGTACCCCCCGTACGCGTGGGCGAGCCGTAGCACGGTGCGAAAGGCTGATCCGCTCGGACGTGCTCACCGCCCTGTCCATTGTCGGCATCATCATCGCCTGGACCCCGATCTGGGCCGGTGTGATGCTCATGCGGGCGGCGGGTGTCTGGCATTGCGCATTCGACAGCAAGGACCCGTTAGAGATTTAATACGCGCTGAGCCGACTGCGCATCTACTTCACCATCTTCGGCGTGCTGCTGCTGATCTACCTGGCCCTGATGATCGTCGGCATGCTGTTCGGCATTGGCGCTGGCATGATGGGCCTCGGCGCCATGGGCGAACACATGCAGTAACCGCAGGGCCATCTCCCGCCCGGAACGGCTTCCGCAAGCCGGGGTCATAACGGCCGACCCTGGCAAGCAAGGAACAGGATCTTGGATATAGCAAGGCGACTGCGGGGACGGATGGATCCGCTATACGCGGAGGGCGAGGACACACGGCGAGGGTTTGCGGCCTGGCTGCGTGCCACGCGCATTCCGCAGGTGCGCTACATCGCGTTTCTGACCGCTGCGCTATATCTGTTGTATGCCGCCATCGAGCAGACGGTAGCCGTCGATGCGTCGGGCCAGCGGCTGCTGGCCCATGGCTTGCTGGTGCCCGGCATGTTGCTGGCCGTGGCGGCGATGACTTTCCGCGCGTCGCTCCAGCGTCCGATGTGGGCCTTGCTGATTATCGCGCCAGTGGTCGCGAATGCCGCCAACCTCTACCTGAATGCCGGTTCGCCACAGTTTCTGGTGTTCGCCCCCGAGATCTATCTGAGCATCATGTGGACCTTTGCGATCTCGGGCCTGGCCCTGCGTCAGGCCGCACTGGCCGCTACCGGGATCGTGGTGCTGGTCGTGGCGGCCAGTCTCCTCCAGACCCTGGAGACCGGCTTGCTACAGCTGCACCTGCTGTGGGTGCTGGCGGCGTTTTCGTTTGGTTGCCTGAGTGCCTTCGTGCTGGAACGGGCCCTGAAACTTACCTTCCTGCAGCAACGGGAGCTGGCGCATTCGGCGCAGGTCGACGAGCTGACCTCATTGTCGAATCGTGCGCATATCGAGCAGTTGTTCGAGGAGGAGTGTGCGCGCACCGAGCGCTATGGCCAGCCATTTTCTGTGATCCTGATCGACATCGACTACTTCAAGGCCGTGAACGATACCTGGGGCCACAGGACCGGTGACACGGTCCTCAAACAGTTCGCCGAGCTTCTGCGCCAGAACCTGCGCAAGGTGGATGCCATTGGGCGTATTGGCGGCGAGGAATTCTTCGTGCTGCTGCCACAGACCGACGCCGAGCAGGCGCAGGCGGCGGCCCGCGACCTGCAGGCCCGGATCAACGCCTTTGACTTTGACGCCGTCGGGCGGCGCACCGCGAGCTTCGGTGTGACCGAATACCGCCCGGGCGAGCGCCGGGTCGATACCTTCGACCGGGCCGACCAGGCCCTGTACGCGGCCAAGAAGAACGGACGCAACCGCATCGAGGTGCGTTGAGCCCGGACAAGGGCACAGTAGTGGATTTCCGACGGCCGCTGGTGTGGCCGGTTAGCGTGTTATCGAGGGCCGAAGTGAAAGCGGACACCGGTGCCGATGAAATTGGAACCGCTGGCATCGCTGACCACACCAAAGACGCCGGAGCGGTGATGGATACGCAGGAAGGCCTCCCAGGAACTGTCTCGTGACGCGGACGGCGCGAAGGTGACTTCGGCCATCATGAACGCCTGGGTGCGGCTGGGGCGGCGATCCTCGATGACCGGATCGCCGAAGGCACGCGAGGGGCCGATGCCCCAAGCGGCCGAGGTGTCCACCAGGTGGTCCCAGGGGAAGCGGGTCCAGCGCAGGTTGGCGGCCGCGTTTAGTTCGAAGTGATCCTGCTGACCCCAGTGCCGGGCGACATTGATCTCGCCTTCGAGATGCAGATGGTCACTGAAGCGGTGGAGGCGGCGAGAGATGCCCACGGCCGCCAGGTGCGAGTCCTGCATCGCGGTCTGGAACTGGAGGATCTCGACGAAGCGGGTGTCGGTCCAGCGAGCGCCATAGGCGAAGACCGAGATGTCTGGCCGCTGCTGTACGGCCGCTCCGTCGTCTCGGGCTGTGGCCGCCCCAATCTGACAGGCGGCCAGCAACGCGGCGAGGGCGCTGGCGCTGCGATAGCGGCTGGCGGTCGCGATGCCGTGGTCCTCCTGGCGGTACTTGTGCCGGGCGCAGTACAACAAGCGTAGACGCCCATTCTGCGCGGGGCGAGCGATCGGTTAGTGGCTCGTCACAGAACCCGCCTCCCCGTCAGCCGATAACGCCGCCATGATCGCCTCTTGCGATTGAATCAGCGTGTCCCGGGCTGCCACCCGGGTTTCGTTGTTGGGGCCTCAGGTCTTCCGGTAGATCTCCGCGCCCTTCTCGACGAATTCCACCGCCTTCTCCTGCATGCCCTTCTGCAGGGCCTCGTCAGCGCTGATGCCCTGGGCCGCGGCATAGTCGCGCACGTCCTGGGTGATCTTCATGGAGCAGAAGTTCGGGCCGCACATGGAGCAGAAGTGGGCGACCTTGTGCGCCTCCTTCGGCAGGGTCTCGTCGTGGAATTCGCGCGCGCGCTCCGGGTCCAGTGCCAGGTTGAACTGGTCCTCCCAGCGGAACTCGAAGCGCGCCTTGGACAGGGCATTGTCCTGCAGCTGCGCGCCGGGGAAGCCCTTGGCCAGGTCGGCGGCGTGGGCGGCGATCTTGTAGGTGATGATGCCGTCGCGCACGTCCTGCTTGTTGGGCAGGCCCAAATGCTCTTTCGGTGTCACGTAGCAGAGCATCGCGGTGCCGTACCAGCCGATGTTGGCCGCGCCGATGCCGGAGGTGATGTGGTCGTAGGCCGGGGCAATGTCGGTCACCAGCGGGCCAAGGGTGTAGAACGGCGCCTCGAAGCAGTCCTCCAGCTCCTTGTCGACGTTCTCCTTCACCTTCTGCAGCGGGACATGGCCGGGGCCCTCGATCATCACTTGCACGTCGTGTTTCCAGGCCTTCTGCGTCAGCTCGCCCAGGGTCTCCAGCTCGCCGAACTGGGCGGCGTCGTTGGCGTCGGCCAGGCAGCCGGGGCGCAGGCCGTCGCCCAGCGAGAACGAGACGTCGAAGGCCTGCATGATCTCGCAGATCTCGTCGAAGTGCGTATAGAGGAAGTTCTCCTGGTGATGCGCCAGGCACCACTTGGCCATGATCGAGCCGCCGCGGGAGACGATGCCGGTCACGCGGTCGGCGGTCAGCGGCACGTACTGCAGGCGCACGCCGGCGTGGATGGTGAAGTAGTCCACGCCCTGCTCGGCCTGCTCGATCAGGGTGTCGCGGAACAGCTCCCAGGTCAGATCCTCGGGTTTGCCGTCGACCTTCTCCAGCGCCTGGTAAATCGGCACGGTGCCGATCGGCACCGGCGAGTTGCGCAGGATCCACTCGCGGGTCTCGTGGATGTTCTTGCCGGTGGACAGGTCCATCAGGGTGTCGCCGCCCCAGCGCGCGGACCAGACAAGCTTTTCTACCTCCTCCTCGATCGAGGAGGTGACCGCGGAGTTGCCGATGTTGGTGTTCACCTTCACCCGGAAGTTGCGGCCGATGATCATCGGCTCGAGTTCCGGGTGGTTGATGTTGGCGGGGATGATCGCGCGGCCGCGGGCGATCTCCTCGCGCACGAACTCGGGCGTGATCTCGTCCGGGATCGCGGCGCCGAACGACTCGCCGGCGTGTTGCCGCAGCAGCTTCCGGTAGCGCGGGTCGGCGCGCAGCTCCTGCAGGCGGTTGTTCTCGCGGATCGCGACGTACTCCATCTCCGGGGTGATGATGCCCTGGCGAGCGTAGTGCATCTGCGAGACGTTCGCGCCGGCCTTCGCGCGGCGCGGCGGGCGGATGTGCTCGAAGCGCAGGCGGGCCAGTTCCGGATCGGCGGCGCGGGCGCGGCCGTACTCGGAGCTCGGGCCGTCCAGCCACTCGGTGTCCGCGCGTTCGTCGATCCAGGGGCCGCGCAGGTCCGCCAGCCCCCGGTGCAGGTCGATGCTTGCGTCGGGGTCGGTGTAGGGGCCGGAGGTGTCGTAGACCGGGATCGGCGGGTTCTCTTCGGGGGTGCCGGAGGTCATCGTCGGCGTCTGCGCGACCTCGCGATACGGCACGCGGATGTCCGCGCGCGAACCCTCGACGTAACGCTTCTCGGAGTTCGGGAACGGGCGGGTGACCTCCGCGGAGACCTCGGCGGTCTTGCGGGCAAACGACTCGGGGATGGCGCTCATGATCGGACCTCTGCTGACGCGTGGGGCGAAGGGAGCGCGGGCAGGGCGATCGCGGGGGCAGGAACCCCAAGTACAGCAGACCGTTGACCGAGCTTCCCTCCGCCGGTGTTAACCGGTTCAGGTTCAAGGGGACTCTCTCAGCCCGACATGTGGTACGGGCACCCCCAGCTCTGGGCCACGATTGTAGCGCACGCGGCACACATTCGCCTGCAGGCGACAGGGTATCGAGGGTTGTTTTGCGGTACATTGCGCCTTTGTGACATTCTTCGCGCCGCCATGAGCCCCAAGAACTTCGTCTTCGAACTGTTTGGCCGTTCGCCGGTGCGCCCCCTGCAGGCGCACATGGAGAAGGTGCGCGCCTGCATCGCCGAGCTCCCGCCGTTCATCGAGGCCATGGCCCGGGACGACTGGGACACCGCGCGCGTTCAGCAGAAGAAGATCGTCAAGCTCGAGCACGAAGCCGACCGCCTGAAGAAGGACCTGCGGCTGCACCTGCCCAAGGGCATGATGCTGGCGATGTCGCGCCGCGACGTGCTCGACACCCTGCTGATCCAGGACCGCATCGCAAACATGGCCAAGGACATCGCGGGGCTGATGCTGGGCCGCCAGATGCAGTTCCCGGCCAATATGCAGGGTCCATTGCAGCGCTTTCTGGATCGCAGTGTGGATGCGGTCAATCAGGCCGGGCGCGCGGTCAACGAGCTGGACGAGCTGGTCGAGGCGGGCTTTCGCGGACACGAGGTCGAGGTGGTCAACGACATCCTGACCGAGCTGGACCAGATCGAGCACGAATCCGACGAGGCCCAGCGCGAGGTACGCGAGATCCTGTTTGCCCAGGAGGCGGAGCTGCCCCCGGTGAACGTGATCTTCATGTATCGCGTGATTGATTCCATAGGCGAGCTGGCCGATCTGGCCCAGCGCGTGGGCAGCCGCCTGCAGCTGATGCTGGCCAAGTAACCACTCGCACCACGTACCGAGGACCGCATGGAATACGGCACCCTGTTGCTCGGCCTTGCAGTCATCTTCGGGCTCTTCATGGCCTGGGGTATTGGCGCCAACGATGTCGCCAACGCAATGGGTACCTCGGTCGGCTCGCGGGCCCTCAACATTCGCCAGGCGGTCTTTGTGGCCGCGGTGTTCGTGTTTGCCGGGGCGTGGCTGGCGGGCGGCGAGGTGACGCAGACCATCCGCAGCGGGATGGTGGACTCGGCACTGCTCGCGGACAGTCCTTCGCTGCTGGTCTACGGCATGCTCGCGGCGCTGGCGGCGGCGGGCACCTGGCTATTGACCGCTTCCTATTTCGGCTGGCCGGTCTCCACCACGCACTCCATCATCGGCGCGATCATCGGCTTTGCGGTGGTGGGCCTCGGATTTGAAGTGGTGCGCTGGGAGCGCGTCGGGACCATCGCGATCTCCTGGGTGCTGTCCCCGATGATCGGCGGGATGATCGCCTTCGCGCTGTTCCGCAGCATCCAGTTGCTGATCCTCGACACCGTCGACCCGTTGAAAAACGCCAAGCGCTGGGCGCCGCTGTATATCTTTCTGACGGCCTTCGTGACTGCGCTGGTCACGATGTTCAAGGGGCTGACGCACGTCGGGCTGGACCTCACTAGCGCCCAGGCCTACAGCTTCGCCGTACTGATCAGCGTGGCGGTGGTGGTGGTCGGACTCTTCGCGATCCGGCGCCTGCGTTTCGAGGAGGCCTCCTTGCAAGCCCACGGCTCGCACTTCAGCGATGTCGAGAAGGTCTTCGGCGTGATGATGGTCGTCACCGGTTGTGCGATGGCCTTCGCGCTGGGCTCCAACGATGTCGCGAACGCGGTCGGGCCGCTGGCCGCGGTGGTGGACGTGATCCAGACTGGCGAGGTGGACCCGGAGACCGTGGTGCCGATGTGGGTCCTGCTGCTGGGCGGCTTCGGGATCGTGTTCGGGCTGTTTACCTATGGCCACAAGGTGATCGCCACGGTCGGCACCGGCATCACCCAGCTGACGCCCAGCCGCGGTTACGCGGCCACCGCGGCGGCGGCTGCGACCGTCGTACTGGCCTCCGGTACCGGGCTGCCAATCTCCACCACCCATACGCTGGTGGGGGCGATCCTGGGTGTCGGCATGGCGCGCGGGATCGCCGCGATCGACCTGCGCCTGGTGCGCATGATCTTCATGTCCTGGATCGTGACCCTGCCGGCCGGGGCGATCCTGGCCATCGTGTTCTTCTTCATTCTGCGCGGGTTGCTCGGTTAGCTGCAGAGGCGGCAAGCCCTGGCCCTAATAAAGCGGCCCCCCTAACAAGAAAGGCCCGTCTCGCTGGACGGGCCTTTCTTGTTAGCAAGCCTTGCGGTGGTGTCATCCGCCGGTCATGGACATGAAGCGCATGACCTTCTCCGGGCGTTCCGAGAACTCGTGACGCTCGGGTTTCAGGTTGATCGCCTGGATTACCAGGTCTTCCAGCTCCGAGTCGCTGCAGCCTTCGCGCAGGTAGGGGCGCAGGTTCAGGCTGTGTTCGTTGCCCAGGCAGGTGTAGATGGTGCCATCCACCGACAGGCGCACGCGATTGCAGGTGTCGCAGAAGTGCTGCGAGATCGGGGTGATGAAGCCGATGCGCACGTCGGTATCCGGGATCTGCATGTAGCGCGCCGGGCCGCCGCCGGGCATCACGCCGGGGACGAGGTTGTAGCGCTGCTCCAGACGGGCGCGCACGTCCTGCAGGTTCACGTAGTGACCCTCTTTTGCCTCGCGGCCAGTGTCGCCCATCGGCATGGTCTCGATGAAGCGCAGAGTGAAGCCGTGTTCGATGCAGAAGTCGACCATGTCCTCGACCTCCGGCTCGTTGATCCCGCCCATCACCACCATGTTGATCTTGATTGGGTCGAGCCCGGCGGCCTTGGAGGCCATCAGGCCGTCCAGCACCTTCTCCAGCTTGCCGCCGGTGATCTCCTTGAAGACCTCGGGTTTGAGCGAGTCGAGGCTGACGTTGATGCGGGCCACGCCGGCGTCCTTCAGCTCCTGGGCATGGCGCGCCATGCGCGTGGCATTCGTGGACAGCGAGATGTCGTCGATGCCGGGCAGGGCGTTCAGGCGCGCGGCCAGATCCGGGAGGTTCTTGCGCACCAGCGGCTCGCCGCCGGTCAGGCGCACGCGGCGGGTGCCGAGTCGCCCGAAGGCCCCCATCACGCGCTCGATCTCCTCGAAGCTCAGCCAGTGCTCCGGCTCCTCGAAGTCACGAAAGCCCTTGGGCATGCAGTAGAAGCAGCGCAGATCGCAGCGGTCGGTAACCGAGAGACGGACATATTCGATGCGGCGGCCGAAGGCGTCGACCAGGGCGTTCTCGTCCTTGAGGGCGTGTTGCATACGGTGTCCCGTCCTGCCGCTGGGGGCGATATGTTTCATGGTACACATCGTAGACCACTTTTCCGTGATTGCCACAACAAGGCCCCAGATTCGATGCGGCAATAAATAAATTCTCTCGCAGATTATTTCTGCTTATTCCTAGATAAGAACTTTTCGTTAGCCAAAAGGCTTCTTTATGGCCAATATGCCCAGCGTGAATAAGCAAACCATAATCTATGGGGTCGCCTGAATGAGTGCCTTACCCGAGTTCGAGAACCACAGCGAGCAGGAGATCAAGTACACCACCTGCTACATGTGTGCCTGCCGCTGCGGCATCAAGGTTACGGTCCAGAACAACAAGGTCCGTTATATCCAGGGCAACCGGCACCACCCGATCAACAAGGGTGTGCTGTGTGCCAAGGGCAACGCCGGCATCATGAAGCAACAGTCCCCGGCGCGCCTGCACCAGCCGATGCGCCGCAAGCCGGGTACCGAGCGCGGCGCCGGCGAGTTCGAGCCGATCTCCTGGGACGAGGCCCTGGACATGCTGTCCACGCGTCTGCAGAAGATCCGCGAGACCGACCCGCGCAAGCTGGCGTTCTTTACCGGCCGCGACCAGATGCAGGCCCTGACCGGCCTGTGGGCGACCCAGTTCGGTACCTACAACTGGGCGGCCCACGGCGGCTTCTGCTCGGTCAACATGGCCACCGGCGGCCTGTACACCACCGGTTTCGCGTTCTGGGAATTCGGCGACCCCGACTGGGACCGCACCAAGTACCACATGCTCTGGGGCGTGGCGGAAGACCATGCCTCCAACCCGATCAAGATCGGGCTGGAGAAGCTCAAGCGCCGCGGCGGCAAGTTTGTCGCCATCAACCCGGTGCGCACCGGCTACCAGGCGATCGCCGACGAGTGGGTGGGCATCAAGCCCGGTACCGACGGCCTGTTCGCGCTGTCGATGCTGCACGTGCTGCTGAAGAACGATCAGTTCGACTGGGATTTCCTGGTGCGCTACACCAACGCCACCCAGCTGGTCGTGCAGACCCCGGGGCAGAAGGGCGATGGCCTGATCCTGCGTGACGAGGCCGGCAACCCGCTGGTCTGGGAACTGGAGCAGGAAGCGTTCGTCGACGGCACCCAAGTCGATATCAAGCCGGCGCTGTTCGGCGAGTACACCGCGCCCGATGGCCGCCCGGTCAAGACCGTGATGACGCTGCTGGCCGAGCGCTATCTGTCGGAGGAGTATTCCCCGGAAAATACCGCCAAGATCACTGGCGTGCCGGCCGACCAGACCGAGCGTCTGGCGCTGGAGATGGCGCACGTCGCGTTCAAGGAGACGATCGAGCTCGACATCGAGTGGACCGACTCCTGGGGCCGCAAGCACGACAAGGTGTTCGGCCGTCCGGTCTCCATGCACGCGATGCGCGGCATCTCCGCGCACTCCAACGGCTTCCAGACCTGCCGCGCGATCCATCTGCTGCAGATCATGCTGGGCTCGGTGGACTGCCCTGGTGGTCACCTGGCCAAGCCGCCGTACCCCAAGCACGTCCCGCCGGGCATCAAGCCGGCCAAGGAATGCGCGCCGAACACCCCGCTGAAGAGCCCGCCGCTCGGTTTCCCGACCGCGCCGGAGGACCTGGTCATCGATGACGACGGCAACCCGCTGCGCATCGACAAGGCCTTCTCTTGGGATGCCCCGATCTCCAACCATGGCCTGATGCACATGGTGGTGACCAACGCGGTCAACGGCGATCCCTACCCGATCGACACGCTGATCTTCTTCATGGCGAACATGTCCTGGAACTCCTCGATGAATACCGCCGAGGTGATGGACATGCTGCGGGCGAAGGACGACAGCGGCGAGTACAAGATCCCGTTCCTGGTGGTCGCGGACGCGTTCCACTCGGAGACGGTCAACTTTGCCGATCTGGTGCTCCCGGACACGACTTATCTGGAGCGTTACGACACGATCTCCATGCTGGACCGCCCGATCTCCGAGCCGGCCGCGGCGGCGGACTCCATCCGCCACCCGATCCTCGAGGTCGACCGCGACGTGCGTCCCTGGCAGGAGGTCATGGTCGAGCTGGCCGGTCGTCTGAAGTTCCCGGCGTTCACCAACGACGACGGCAGCCGCAAGTTCGACGATTACAAGGACTTCATCGTCAACTTCGAGAAGGAGCCGGGGATCGGCTTTTTGTCCGGCTACCGCGGCAAGGACGGCAAGAGCCATCTGCGTGGCGAGCCGAACCCGAAGCAGTGGGAGGCGTACATCGAGAACCAGGGGTTCTTCGTGCATCACCTGGCGCCGAACCAGCAGTTCTACCGCTACGCGAACAAGGAGTACTTGGAGCTGGCCAAGCACGCCGGCTGGGTGGGCAAGACCGATCCGATCACGATCGAGCTCTATTCCGAGACCCAGCAGCGCTTCAAGCTGGCCGGCCAGGGCCTGTATGACGGTCCGCAGCCGACCAAGCAGGAGCACAAGGATCGCCTGACCCAGTTCTTCGATCCGCTGCCGATCTGGCACAAGCCGCTGGAGCAGACCCGTATCGACGAGGACGAGTACCCGTTCTACGCGGTCAACCAGCGCCCGATGTTCATGTACCACTCCTGGGACTCGCAGAACGCCTGGCTGCGTCAGATCTGCGCCCAGAACTACCTGTACATGAACCGTGGCAAGGCCGAGTCCATGGGCATCGAGGACCTGTCCTGGGTGTGGATGGAATCGCACAACGGCAAGGTCCGTGTGCAGGTCAAGCTGATCGAGGGCTGCGAGCCGAGCACCGTCTGGACCTGGAACGCGATCGGCAAGCAGAAGGGCGCCTGGGGCCTGAAGCCGGACGCGAACGAGTCCAACAAGGGCTTCCTGATGAACCACCTGATCAGCGAGCTGCTGCCGAAGAAGGGCGATCCGGTGGACAACATCACCAACTCCGACCCAGTAACCGGCCAGGCCGCGTGGTACGACCTGAAGGTCAAGATCACCCCGGCCGATCCGGAAGAGGCCAGCACCTGGCCCGACTTCGACACGGTCAAGCCGGCCCCCGGCATGTCCGAGGCCCCGGATCAGCTGCGCTACGCCGCGCACAAGCCGGTGCACCTGAATCGTTCCATCCGTGACGTGCTGACCCGCGGCTCGCTGGACGAAGACCGCTAGGCATCACGGATCCGGGCCATGCCGCCGGCCCCGGCCGGCGGCCCGAGGAAATTTGAGGAGTAGTTGTATGCGACTTGGACTCGTAATCGACATGGACACCTGCGTGGGCTGTCACGCCTGTGCGGTGGCCTGCAAGCAGTGGAACACCAGCGGCACCACCGGTGCGCTGACCGACTATCGCCCGTACGGCGAGGACCCGAGCGGCGTCTGGTTCAACCGCGTGCGCCACTACGAGGTCGGGGACTACCCCAACAACAAGACCGTCAACATCCCGATGTCCTGCATGCACTGCCAGCATGCCGACTGCGTGAATGTCTGCCCGACCGGCGCTTCCTACAAGCGTCCGGAAGACGGCATCGTGCTGGTCGACCAGGACAAGTGCATGGGCTGTAACTACTGTGCCTGGGCCTGCCCCTACGGTGCGCGCGAGCTGGACCGCGAAGACGGCGTGATGAAGAAGTGCACGCTGTGCGTGGACCGCATCTACGACGAGGCCCTGCCGCCGGAAGAACGCCAGCCGGCCTGCGTGATCACCTGCCCGGCCCATGCCCGGTTCTTCGGTGACTTCGACGACGACAACTCCGAGGTCAGCCGCCTGGTGCGCGAGCGTGGCGGCGTGAAGCAGATGCCGGAGCTGGGCTACAAGCCGGTCAACACCTATCTGCCCCCGCGTATCACCCGTCCCATCCCCATCGACGACGTGCGGGCCAACCGTCTGGTCAGCTCGGTGAAGGACTGGGTCAACAAGATGGTCGCGCGCTAGGCGCGGCCCGATCGGGAGAATTCATATGCATCCGGCATTTTCCGTCATCCTGTTTACCGTCATCTCCGGTGCGGGCTACGGCCTGTTCATCCTGCTGGCGGCCTTCCACCTCGCGGGCATCGGTCCGGCCATGAGCCACGGCGAGCTGCTGGCACACGGCGCGGTCTCGCTGGGGATGATCACCCTGGGGCTGATGCTCTCCACCGGCCACCTGGCGAACAAGAAGAACGCCTGGCGCTCGTTTATGCGCTTCAAGACCTCCTGGCTGTCGCGCGAGGCCGTGTTCGCGGTGCTGTTCTATCCCTTCGCCGGGATCTATGGCCTGGGCGTCCTGCTGCAGGGCGCGGCCATCGGGCCGTTGCCGGCGCTGGCCGGCGTGATCGCCGCCGTGCTGGCCGTGATCACCCTGTTCTCCACGGGGATGATCTACGGTTGTCTGAAGACCATCCGCCAGTGGAACACCGCGCTGACCCCGGCCAACTACATCATGCTGGGCATCGCGACCGGCACCACGCTGTTTGCCGCCATTGCCACCGTGTTCGGCAATGCCACGGCGATGCATGCGGGTGTCGCGATGGTCGCGCTGGTTGCTGCCGCCGTGCTGAAGGCGATCTACTACTTCTGGATCTCGCGCGTGAATGGCCCGACGATCAATACCGCCACCACCTTCAACCGTGCGACCGTGCGCCTGCTGGATACCGGCCACACCGCCGGCACCTTCCTGACCGACGAGTTCGGCTACGACCCGCGCAAGGACACCATCGACAACGTGAAGATGGGCGTCTTCCTGCTCGGCTTTGTGGCCCCAGTCCTGGTGTTCGCGTCGATCCTGTCAGGCGCCCCGGCCGGCATCGCCTGGCTGGCCGCTGTCTCGAGCCTGATCGGTATCGGCATGGAGCGGTGGCTGTTCTTCGCCGAGGCCAAGCACGTCGTGCGCCTGTACCACGGTGCCCAGACCTGCACCAACTCCCTGGCCGAGCCCGCTCGCGGCCGTACCTCGGTCGCGCCGGTCACGGACCCGACCGACGCGCGCCGCTGGGAGCTGGGGGATACCCCCGGGGGCTCCGGCTCCTGATGTCAGCCGGCCTTCGGCGGTTGCCGGGCGCAGTTGCCGGGTGACCACCGAGGGGGGGCTCGTCAGGGAATACCCAACTAAAACGGGCCAGCATGCTGGCCCGTTTTTTTATGGTGCCTGGTTTCCCCAAGGCGGGTTATTTCGCCTTGTCGTCCTCGTGCATGCCATGAAGGATGAAGTAGCCGACGTACACGAAGAACGCCACGATGCCCACCAGGGTCAGGATCGTCAGGATCCCGATGGGCGATTGAAACATGATTTCAGTCAACATCACGCACTCCCGGTTGCAGTGGTCACCTTCAAGCTAGCGCTGCTGCCGGGGCTTCGATTTGATCTGGATCAAGGGAGTGGCGGCATTTGCCGGTCAGGATGCCGGATCGCCGCGCTGGCCGGGCCAGGGCATGTTGGAAGCGGAACTGATGTTGCGCCCGAGAGGGTGAGCCGGGGTTTCGCGAAGCACGGCTTCGCGCCGGCGAACGCCCCGAGGCTGTCGCCGAGGGGGTGACTTGCGATGCCGTGCCGCTGCGCAGGCCTTGATTCGACGGGGGCGCGGCGTTGGGCTCGGGGGTGTTCAGGCGGCGCGCCCGAGAGGATGGCTTCGCCGCCTTTGGCGGCTCGGTCCTTCGGACCGGTGCAGCCGTTGGCTGCACCGCGATGTCGGCCCGCTTCGCGGGCCTCGATTCGAACGGGAGGTTCGCGGGGTTGGCTCCGAGGGCGTTTAAACGTCGCGCCCGAGAGGATGGCTGCGCGACCTGCGGTCGCTTGGCCCTTCGGGCCGGCACCGCCTGCGGCGGTACCGCGCGTCGGCCCGCTGCGCGGGCCTCGGCTCGAACGGAGGTTCTCATCGGGCCCTCGGGGCACACCCCCATAAAGAAGAAGGGCCCGCTAGGGGCCCTTCTTCTTTATGATGGCGCGCCCGAGAGGATTCGAACCTCTGACCTCTGCCTCCGGAGGGCAGCGCTCTATCCAGCTGAGCTACGGGCGCAAGACGAGTAATGATACGGGGCGCTGAGCGGATCCGTCCAGCGCATTTTTGACTGCCCTACTGGGTTTGTGGTCTCGAGAGGGACGATGCCCTATACTCGGCGCCCGATTTGCGCGCCTGGCGCGTGGGAATACTTGGGCTAGGAACCATTACGGCCGCGCGCGGCCCGCACCTTTCGGAGGGAGAGCAAGTGGCGAATCAACCGATCAAGATGGACACCGGTAACAAGGTGTTGATGTTCATCGCATCCGTGGCGCTGCTCGCCACTGTGATCTACCTGTTGATCCAGTTGGCGAACTTCATGGGAGGGCTCCAGCTAGGCGAGCCCAGTGAGGCCGAGCGCGATCGGATCGTCGAACGCATCCAGCCGATCGGTCGCGTGGCCTCCGGTCCGGTCGATATGGAGGAAGAGACCGCCGACCTGAGTCCGGGTGACATCTACAGCAATGTCTGTGCGGCCTGTCACGACACCGGGGCCTCCGATGCCCCGATCAAGGGCGACTCCGACGCCTGGGCCGCCCGCCTCGACGAGCGCAGCCTGGACGAGGTGTTCGACAACTCCATCAACGGCATAGGTGCGATGCCGGCTCGCGGCGGTGATTCCAGCCTGAGTGACGAGGAAGTGAAGCTGGTGGTGGTCTACATGCTGGACGAAGCCGGTATTGATCACGGCTGGGAGCCCGAAGACGCCAACGGCGATGAGAACGGCAATGGTGACGAAAACGGTAACGGCGAGGCCGTGACCGAAGATGACGATGCCGCTGTCGAGGACGACGAAGCACTGGAAGGGATTGCCCTGGATACCGGTGACGTGAGTCGTGGCGAGTCCCTGTACAGCACCTGCATCGCTTGCCATGGTGCCCAGGGTCAGGGTTCCCCCGCGTTCCCGAAGATTGCCGGCCAGACCGCCGAGTACACCGCCGACAAGCTCGTGCGCTACCGTGCCGGCGAGACCGTGGGTGACCGCACGGCCCTGATGGCGCCGAATGCGGCCCGCCTGTCGGACCAGGACATTGCCGACCTGGCGGTGTACGTCGCGACCTTCGAAGACTGATCGGTTTCGATCCGATCTCAAGGCCCGCGTCGGCAGCTGCCGTGCGGGCCTTTTCTTTGCCTGGTTACTGGGTGCGCCAGTGATCCAGCGCGCGATAGCTGAGCGCCTCGGTCAGGTGACCGGTCGTGATCGGGTCGCTGGGTTCGAGGTCGGCGATCGTCCGCGCGAGGCGCAGGATGCGGTGGTAGGCGCGTGCCGACAGGCGAAAGCGCTCCGCAGCGCGGTCCAGCAGGGCGCGATCACCTGCCTCCAGGGTGGCGTGCTGGTCCAGCATCTGGCCCGCCAGTTCGCGATTGAGGGAGCCCTGGCGTTGCCGCTGGCGTTCCTGCGCCAGGGCGACGCGTTGCGCGACGGTCCTGGAGTCTTCGCCGGGTTCGCCATGCGAGGCCAGTTCGGGCGGCGGGATGCGCGGGACCTCGATCGCCAGGTCGATGCGGTCCAGTAGTGGCGCGGACAGGCGTCGCCGGTGGCGCGCCATCTGTTCCGGGGAGCACTGGCAGCGCGCCCCGAGGTCGCAGTCGAAGCCCTGTGGACAGGGGTTCATCGCCGCTACCAGCTGGAACCGGGCGGGAAACTCGGCCTGCCGGGCGGCTCGGGCGATATGAATCGTCCCGGTCTCAAGCGGCTCGCGCAGGACATCGAGCACACTGCGCTGGAATTCGGTCAGCTCGTCCAGAAACAGCACGCCGTGATGCGCCAGCGAGATCTCGCCCGGGCGTGGTGTGGAGCCACCACCGACCAGTGCGACCCCCGAGGCCGTGTGGTGGGGCGAGCGGAACGGTCGGGCGCGCCAGTCGCGCTGCAGGTGGCCGGTGTCGCGCAGACTGTGGATCGCGGCGGTCTCCAGTGCTTCCGCCTCGGACATCGGTGGCAGGATGCCCGGTATGCGTGCGGCCAGCATGGACTTGCCGCTGCCGGGCGGGCCGACCATTAACAGGTGGTGGCCACCCGCGGCCGCGATCTCCAGTGCGCGACGTGCCTGGTGCTGACCGCGCACATCGGCCAGGTCGGGGTAGCGATCCGGTTCCGCTTCGACGGGTCGGCCCTCGTCCAGCTCCCCTTGACCCTGCAGCCCGGCGCAGACCGCGATCAGGTGGTCGGCGGTGCGCACCCGCGCGGCGCTGGCTAGTGCCGCCTCGGCCCCGTCCTCGGGGTTCACGATCAGCTCGCGCGCCTCATTAGCGGCTGCCAGTGCGGCGGCCAGCGTCCCGCCGACCGGCCGCAGGGTCCCGTCCAGTCCCAGTTCGCCCAGAAACTCGCGCCCTTCGAGGGCGCTGCCCGGGATCTGCTGGCTGGCAGCGAGGATGCCCAATGCGATGCCGAGGTCGAAACGCCCGCCGTCCTTCGGCAGGTCGGCCGGGGCCAGGTTGACCGTGATGCGGCGGCGGGGAAAGTCGAAGCCGCTGGTCTGGATGGCCGCGCGGACGCGGTCGCGGCTCTCACGCACGGCCGCCTCCGGCAGGCCGACAATCTGGAATGACGGCAGGCCGTTGGCCAGGTGAGTCTCGATGGTGACCAGCGGTGCCTGGATTCCGGCGACCGCACGGGCATGGCTGATGGCAATGGGCATCCTTGCCCTCCCTGTTGCGGGTCCGGGCCTCCGTGCCCGGTGGTTCTATGGGGAGTGTGTTACTCCGCGGTCTTGCGTTCGGCCTCGAGGGCCTCCACGCGGGCTTCCAGCTCGGCCAGGCGTTCGCGGGTGCGTTCCAGCAGCGCAACCTGGACGTCGAAGTCCTCGCGGGTGACCAGGTCCATGCGCTCGAAGCCGTGCTGCAGCGACGAGCGGACCTGACGCTGGACATCCTCCTGCATGTGGCGCACCGACTCCGGCAGGCTCTCGGTGATCCGGCGCGCGAGATCGTCAAAGCGTTTGGGGTCGATCATGGGCCGTTCTCTTCTTTTGATTCGAGGATGTATTCAGTGTAGCGCGTCGCGCGGATCGTTACTGCGAGGCGGAGCGCCCGCCATCCACCGGGATCACCTGTCCGGTGATGTAGGGCGCATCCAGCAGCAGAAAGCGTACCGTACGGGCGATGTCGTCGGGGTGGCCCTCGCGTTTGAGGGCGGTGCGCTCGACCATCGCTTCGTGCGTCCCGGCATTGTTCGGATCCTCGGGCGAGAGGATTGCGCCGGGTGCGACGCCGTTAACACGCACGTCCGGGCCCAGTTCGCGGGCATAGGCCTGGGTCAGGGCCCAGAGTCCCGCCTTCGCCGCGGAATACACGGGGTAACCCTTCAGCGGGCGCAGGGCATGAATGTCCACGATGTTGACCACTGCGCCCCGGGTGCGCGCGAGCGCCGGCGCACAGGCCTGGGTCAGAAATGTGGGGGCCTTCAGGTTGGACCCGACCAGGTCATCCCATGCCTGCGTATCGATCGCGCCGACCGGGGTCGCGTAGAAGGTCGAGGCATTGTTGACCAGGTAATCCAGCCGCCCCCAGGCCTCTTCCGCCTCGCGTGCCAGGCGCTGGATGTCGTTCAGGTTCAGCAGGTCGGCTTGCAGGATGCGCGCGCTGTCCTCGCGCCGGGCATTCAGCGAGTCGGCCAGGGCGGCAGCGTCGTCGCGCGACCCTCGATAGTGAATGAGCACGCGCAGGCCCTCGCCGTGCAGCCAGCGCACGATGGTCGCGCCGACCCGGCGCGCGGATCCGGTGACCAGCACCACGCCGGTTTCCGATCGCTCTCCCTGTGTGTGTTCCGTCACGTCATGCCTCGCCTTGGTACCATTTGTCGCCATGCTGCCGCCGAAACCTAGCACACCCACGCCGGATGACCCGGCTGCCGCCATCGCGCGGCAGATGCACGACTCCCTGCAACAGAGTATCGCCGCGCACGGCGGGTTCCTCCCGTTTGTCGATTACATGCACCAGGCGCTGTATGCGCCGGGGCTCGGCTATTACGTGAACGGGGCGCGCAAGTTGGGCGCGGGCGGTGATTTCGTGACCGCGCCGGAGCTGTCCTCGCTCTTCGGCGAGACCCTGGCCAGCTGGCTGGCCCCGCTGCTGCGCGACGAACTGGCGGGCGGCGGGCAGCTGTTGGAGTTTGGCGCGGGCAGCGGCCGGCTGGCCGGCGATGTGCTTGTGACGCTGCGCGAGCTGGGCGTGGGCTGGCAGTGCTACAAGATCATCGAGGTCAGCCCGGACCTGCGGGCCATGCAGCAGGAGCACCTGGCGGAACGCCTGGAGCCGGAGGAGTACGCCCGGGTGGAATGGCTCGATGCCCTGCCCGAGGAGCCGATCCGGGGTGTGGTACTGGCGAACGAGGTGCTCGACGCACTGCCGGTGGAGCTCTTTCGCTGGCGCGAGGGCCAGCCCTGGCAGATGGGCGTCACAGTGGATGGCGACGGCAGGCTGGTGCTGGCGGAGCAGTCGGCCCCCGAGCCACTGGCGGCCGTCGTGCGCGGGCTGCAGGCGGTGCATGGCCCCTGGCCCGACGGATACACCTCCGAGTGGCGTCCGGCTCAGGCGGCCTGGGTTGCGAGCGTGGCCGCTTGTCTGGAGCAGGGTGTAGCGTTGCTGGTCGACTACGGGTTTCCGCGGGCCGCGTATTACGCCGCGGAGCGCCACCAGGGCACGCTGGTTGGCTATTACCGTCAGCAGATGATGCTGGACCCCCTGGCGCAGCCCGGGCTGATGGACCTGACGGCCAGCGTCGATTTCACTGCGGTGGCCGAGGCCGCGGATGTGGCGGGGCTCGATGTGCTCGGTTATGCCGCGCAGGGCGAGTTCCTGCTGGGTGCGGGCCTGGCGCAGCGCTTCGAGGCGCGCGTCGGCAGTGGCGAGGATGCCCGCAAGACCATGCAGGCCGCCCAGGCCGTGCGCATGCTGACCCTGCCCGGAGAGATGGGCGAGCGCTTTCAGGTGATGACCCTGGGTCGCGCCTGTGCTGCGCTCGACTTCTCCGCGATCCCCGATCGGCGCGGCCGCCTGTGAGGGACTCGCAATCCCGTCCGGTTCGCCCGGAATCCTTCCCCGTACCCGCGCCCCGAGGCATGCTGCTCCTATGAAAGTCCTGGGTATCGAGACCTCCTGCGACGAGACGGGCGTGGCGCTGATCGATGATCAGCGCGGCCTGCTCGCGCACCGGCTGTACAGCCAGACCGACCTGCATGCGGTCTACGGCGGCGTGGTACCGGAGCTTGCTTCGCGCGATCACATCCGGCGCCTGCTGCCGCTGCTGCGGGCGGTGCTGGACGAGGCGGGCGTGAAGGGGCCCGAGCTGGATGCAATCGCCTATACCGGCGGGCCGGGACTGCTGGGGGCCCTGCTGACGGGGGCCTCGGTCGCGCGCTCGCTCGCTTGGGGCTGGGGCGTGCCGGCGATGCCGGTGCACCACCTCGAAGGTCACCTGCTGGCCCCGTTCCTGGAAGACGCCGGGCTGGATTTCCCGTTCCTGGTGCTGCTGGTCTCCGGCGGGCACACGCAGCTGATCCATGCCCGTTCCCTGGGCGACTACGAGCTGCTGGGCGAGAGTATCGACGACGCCGCTGGAGAGGCCTTCGACAAGACCGCCAAGCTGCTGGGGCTGGGCTATCCTGGTGGTCCCGCCCTGTCGCGCCTGGCCGAGCAGGGGGTGAGCGATGCCCTGCGTCTGCCGCGCCCGATGCTCGACCGGCCGGGGCTGGACATGAGCTTTTCCGGCCTGAAGACGGCCGTGCTGACGGCCCTGAACAAGCAGGAATACCGCCCGCAGGATGTCGCGCGCGCATTCGAGGAGGCGGTCAGCGAGACCCTGGTGGAGAAGACCCGGAGGGCGCTGGAGCAGAGTCAGGCCCCGGCGCTGGTGGTCGCCGGCGGGGTGGCCGCGAACACCCGGCTGCGCGCGGGACTGCAGGCGATGGCCGCGCAACAGGGGGTGCCGGTGTATTTCCCGCGGATCGAGTTCTGCACGGACAACGGGGCGATGATCGCGCTCGCCGGGCTGCGCCGCCTGCAGGCGGGCTGGGCGCCCGACGACCAGGCCCCGGCGATCACGGCGCGTGCCCGCTGGCCGCTGGCGGAGCTCTCCGCCTGAGGCAGATCGCTAGTCTCGCGGCGGTTCTGCCGCCTCGTCCTTCTTGTAGCCGATCTTCCCTTCCTCCCCGCGCATCAGGCGGCGGATGTTGGTGTCGTGGCGGATGAACAGCACCACCGCCATGGCCGCCACGATCAGCGCGAGCCAGAAATCCGGTTCCAGGAACACGAAGTAAACGGGTGCCAGCGTCGCCGCGACCAGGGCCGACAGCGAGGAGTAGCGCCAGATCGCGGCGACCACGAGCCAGGTCAGCAGCGTGAGCCCGCCGACCAGCGGGTTGAGTGCCAGAAGCACGCCCAGCGCGGTGGCCACGCCCTTGCCGCCGCGAAAGCCGTAGTACACGGGAAACACATGTCCGAGGAAGGCGGCCAGGCCGACCAGGCCGAGGGCCCAGGTCGGAAAGATGCCGAGCTGGGCGGCGACGAACACCGGCAGCCAGCCCTTGCCGACATCCCCGATCAACGTGATGATGGCCGCCTTCTTGCCTCCGTAGCGCAGTACGTTGGTCGCACCGGGGTTGCCCGAGCCTGTGTGACGTGGGTCCGGCAGCCGCAGCAACTTGCTCACGACGATGGCCGTGGAAAGCGATCCCAGCAGATACGCGATGACAATGCCCAGTACGATGTCCATGCAAACTCGACCTGAAGATTCGGTTGGGTGGGGTGTGGCGCGAAACGGCGCCCATGATACGCAAGCCGGGGCGCTGCGTTCAGGGTGGCGGCGGGTTGGCCCGCGATGAAGCGCCCGACCCTTGTGCTGCTGCACGGCTGGGGGTTCTCCCCGGCAGTCTGGGCGCCTTTGCGTGCCGCGCTGCCCGGGTTCGAGATCCACGCGCCGGCCCTGCCGGGGCACGGGGAACTCGCTGGTGGAGAGGCCCTGGGCGATCCTGTGGCTACCTGCGAGGCCATCCGGGCTCAGCTGCCGCGCCCGCTGTCGCGCCCCATCTGGCTGGGCTGGTCGCTCGGCGGGCTGGTTGCGCTGGAGCTGGCGCGCCAGATACCGGATACCCGGGGGCTCGTGCTGCTCAATTCCACGCCGCGTTTTGCAGCGGCCCCGGACTGGGGCCATGCGCTGCCGGCCGCGGAGCTTGCGGACTTTCAGTTGGCCCTCGAGGGGCCCCGGCGGCGACTGCACCGGCGACTGGCCATGCTCTGCGCCAGGGGCTCGCCGGAAGCGGCCTCGCTGGCCGCCGATCTGACGAGCGAGCTGGAGGGTGCCCCGGCGACCGATCAGGGCCTCGCGGCCGGGCTGGCCTGCCTGATGGAGTGTGACCAGCGCGTCTACTGGCAATCCAGTTCGGTGCCGCTCGGGGCCTGTCTCGCCGAGGGAGACGCGCTGGTACCGTCCACCGTGGCGGATGACCTGCGCGGCCTGCGCCCGGACGCCCGGCTGGTCGTGCGGCCCGGGGGCCATGCGCAGTGGTGGCAGGACCCGGCGCCCGTGGCGGCCTTTATAAACGAGTTTCTAGCGGCACTGGAGTGATCGGCGATCCATGACGGGGGCGGATGAATACGCACTGGACAAGGCGCGCGTACGCGAGGCCTTCGGGCGGGCGGCTGCGGGCTACGAGGCCCATGCGGTGCTGCAGCGCGAGGTCCAAGGACGGCTGCTCGAGCGACTCGATCTGGTCAAGCTGCAACCGGCCCGCGTGCTCGATCTGGGTTGCGGGACCGGGGAGGCGCTGGATCTCCTGCGGCGGCGCTACCGCAAGGCCGAACTGACCGGTGTCGACTTTGCCCCGGGGATGGTCGCGGCGGTGCAGCGCCGCGGCCGCTGGTGGCGACGGCCGCTGGCCGTGTGTGCGGACATCGAGGCTTTGCCCCTGCCGGAGGCGCACTACGATCTGGCGATCTCCAGTGCGGCGTTGCAGTGGTGTTCCAGCCTCGATCAGGCCTTTTCCGAGGTGCGGCGTGTGCTGGCGCCGGGGGCGCTGTGGACCTTTTCCACCTTCGGCCCGGATACCCTGCGTGAGCTGCGCGCGGCCTTTGCCGAGGTCGACGGCGGGAACGCGCAACACGTGAATGCCTTTGTCGATATGCACGACATCGGTGATGCCCTGGTGCGTGCGGGGTTCGCGGACCCGGTGATGGATCAGGAGAGCCTGACGCTCACCTATGGCGATTTCGACACTCTGTTGCGTGATCTGCGTGGGGTGGGGGTGCGCAATGCGCTGGCTGGGCGTGGGCGCGGGCTGCTGGGTCCGCGTCGGCTGCAGGCCGTGGCCGAGGCCTATGCGCGGGCGTTTGCGGTCGAGGGTCGACTGCCGGCGACCTGGGAGATTGTGTACGGCCATGCCTGGGTGCCGGAGGCTCCGCCGCCCTCGAAGCCGCAAGGCCGGGTGATTCCCGTTCGGCCCGTCTCTTGATCCAGATCAACCCGGGGCGATTGGCCCCTCGCAGAGCAAGGCCATAAAGATGTATTCTCTCTGGCGCTGAAAGTTCCGCCTGACTTGGGGCTAATTCCGAGTGTTACAGGCGGTATTGGTTTTTTGTGCGTCTGGAATGGGGTAAAGTTCACGCCCCCCGAAACCATCGGGACATCCGTGTTCCCCGCAGCAAGGTGGAAAAAGTCATGTCGCAAGCAGCCACTACGGCGGGTTCCGTACCCGCAACGTCAGTCGCTTCAACCGAGCAGTACAACTACGCGATCGTCAAGCGTTTCGCGATTGCCGCCGTCCTCTGGGGCGTGTTTGGCATGGCGGCCGGGGTCTGGATTGCCTCGCAGCTCGCGTTCCCGTTCCTGAATTTCGATATCGCCCAGATCACCTTTGGCCGATTCCGTCCGGTACATACCACGGCGGTCATCTTTGGTTTTGGTGGTAATGCCCTGTTTGCGACGTCGTACTATGTCGTCCAGCGCACCTGTCAGACACGGCTGTACGGTGATTCGCTGGCGAGCTTCACCTTCTACGGGTGGAACCTGGCACTGATCCTCGGCGTGATCACCTACACCATGGGGATCACCCAGGGTCGCGAATACGCCGAGTTCAACTGGCAGATCGACCTGATCATCCTGGTCGTGTGGGTGGTCTACTTCTGGATCTACCTGCAGACCCTGCTGCGCCGGACCCAGCCGCACATCTATGTGGCGAACTGGTTCTTCATGTCGTTCATCCTGGCGACAGCCCTGCTGCACATCTTCAATAACCTGGAAGTGCCGGTCGGCATCTTCCACTCGCACTCCTACCCGCTGTTCTCCGGCGTGCAGGATGCGATGCGTCAGTGGTGGTACGGCCATAACGCGGTGGGCTTCTTCCTGACCGCGGCCTTCCTCGGGATGATGTACTACTTCGTGCCCAAGCAGGCCGGTCGACCGATCTACTCGTACAAGCTGTCGATCATCCACTTCTGGGCGCTGGTGTTCCTGTACATGTGGGTGGGCGCGCACCACCTGCACTGGACCGCCCTGCCGGACTGGGTCTCCACCCTGGCGGCGACCTTCTCCATCCTGCTGCTGCTGCCCTCCTGGGGTGGCATGATCAACGGCATCATGACCCTGTCGGGGGCCTGGGATAAGCTGCGCACCGACCCGATCATGCTGTTCCTGATCACCGCGCTGTCGTTCTACGGCATGTCGACCTTCGAAGGTCCGATGATGTCGCTGAAGAGCGTGAACGCGCTGTCGCACTACACCGACTGGACCGTCGGCCACGTGCACTCCGGTGCGCTGGGCTGGGTGGCGATGATCACCTTCGGTTCGCTGTACCACCTGATCCCGCGTCTGTGGGGCGTCAACCTGTACAGCCTCAAGCTTGTGTACGTGCACTTCTTCCTGGCGACCATCGGGATCGTGCTGTACATCACCGCGATGTGGGTGGCCGGTATCGGTCAGGGCCTGATGCTGCGTGCCTTCGACCAGTACGGGAACCTTGCCTACACCTTCACCGAGTCGGTGGTGTTCCTGCATCGTCCGTATGTGGTGCGTGCCATTGGTGGCGGGTTCTTCCTCGCCGGCATGCTGATCATGGCCTGGAACGTCGCCATGACTGTCCGCATGGGCATCAAGTCCGAAGCTCGCGAGCGTGAAGAAGCCCGCGCGGCCGAAGCCCGCACGGCCTGATAGGGAGAGACTAGATCCATGAAGCACGAAAGCGTTGAAACCAATGCCGGCCTGCTGATCATCCTGACGCTCGCGGTGATCAGTGTGGGCGGCCTGGTCGAGATTGTCCCGCTGTTCTACATCGACGATACGATCGAAGAAGTAGACGGCGTGCGCCCGTACACCCCGCTGGAGCAGCGCGGGCGTGACATCTTTGTCCGCGAGGGCTGCTACACCTGCCACTCGCAGATGGTGCGCCCGTTCCGTGACGAGATGCTGCGCTACGGCCACTACTCGCTGGCGGCGGAGTCCAAGTACGACCATCCGTTCCAGTGGGGCTCCAAGCGTACCGGGCCGGACCTGGCGCGCGTCGGTGGCAAGTACTCCAACGAATGGCAGGTCCAGCATCTGATTGACCCGCAGTCGCTGGTGCCCGAGTCGATCATGCCCGGTTATCCTTGGCTGGCGACCACGCCGCTGGACTACTCCGATGTCGCGGCGCGCATGCGTGCCCTGAAGCGCGTCGGCGTTCCGTACTCGATTACCGAGGAAGAGTACGAGGCCAATGTCGAGAAGTTCGGCGAACAACACGCCCGGATGTTCGACATCAACAACGCCGAAGAGATGCTGATCGAGCAGGCGCAGGCCGAGAACTTTGACGGCGACTCCTCGTTCATCTCCGAGATGGATGCCATGGTGGCCTACCTGCAGGTGCTCGGCACCATGGTTGATTTCAGCGAATACGACGACGGCCACTTCGCCGAATTCCGTTAGGGAATTCGGCCCGGCCAAGGTTGGGAGACATGGCAGCAGCCTGGGAATGGATTACGGATCTCGGCAACAGCAAGATGTTTGCGCTGGTGCTGTTCATGAGCACGTTCATCGGGATCGTGATTTACCTGTTCGCCAAGCCGAGCCGGGCCAAGAAGTTCGAGACGTATCGCTACATTCCTCTGGAAGAAGATGATTCGCACCTGGAGCCCACGGCCCGGCGCGACAAAACCGAGAGCGAAAAGCAATGAGCACACAGGACAACCGCGATAAGAACCAGGTCGAGACCACCGGGCACGTCTGGGACGGGGACCTTCAGGAATACAACAACCCGCTCCCGCGCTGGTGGCTGTGGGGCTTCTACGCCACGGTCGTGTTCGCGCTGGTCTACTGGCTGATCTATCCGGCCTGGCCTATCGGCGACAGCTTCACCAAGGGCTTTGCCACCATCACCTACGAGGTGAACGGCGAAGAGCGCACCACGCACTGGAACACCCGTGCCCTGCTGGCGCGCGACATGCAGACCGGCGAGTACGCGGTGCGCCAGCGCGAGATGCTGGAGCAGGTCGCCAGCCAGGACTACGAGACGATCCTGGCCGATGCCGACTCCATGAGCTTCGTCAACGCGTACGCCCAGGGTTCCTTCGGGACCTGGTGTGCGGCCTGTCACCAGGTCGGCGGCGCGGGTGTGATCGGGCAGTATCCGAACCTGCGCAACGACCACTGGAAGTGGGGCGGCACGGTCGAGCAGATCGAGCACACCATCCGTGAAGGTCGTCTGGGCTACATGCCGGGGTATCGCGACACGCTGACCCGCGATCAGATGAACGAAGTGGCGGCCTACGTCCTGTCGCTGAATGATTACGACGTTGACTCCGACATGTCCGATGCCGGCGAGCGGATTTTCGCCGGCATGGAAGGCGGCTGCTTCCAGTGCCACGGTGAGGATGGCCAGGGCCTGGCCTCACAGGGCGCGCCGAATCTGACCAACAACATCTGGGGCCTTATCGACGTGCAGGGTGCGGAGAGTGACTCCGAGCGCCTGCGCCTGGTGGCCAACTTCGTCCGTGATGGCATCCAGCGCGAGATGCCGGGATTTGCCGACCGCCTGTCGGACGACGAGATCAAGATGCTGACGGCGTACGTCCATTCGCTGGGCGGCGGTCAGTAAACGCATTGCTCCCGGGGTTCACCAGCGGGTGAGTCCCGGTTCGCACTACAGGGGTTCCGCACGGGTTTCTTGACGGCCGTCCGGGCCCCTGCTTCCGTTGGGGAGACACTCCCTCGCACATGGTGGTGTGCGCACGCCGGGTTCATTCCCGGGAGGATTCATGGCGCAAGGCCAGCCAATCTACGAGGCTCGCATTCCGATCCACCCGCGATCGGTCAAGGGCCGTTTTCGCAACCTCAAGACCGGGATCCTTCTCCTGGCCTACGGGGTGTTCTTTGGCCTCCCCTGGCTGCGCTGGGACCGAGAATACGGTCCGAGCCAGGCGGTGCTGTTCGATATCCCCAACCGACAGTTCTTCCTGTTTGATCTGGTCGTCTACGCCCAGGACATCTTCTGGCTGGCGGGCTTCCTGGTCGTCGCGGCGCTATTGCTGTTCTTTGTCACCGGCGTGCTGGGTCGGGTCTTCTGTGGCTATTTCTGCTTCCAGACGCTTTGGACCGACGTGTTCATGTACCTGGAGCGCAAGATCCAGGGCGAGCGGCCGGCCCGTCTCCGCCTGTCCAAGCAGCCCTGGAATGTCGAGAAGCTCTGGAAACTGGGCGCGACGCACCTCTCCTGGCTCCTCGTCGCCTTTGCCACGGGGCTCGGCTTCGTCCTGTACTGGGCTGATGCCCCGACTCTGGCACGCGACTTCTTCAGCGGTGATGCCCGGTTCGCCGCGTACGTGACTGCGGGCCTGCTGACCGCCACCACCTATACCTTTGCCGGGTTGGCGCGCGAACAGGTCTGTACCTTCATCTGTCCGTACGCCCGATTCCAGAGCGTGATGTTCGATCGCGATACCCTGATCGTTTCCTATGACCAGAACCGCGGCGAGGGCTCAGCGGGTCGCGCGAAGGTGAAAGCGGGCCTGAAGACCCGAGAGGGGCGACAGGCGGCCGGGGTCGGTGACTGCATCGATTGCGGGTACTGCGTCCAGGTGTGTCCTACAGGGATCGACATCCGCGATGGGCTGCAGGTCTCGTGTATCCACTGTGCCCTGTGCATTGATGCCTGCGACACCATCATGGACAAACAGGGCTGGCCCCGCGGCTTGATCGGCTATTCGTCGGAGCGTGAGCTCGAAGGCGGCAAGACCCGCTGGCTGAAGGGCAAGACGCTTGGATACGGGGCGGCGGTGCTAGTGGTCGTCGGTGCGCTGGTCTTCAGTATCCTCGAACGCCCGCCGGTCGATGTGAACGTCAACCAGGTGCGACAGCCGCTATTCGTGCAGATGTCCGACGGTCGGGTGCAGAACAGCTACGAATTGCGCCTGAACAACGTCTCCGACCAGAAGCTCGATTTTACGCTCGATATCGATGGGCTCGAGGGCGCGACGCTCGACCTGGGCCAGGTCGAGCAGATCCGGCTTGAACCCGGCCAGCGGCTGACCGTACTGGCCCGCATACGCCACGACGTGGAGGCCGGGGCGGATTCGCCGCTCCGCTTCTATTTCGTGATCCGCGATCGCGAGGGACGGATCGACCCGGTCGAGGCCGATGCCCGCTTCAGCCACCGCTGACCGCGCGGCCAGGGAAACGCTGAATTATCGGCGTTTCCCTGCGGCACATGGACGTGCCGCCGGAAATCGACCACCGCAGGTGGTTGATTTCGAAGCAAGCTGCAAATCCCTTTGCTCGTGCAAAGGCCGAAAGACGGTGAAGCGCCGCGTGCGGCTCTGAAAGCCAGGACGGCTTTATTGAGCGCTTTTATAAGATACGACAATCCGGCTGGCGAAACTGGCGCGCCGCCAACCGAGTGATACCCTGCTGCGCCGGAACGACACGATGAAGACATCATGAGCAATCTCGTCATCTCCCTTGGACTGGGCAGCGCCGCGCTCGCGCTGCTGTTTGCGCTGATCTACAAGTTCACCCGTCTGCGCGCCTACAACACGGCCGCCGTGGTGGTGGCGATCATGCTGTTCGTGTTCATCCCGACCTCCATCCTCACCTGGCAGGGCGCGGATGTGTTCGCGATCCATCTCGCGCTGTACATCATCGTGCCCTACGGGCTGGGCATCATCCTCACCCAGAAGGAGGCGGAAGCCGAGGACGGACAGAAGGGATCGTTCAGCCTGCACTGGGCGCCGCTGGTGATTGTCGGCTTTTTTACGATCATCGCGTCGGTCCAGGCGGTCCTGATCACGCTCGCCCACAACGGCATGCCGGAGCGCTTTATCGGCACCCTGCTGCCCGAGCCCGAGACGCCGGCCGAGCGCGTGACCTCGGCCTTCCCCGGGACTGTCGGCGGCATCCAGGAGCGCGACGAGGCCCTCGCCGTGCACCGCATGACGCGGCTCCAGGAACAGCGCGAACTGGGCTGGCAGGTGCGCCAGGGCTGGGTGGAAACCCCGGTCGAAGGGGAGAGCGCCACCTTCCAGGTGGAAGTCCTGGATGCCGAGGGGCGTCCGATCTCCGATGCCGATATCAGTGGCCTGTTCATGTGGGTCGCCGACGAACGCCGCGACCAGGCCTTCGAGATGCAGTCGATCGGTGAAGGGCTCTATCAGGTCGAGCTGTCACTGCCATCGCCGGGGCGCTGGGACCTGCGCTTCCATATCGAACACGACGGCCAGCTGGTCGAACAGCAGGCGCGCACCCGCGTTCGCGGCCAGTCCAGCTAATCTCGCCGACCGCCGGTGAGCGGATCACGCCCCGAGCCCGATTCCACGGCCACGCCCGCTGACACGGGTGGTGGCTGTTTTCACTGTGGTCTGCCGATTCCGGGCGGTGCGCATTACCCGGTCCTGTTCGAGGGACGCGAGCAGTCAACCTGCTGTCCCGGCTGCCAGGCGGTCGCCGGGGCGATCATCGAGCGCGGCCTGGGCGCTTACTATCACCATCGTCCGGCGCCGCCCGGGCAGGCCGGCGAACCCCTGGTCCCCGACGAGCTGCGGGAGCTCGAACTCTTCGATACCGAGGCCGTCCAGCGTTCGTTCGTGACACCGGCATCAGACGCCGCCACCAGCGGCGGCCCCCGGCTCGAGGCGGCACTGATCCTCGAGGGGATCACCTGCGCCGCCTGCGTCTGGTTGAACGAGCGCCATGTGCAGTCCCTGCCGGGCGTGATCGCCTTCAGCATCAACTACTCGACCCATCGCGCCCGCCTGGTCTGGGACCCGGAGCGCATCGCCCTGTCCGCGATCCTCAAGGCGATCCGCGATATCGGTTACCACGCCCACCCGTACGATCCGGGCACCCGCGAGAAGGCGATTGCCCGCGAACGCGGTGTGGCGCTGCGCCGGATCGGGGTGGCCGCGCTCGGCATGATGCAGGTGATGATGCTGGCCCTGGCCATCTGGCTGGGCGAGGACGACGCCCAGCATGCCGACCTGATGCAGTTCATGCGCTGGGTGGCAGCGGCCCTGACTACCCCCGTGGTCTTCTACTCGGCCATCCCGTTCTACCAGAGCGCATGGCGCGATCTGCGCCAGCGAAGGCTCGGCATGGATGTTCCGGTGAGCCTGGCGATCATCGTGACCTACGTGGCCAGTCTTTACGCGGTCCTGCTCGGGACCGGCGAGCATGTCTACTTCGAGTCGGTCGTCATGTTTGTCTTCTTCCTGCTGACCAGTCGCTACCTCGAGTTGATCGCGCGACAGCATGCGAGCCAGGCCATCGATCGCCTGGATCGACTGGTGCCGGCCCTGGCCCATCGACTGGATGCCGGCGGCCAGGAGGAGCCCGTGGCCCTTGGCGACCTGAGCCCCGGCGACCGTGTACGCGTCCGGCCCGGAGAGTCGGTCCCGGCCGATGGCGTGGTCGCCCAGGGGCGTTCCACCATTAACCGTGCCTTGCTGACTGGCGAACCGGATCCCGAGCCGGTTGCCGCGGGCGACGAAGTCGTGGGCGGCACCGTCAATGTCGATGGGCCGCTGGTCGTGGAGGTCCGCCGCGTCGGCGCCGAGACCACGCTGGCCGCGATCCAGCGCCTGCTCGATCGCGCGCAGAGTGAGAAACCCCGGATCGCCCGTCTCGCCGAGACCGGGACCGGCTGGTTTGTCGGGGCGGTCCTGCTCCTGACCGCCCTCGCAGGCCTCGTCTGGTATGCCTGGATCGACCCCAGCCGGGCGCTGTGGGTGATGGTGGCGATGCTGGTCGCCACCTGTCCCTGCGCATTGGCGCTGGCAACACCCGTCGCGCTCACCGCGACCACGGGCACGCTGTCACGCCTGGGGCTCCTGGTAACGCGCGGCCGCACCCTGGAGGCCCTGGCGCGTGTCGATACCGTCTGCCTGGACAAGACGGGCACCCTGACCGAGGGCCGCCCGCGCCTCGTGGCACAGCAGGATCATGTGGCGCCGCCACCAGGGCAGGACTGGCGCACGTGGGCCGCGGCGCTGGAGGCCCATTCGGAACACCCTCTATCGCGGGCCTTCCGTGAGGCCGTGCCCGCCCCCGGCGTGGCTGCCCGGGCCGTCCATAACGAGCCGGGCAGTGGACTGGTCGGCCAGATTGACGGGCGCGAGGTGGCGATCGGGGGGCGCGGAATGCTGTCGCAAGCGGACCCTCCGGCCGCCGAGGCCCCGGCGGATAGTCCGTTCGCCTCGCCGGTCTGGCTGGTGGTGGATGGTCAGCCGGTTGCGACCTTCTGGCTCGCCGACACGCCACGACCCGAGGCGGCCGAGACGGTCGCGACGCTGCGCGCGCGCGGGCTCGAGGTGATACTCCTGACCGGCGACCGTCCGGAGGCGGGGCAGCGCTTCGCTGAGCACCTGGGTATCGACCGGTTCCATGGCGGCCTGACGCCGGAGGACAAGCTGCGCCATGTACGCGACCTCCAGGCTGAGGGCCGCACCGTGCTGATGGCCGGGGAGGGAATCAACGACGCGCCGGTGCTCGCGGGGGCGGATGTCTCCCTGGCCATGGGTGGTGGTACCCGTCTGGCGCAGACCCAGGCCGATCTCGTGCTAACTTCCGACCGCCTGGATCGGTTGCCGGAAGCACTGGATCAGGCCCGCCGCACGACGCGAATCGTGCGCCAGAACATTGCCTGGGCCATCGGCTACAATGCAGTCGCCCTGCCGTTTGCCGCTGCCGGCCTGCTCACGCCCTGGCTGGCCGCGTTGGGGATGTCGATGAGTTCCCTGCTGGTGGTGGGCAATGCCCTGCGTCTGCGTCCGGGGCGCGACCGTGTGGCCGCTCCGCGCGAGCACGCCAGTCGTGCGCCTGCCGAGGCGTCTGCCTCGCCCCCGGGTTGAGGCTCGGCGCAGGACGGGTAGACTGGTCGCCATGTCGATTCTTTACCTGTTGATCCCGCTGGCGATGCTGTTTGCCCTGGTCGTGGGGATGGTCCTGCTGTGGGCGATACGGTCGGGTCAGTACGATGACCTCGAGGGTCCGGCGCACCGTATCCTGATGGATGACGATGATCCGCGGATCCCGACTACCGAAGACGACGAGAAGGACCAGACTTCCAGGGAGACGCAGCGACCGGAAGACCGACCGCGCTGATCCGGAAACTTGCGCCGGGGCCTCCTGCCGCTTAACCTTTACCCATTCTTAAATCGATGTGTGTTGAGGGCTTTGGCTATGCGTGAGTGGTTTACCTTTGCGAACTTCCCGTTGACGTTCACTGCCGCCCTGATCATCTGGTCCTGGATCAGCTTCTTCTCGGTGATCCTGTTCGGCGGCTGAGCCAGGGATTCCCGCGCGCCGCGTGAGCGGCGCCGGAAGCCATCAAAAAGGCCCCGATCGCATAAGCGGTCGGGGCCTTTTTCGTTGGGGGGTTGCCTGGGTAGCGAATCAGTCGGCGAACGCGGTGCGGATGCGCTTGATCGCGTTGTTCTCGATCTGTCGGATGCGCTCGGCGGAGACGCCATACTCGGCCGCCAGTTCATGCAACGTCGCTTTGGGCTCGCTCATGTAGCGGCGCGCCAGGATGTCGCGGGAGCGTTCGTCCAGCTCGCCCAGGGTGCTTGCCAGCCGCTCCTGGTAATGGCGGTCCCAGTCCTCGTCCTCGGCCACCTGCGCCGGGTCGTCGCTCATGTCCTCGAGGCTCAGCCGCTGGGCCGGGGCCAGGTAGCTGTGCTCGTCGTCGCTGTCGGGCGCGGGATCAAAGCTCGCGTCCTGACTGGACAGGCGCCGTTCCATCTCCCAGACGTCATTCTCGGATACCCCGAGGTCCCTGGCGACCGCCGAGACCTCGTCGTTCGACATCCAGCCGAGGCGCTGCTTGGCGCTGCGCAGGTTGAAGAACAGCTTGCGCTGCGCCTTGGTCGTCGCCACCTTCACAATGCGCCAGTTGCGCAGGATGAACTCGTGGATCTCGGCGCGGATCCAGTGCACCGCGAACGAGACCAGGCGCACCCCCTGGTTCGGGTCGAAGCGCCGCACGGCCTTCATCAGGCCGACGTTACCTTCCTGGATCAGGTCGCCCAGGGGCAGGCCGTAGCCCTGGTAGCCGCGGGCCACATGCACGACGAAGCGCAGGTTGTGCAGGATCAGCTGGCGCGCCGCGTCCAGGTCGCTGCGTTCTTGCAGCGACCGGGCGAGTTCGCGCTCGTGTTCCGGGTCCAGAACCTCGATCCGGCTGACCGCCTGCATGTAATGGTCCAGGTTCCCGACGGGAACGGGCAGGTCTGCATGCACGGTTGCCAGGGCCTTGCTGTTCATCGTGATGGATGCCTCCTGAGAATAAAGCCAGAGATTAGCACTCGTGTCAGTAGAGTGCTAAACCCGCTGAAAGTTCCGGGAGTTATTGCTGTTTCGCATGCGCTCAAGGCGCGTCGCGCAGCGCGTGGCCGCTGCCCAGTCGGGCACCCAGCCAGCCCAGTATCAGGCCCACCACGATCAGGCCCAGAAGATCTCCTGCATGCGGCAGGCGCAGGGTGAACTCCAGGTCGAATGCGGCAGCCGCCTCGGTCAGCGGTTCGCGGCTCAGCGCGACCCCCACCAGCAGCAGGATAACGCTGAAAACACCCCCACCGAACCCGGTCAGCACACCCCCGTACAGCGACGGACGGCGCAGAAACCGGTGGGTGGCGCCACTGATGCGCGAGATCGCGATTTCTTCCTGGCGCTCGCGCAGTTCCGAGGCGGTGGCGAGCGCCAGGATCAGTACGGCGCCGAGCCCCAGCAGCGCGGCAACCACGGACAGGATGCGCAGGCCCAGCTCGTGCAGGCTGTTGAGTTGGCGCACCCACTCGTCGTCGGCGACTACCCCGGCCTCGGGCGCTAACGCCCGCAGGTCGTCACGCAACGCCGCCACCGTATCCGGCTGGGTGCTGGCGGGAACGACGTCAATCACGTCCGGTAACGGGTTGTCCTCCAGCCAGTCGAGCAGTTCCGGGTCCGGCAGGCTGTCGCGGTAGGCGCCCAGTGCGGTGTCGGCGTCGATGCGCTCCCAGCGAGCAACACGTTCGTCATCGTCCAGCGCATCCTCGAGCCGCCCGGCCGTCTCTTCGTCGACATGATCGAGATAGAGCGCGATGCGCGGGTCGTGGTCGACATGCGCTGACAGGGCGCGCGCGTTGTCCAGCAGGACCCAGAGATAGGCAGGGAGCGCGAGGATGAAGCCCAGTACCGCGATGGTGATCAGGCTCAGGACCGGGGCCTGCAGTCGCCGGCCAAGACTGCGCCGGGCGGCATCGCGGTGGCTGTCCAGCCAGGCCGGTAGGGCATCAATCAGGCGGCGCCCGGGTCTCATGCGCTCGCCCCGCCGCGAGCCTCGATGCGGCCATTTTCCAGGTGCAGCACCGGTTTGCCCATGCGGCCGATCAGTTCCTGGTCATGGCTCGCGATCAGGGCGGTCATGCCGACGCGGTTGAAGTCGTCGAACAGCGCGAGGATCTCCTCCGAAAGGGCCGGGTCCAGGTTGCCGGTCGGCTCGTCCGCAAGCAGCAGTACCGGCCGGTGCACGATGGCCCGGGCGATGCCGACGCGTTGCTGCTCCCCTGCGGACAGGGTGCGCGGGTTGACCGTCTCCTTGTGCAGCAACCCGACCTTGTCCAGCGCCGCGCGCACCCGCTTGCGCATCTCCGGGCGACGGTAGGCCAGGATCTCCAGCGGCAGGGCGACGTTGTCGAACACGGGGCGGTCGAACAGCAGGCGATGGTCCTGGAAGACCAGGCCGATGCTGCGGCGAAAGCGCGGGATGGCCCGAGCCGACAGGCGGTCCAGTTCGTGCCCGTTCACGCGGATGCGGCCGCGGGTCGGGCGTTCCAGACCGGCGATCAGGCGCAGCAGCGTACTCTTGCCGGCCCCGGACGGGCCGGTGACAAAGGCCATCGCGCCGGCATCCACGCGCAGGCTGACATTGGACAGCGCATCGGCCGCGCTGCCAAAGCGCTTGGTTACGCGCTGCAACTGGATCATGCCGGCTAGTTTTCCTCGCGACCCAGCAGTGCCCGGACGAACGCGCGGGCATCAAAGCGCTGCAGGTCTTCGGCCTTCTCGCCCACGCCGATAAAGCGCACCGGTACCCCCAGTTGCTCGGCCAGCGCGAACAGAACGCCGCCCTTGGCGGTACCGTCCAGCTTGGTGACCACGATCCCGGTCAGCCCCAGGGCCTCGTGGAACTGCCGTGCCTGGCTCAGCGCGTTCTGGCCGGTGCCGCCGTCGACCACCAGCAGCACCTCGTCCGGGGCGCTTTCGTCCAGCCGGCCCATCACGCGCTTCACCTTGCGCACTTCGTCCATCAGGTTGGTCTGGGTGTGCAGGCGTCCTGCGGTATCGGCGATCAGGATTTCGGTCTTGCGCGCCTGGGCGGCCTGGAGGCCGTCGTAGACCACGGAGGCCGAGTCGGCCCCGGTCCCCTGGGCGATCACCGGGACGCCATTGCGTTCGCCCCAGGTCTGCAGCTGTTCCACCGCGGCCGCGCGGAAGGTGTCCCCGGCGGCCAGCAGCACCGAGCGGCCCTCGTCCTTGAAGCGATGCGCCAGTTTGCCGATCGTGGTGGTCTTGCCAGCACCGTTGATGCCGACCACCAGGATCGAAAACGGCCGCTCGGCCTGCGGGATATCCAGCGGCCGCGAGACCGGTTCCAGGATCTCCACCATCGCGGTCTCGAGCGCGTCCATCAGCGCGTCGGCGTTGTCCAGCTCGCGCCGTTTTACCTCGCGGGTGATACGATCCATGATCCGCTGGGTCGCATCCAGGCCGACATCGGCCAGGAGCAGGCGCTCTTCCAGTTCCTCGAACAGCTCGTCGTCGATCTTGCGCCGGAACAGGCTCTTGAGGTCGCCGCCGAGGGCCTGGCCGGTCTTGGCCAGGCCCTGGCGCAGGCGCTGGAACCAGCCGCCACGGGCCGGTTGCGCGTCGGGTTCCGGCTCGGGTGCCGCCGCGGTTTCCGGCGGGGCCTCCGGCGTGGTATCCGGGCTGGGCGTGGCGGATTCTTCGGATTTCTTCTTGCGGAAACCGAACATGTTTCAGGTGGTCCAGTAGAAAGTGTTCATGCTAGCACGGGGATCGTATTGCAATGCGTAGAGCAGTGCTCGGAAGTCTCGTTGGATGGATGGCCGTCTGGCTGATCAGTGCCAGTGTCGTGGCCGGGGAGTTGGAGATCGAATCGGATGTGGTGGAAGCCACGCTCGACAACGGTCTGACCGTGCTGGTCCTGGAGGACCGGCGTGCACCGGTGGTGGCCAACATGGTCTGGTACCGCGTCGGCTCCGCCGATGAACACAGCGGCATCACCGGTATCTCGCACATGCTGGAACACATGATGTTCCGCGGTTCGGAGAAGTACGAGCCGGGCGAGTTCTCGCGGATCGTTGCGCGCCTGGGCGGGCGCGAGAACGCCTTTACCGGGCGCGACTATACCGGCTACCACCAGGTGATCGGCTCCGACCACTGGGAGACCGTGATGGCCATGGAGGCCGAGCGCATGCGGCACCTGAAGCTGCAGGAAGACGAGTTCCGTCCGGAGCTGCGGGTCGTGCAGGAGGAGCGGCGCCTGCGTGTGGAGGATCAGCCGAATTCTCTGCTGCGCGAGCAGTTGATGGCGACGGCCTTCTTCAACCACCCGTACGGCCAGCCCGTGATCGGCTGGATGACCGACATCGAGGCCTACACCCTGGAAGATCTGCAGGACTGGTATGACCGCTACTACCACCCCAGCAACGCGGTGGTCGTCGTCGTCGGCGATGTCGATGCCGACGAGGTCATCGCGGCTGCCGAGAAGCACTTCGGTGCCATCCCCAGCGGCAATGTGCCCGAGGCCAAGCCGCGCCGGGAGACCCCGCAGGCCGGGGAACGCCGGATTACGGTGCAGGCCCCGGCCCAGGTCCCGTTTCTGATGATGGGCTGGAAGACCCCGGTGCTGAATACACTGGACTCGCACGAGGACGCCTACGCTCTGCTGGTGGCTGCCGGGATCCTGGATTCGGGCGAGGCCTCGCGCTTCGCGCGCGAGCTGGTCCGGGGGCAGGAGCTGGCGAGCGCCACCTCGGCGCGCTACAGCCCGTTCGCACGGCTGGACGACCTGTTCATGGTCGCCGCCGTGCCGACCTCGGACACGGATGTCGAGACCCTGGAGCGGGCCCTGCTGGACGAGATCGATCGCCTGGCCGAGGAACCCGTGGATGATCGCGAACTGGAGCGCGTGCAGGCGCGGGTGATCGCCTCGGAGGTCTTTGAACGCGATTCCGTGCGTGCCCAGGCCTTCCAGCTGGGCATGCTCGAGACTGTTGGCGTTGGCTGGCGGGAGAACGATCGTTTCCTGGAGCGGGTACGCGAGGTGACGGCCGAAGATGTCCAGCGCGTGGTGCGCGAGTACCTGGTGCCCGAGCGGCGCACGGTCGGGATCCTCGACCCGCAGCCGATGGATGACGAAGAGGCCCCGGCACCCGGGCCTTACGGCGCCCCGGATCTCGATGGCGGCTATCCGGAGGGGGATCACTAATGCTGCACGCACTCAAGAAACTCTCGCGTCGTTCCCGGTTGGCGGCGCTGGCCCTGGTCCCGCTGACCCTGCTGGTGATGCCGGTGCAGGCGGTGGAGATTGATCGCTGGGAAACCGACGAGGGTCTGCGCGTCCTGTATGTCGAGGCGCCGGACCTGCCGATGGTGGATCTGCGCCTGACCTTCGATGGTGGCGCGGCACGCGATGGTGATCTGCCCGGGCTGGCGATGATGACCTCCCGTGGTCTGCGCCACGGCACCGAGGAGATGGATGCCTCCGAACTGGCCGAACGCTTCGAATCGGTGGGCGCCCGCTTCAGTACCAGCTCCCTGCGGGATATGGCGATCGTCAGCCTGCGCACCCTGACCGAGCCGGACTGGATGGAGACGTCGGTCGGCACCCTGGCCGACGTACTGTCCGCCCCCGCCTTCCCCGAGGGCGATTTCGAGCGCAGCCGCCGACAGGCCCTGCAGTCCCTGCAGCGCGAGCGCCAGGAACCGGCCGTGGTGGCCAGCCGGCGATTCTACGAACTGATGTATGAAGACCACCCCTATGGCAGCTGGCCGGGCGGCGAGGTCGATACGCTGGAGGCGATCACGCGCGATGATGCCCGGGCCTTCTTCGAGCGTCACTACGCGGCGGGGAACGGCTCGCTGGCGATCACCGGCGGGGTAAGCCGCGAGCAGGCCGAGGAGCTGGCCGCCCGGATCTCGGCCGCGCTGCCCCGTGGCGATGCAGTTGACCCGTTGCCGCCGGTGCCAATGCGCGAGGAGCCGGTGGAGGAGCGCATCGCGTTCCCGTCGGAGCAGGCGCACATCTTTATGGGGGCCCCGGCCCTGCGCCGCGGCGACGAGGCGCACTTCGCCCTGACGCTGGCCAATCATGCCCTGGGCGGGGGCGGATTTACCTCGCGCCTGTTCCAGGAGGTGCGCAGCGCCCGCGGGCTGGCCTACTCGGTGCACAGCCGCTTCCAGCCGATGGCGGTCGAAGGCCCGTTCGTGATCAATATGCAGACGGGCGTGGACCAGACGGACGAGGCCGTGGAGGTCCTGCGCGAGCAGGTCCTGCGCTGGCACGCCGAGGGGGTGGACCCTGAAGAGATGGAGGCCTCGCGCGAGAACGTGATCAACTCGTTCCCCTTGTCGCTGGCCTCCAACAGCGACATCGTCAGCCTGCTCGGCATGATCGGTTTCTACGGACTCTCCGATGACTATCTGGAGCGCTATGTCGAGCGCATGCAAGCGGTGGAGCTGGAGACTATGAACACCCAGCTGGCCGACCGTCTCAACCCCGAGGCCCTGGTCACGGTCATTGTCGGTGGCCAGGAAGACTAGGCGCGGCCCGCCAGGGCGCAGCGCGCGTATCCGCATCATTGGGGGTGCCTGGCGCCGCCAGTGGTTGCCGGTGCCGTCCGTCGGGGGGCTGCGCCCGACCGCGGATGCCCAGCGCGAGACCCTGTTCAACTGGCTGCAGCCGCAGCTGCCGGGGGCGCGAGTGCTGGACCTGTACGCCGGCACGGGTGCCCTGGGGTTCGAGGCCGCCTCGCGGGGCGCGCGTCAAGTCTGGCTGGTCGAGCGCGACGCGCGGGCGGCGGCCCAGCTCGAGGCCAACCGTGAACGCCTGGGGGCCACCCAGGTGCATATCCGGTGTGATGATGTGGCCCGTTTGCTGGGCCAGCCCCCGGAGGGCGGCCCCTTCGATGTCGTGTTTCTCGACCCTCCCTTTGGTCAGGGCCGGGTGGCCCCGACGCTCGCCGCGCTGGCCGCCCAGGGCTGGTTGAGCCTCGGTGCACGCGTCTACGCGGAACTGGAGTCGGAGGTCGACCCGGGCTTCGTGGAGGAGGGGGGGTGGGCGATCGAGCGCGAACGCGTGTGCGGGCAGGCGCGCGGCCTCCTGCTCACACGCAGCGGCGGCGAGGACGACCCGTGAAGTGTTTTGCAGTTTGCCGGGGCATTGGCTACGGTAGGAACGTCGTCCGCCGGCCCTGTTTCGCCGGCTGAGCGCGTCCCCGAACGTCAGGCGCACGGGAAGGCTCGGGATGCAAGGTCCCGAGGTGTGCCCAACACGCCGGTGCGGCGTTTGAACGCAACACAAGAATAGGGGAGCCAAGCATGGAAGAACCGTCTTCAAGCCCGGGGCTGAACCAGACCCGGATCGCCGGCTTCGGCATCATTTGCAGCCCGGTGTTCTGGATCTCCAGTGCCGTGATCGCGGCATTCGTCCTGTTCGGGGCGATCTTCCCGGACACGGCGGAGCGCATCTTCGAGAAGCTGCAGACCGGTATCTCCGAGTATCTCGGCTGGTACTACGTGCTGGTCGTGACGGTCTTCCTGGTCTTTTCCGTGTACCTGATGTTCTCGCGCTACGGGGGCATACGGCTCGGAGACCAGTTCGAGGCGCCGCGTTTCAGCTACGCCGCGTGGTTCGCGATGCTCTTCTCCGCAGGCATGGGGATCGGGCTGCTGTTCTGGAGCATTGCCGAGCCGATGTACCACTACCTGGATCCGCCGCATGCCGATGGCGAGACCAGCGCGGCCGCGGCCGAAGCGATGCGCTACACCTTCTTCCACTGGGGGCTGCATGCCTGGGCGATCTACATCGTCGTTGGGCTGTCGCTGGCCTACTATGCCTACCGGCATAACCTGCCCCTGCTGATTCGCTCCTCGCTTTATCCGTTCATCGGGGACCGCATCTATGGCCCCTGGGGGCACCTGATCGACATCGTGGCCCTGTTCGGGACCATGTTCGGGGTGGCCACCTCGCTGGGCCTCGGGGTCATGCAGATCAACTCGGGTCTGAACTACGTGTTCGGGATCGAGGAATCCACGGCCATGCAGATCATCCTGGTCGCGATCATTACTCTGATCGCAGTGGGCTCGGTCGCCCTCGGGGTAGATCGCGGCATCAAACGGCTTTCCAATTTCAATATCGGGCTGGCGGTGATCCTGCTCGCGCTGTTGCTGATCATGGGGCCGACACTGTTCATCCTGCGCTTGCTGGTGGAGTCGACCGGTGTTTACGTGCAGCACCTGCCCGAGATGAGTCTGTGGGCCGATACCATCGACGAGACTGGCTGGGCCACCGCCTGGACCATCTTCTATTGGGGCTGGTGGATCTCCTGGGCCCCGTATGTCGGCATGTTCATCGCCCGTGTCTCGCGCGGGCGCACGATCCGTGAATTCGTGGCCGGCGTGCTGCTGGCGCCGACGGCCGCCGCCTTCGTCTGGCTTTCGGTGTTCGGCGGTACCGCGATGGGCTACGAGGTGGGTGGCGTGGCCAATATCTCCGGCGCGGTCGAGGAGAGCGTGTCCACCGCGTTGTTCGCGACGATCGAGGCGATGCCGCTGTGGGACTGGCTGGCGGTGCTGGCCATGGCCGCGGCCACGGTGCTGATCGTGACCTTCTTCGTCACCTCCTCGGACTCCGGCTCGCTGGTAATCGACACCCTGGCCTCGGGTGATGTGCGCAACCCGACCGTGACCCAGCGGGTCTACTGGGCGATCCTTGAGGGGATCGTGGCGTCGATCCTGTTGCTGGCGGGGGGGCTTGCCGCCCTGCAGGCAGCGGCGATCAGCGTCGGCCTGCCGTTCTCGGTGGTGATGCTCGTGATGGTGGTCGGGCTGTGGAAGAGCCTGCATTCCACCGAGGCCGTGACGCCCACCAAGTACCAGAAAGAGGCGCCACCGCCGCATACCCTGCTGGGGTATACGGAGGACCTGGACGACAAGATCAAGTAGGAGGTCACTATGGCTGCGTCCCGCGTGGCGCTGCTGGGCTGCGGGCTCATGGGGCAACCCATGGGCCTGCGTCTTTTGCGCGCCGGTTTTTCCGTCGAGGCCTACAACCGCACCCCGGAGCGTGCCAGCGACCTGGCCAGCGAGGGGGTAACGGTACACACCGAGCCGGCGGCGGCCGTCGCCGGAGCCGATACCCTGGTGCTGATGCTCTCGGATGCCGCCGCGATCCAGGCGGTGCTGAGGGCGTTGCCGGAAGGCGCGCTGAACGGGCGTTGCGTGATCCAGATGGCGACGATCCTGCCGGCCGAGAGCCGCCAGCTGGCCGAGCACCTGCGCCGCTCTGGGGCCTGTTATGTCGAGGCGCCAGTACTGGGGTCGGTCCCGGAAGCGCGCGAGGGCCGCTTGCTGGTCATGGCCGGCGCCGATACGGAGGCGGATTTCGATCGCGCGCGTCCGGTCCTCGCGGCGCTGGGCGAGAACCCGCGGCATGTCGGTCCGGTGGGGCAGGGCGCGGCCCTGAAGCTCGCATTCAACCAGCTGATCGCCAGTCTGACCGCCGCCTTTTCCCTGAGCCTGGGGCTGGTCCGCCGTGAAGGGGCGAACGTTGATACCTTCATGGATATCCTGCGCGAGTCGGCGCTGTATGCGCCGACCTTCGACAAGAAGCTCGACAAGATGCTCTCCGGTGACTTCGGTACGGCGAACTTCCCGGTCAAGCACCTGCTGAAGGACGTGCGCCTGGCCGAGCGCGCCGCAGAGGACGCGCAACTGATCGGCCCGTGGCTCCCACTGCTGGCGGAGCTACTGGAGCAGGCGCAGGATCGCGGGCTGGCGAATGCCGACTACTCCGCGATCTACAGCGCGATCGCCCCCGAGCCCTCGGCACACTGACCCGTCAAGCGGCCCCGTTGGTCTTGGAGGGGGCAACCGGCTCCGGGGTGACGTCCCAGATCTGGTTGGCGTAGTCGCGCACCGTGCGGTCGATGGAGAAAAAGCCCATGCGAGCGACATTGTGGATCGCCGCCTCGGCCCAGGCGGCCGGGTCCGCGTACAGGGCATCGGCCCGATCACAGGCCTCCGCGTAGGCCGAGTAGTCGGCCAGTACGAAGAACGGATCGTCTTCGCGCAGGTAGCGCCCCAGTTCGCGGTGGGTATCCGCGTCGTTGCAGGTAAAGAACCCCGACTCGATCATGTCCACCGCGGCTGCCAGGTCGGGTGTGCGCTTCAGGATGGCGGATGGTTGTTCGCCACGGGCGCGGTGCTCGACCACTTCTTCGGCGGTCATCCCGAAGATGAAGACGTTCTCGTCGCCAACCGCATCGCGGATCTCGATGTTGGCGCCATCCAGCGTGCCGATGGTCAGGGCCCCGTTCAGCGCCAGTTTCATGTTGCCGGTGCCGGAGGCCTCGAAGCCGGCGGTGGAGATCTGCTCGGAGATGTCCGCGGCCGGGATGATGATGCTGGCGGAGCTGACCTCGTAGTTCGGGAAGAACACGCACTTCAGGCGATCGCCAACGGCCGGGTCGTGGTTCACGATGTCGGCCACCTCGTTGATCACCTGGATGATCGCCTTGGCGCGGGCGTAGCCCGGTGCGGCCTTGCCGCCGAACAGCACCACGCGCGGCGGGATGTCCTCGCCGGCGCGGATGCGACGGTACAGGTCCACCACGTGCAGGAGCTTCAGCAGCTGGCGCTTGTACTCGTGGATGCGCTTCACCTGAACGTCAAACAGCACGTCCGGGTTCAGCTCCACGCCGGTGCGTTCGCGCACCAGGTCCGCGAGCCGGGCCTTGTTGGCGCGCTTCACCGCCATGAATTCGCGCTGCAATTCCGGATCGGTGGCGTAGGGTTCCAGTGCGCGCAGGCGCTCCAGGTCGTATTGCCAGTCGTTGCCGATACGTCGGCCCAGGAGCTCGGTCAGGGCCGGGTTGGACTGGATCATCCACAGCCGTGGCGTCACGCCGTTGGTTACGTTGACGAAGCGCTCCGGCCAGAGCTCGAAGAACTCCTCGAACAGGGTCTCCTGCAGCAGGCGCGTATGCAGTGCGGCGACGCCATTGATGTGGTGCGAGCCAACCACCGCCAGGTGCGCCATGCGGACCCGGCGCTCGCCTTCCTCGTCGATGATCGACAGGCGCGCCAGGCGGTCGTTGTCCCCCGGGTAGCGATGCCGGACCTCTTCCAGGAACTCGTGGTTGATCTGGTAGATGATGCCCATGTGGCGCGGCAGCACGTGCTGCATCAGCGGGACCGACCAGGTCTCCAGCGTCTCGGGCATCAGGGTGTGGTTGGTATAGGCAAAGGTCCGCCGGGTCAGATCCCAGGCGCGATCCCAGGCTACTTCGTGGTGATCGACCAGCAGCCGCATCAGTTCGGCCACGGCGATCGCGGGGTGGGTGTCGTTCAGCTGGATCGCGGCCTTGTCCGGCAGGGCGTCCAGCGGGTAGCCCAGCCCCAGGTGGCGTTCGAGGGCGTCCTGCAGCGAGGCAGAAACAAAGAAGTATTCCTGCTTCAGGCGCAGTTCCTTGCCGATCGCGGTGGCGTCGTTCGGGTACAGCACCATGGAGATGGTCTCGGACTCGTTCTTGTCCGCGACCGCCCGGATGTAATCCCCTTCGTTGAAGTAGCGCAGGTCGAAGTCGCGGGTTGCCTTGGCGGCCCACAGGCGCAGGTTGTTCACGTTGCGTCGCCCGTAGCCCGCGGTCGGATAGTCGTAGGCCATGGCCAGGACTTCCTCGCCGTCTTCCCAGGTGTAACGGGTCTCGCCGTTCGGATGATGGTGCTCGACCACGTAGCCGTAGAAGTGGATCGAGTACTTGCGATCCGAGCGCGGGAACTCCCAGGGGTTGCCGTAACGCAGCCAGTTGTCCGGGTGTTCGACCTGGCGGTGGGGCTCGAACTCCTGGCGGAACATGCCGTACTCGTAGCGGATGCCATAGCCATAGCCGGGATAGCCCTGGGTGGCCAGTGACTCCAGGATGCAGGCCGCGAGTCGACCGAGGCCGCCGTTGCCCAGAGCCGCGTCGTCCTCGAGATCCACGATCTGGTCGAGATCCACGCCGAGGTCACTCATTGCCTGGCGCGCCTCGTCGAGGATGCCCATGTTGCGCAGATTCGCCTCGAGCATGCGCCCGATCAGGTACTCCATCGACAGGTAGTAGACGCGCTTGACGTCTTCTTCGGCGAACTGGCGGCGGGTCAGCAGGCGGCGTTCCACCATGCGCTCGCGGATGGCGAAGGCCAGGGCCTCGAGCCAGTCGCGGTGGGTGGCTTTGCGCGGGTCTTCACCCACCACGCGGACGATGGCATCGCGAATCGATTGCCGCAGGCCCTCCACGTCATTGGGGAGGTGAGGCAGGTGCGTTACTTCGGGGGCGGCCATTCGGCGGTCTCCAGAATAGGGTGTGGGCCGCCGCCCGGGATCATCCCTCGCGAGCGACGGCGCGATAGCCGATATCTGTCCGGCAGTATATATCCTCGAAGTGGATCCGGTGCACGGCCTCGTAGGCCTTTTTTTGGGCGGATCTCACGTCCCTTCCAAGGCCCACGACGCAAAGCACGCGGCCCCCGGCGGTCACGACCGCGCCATCTTCGCGCGTTGCGGTCCCGGCATGAAATACGTAGGCCTCGGGGTCATTCTCCACCGCTTCGAGCCCGGTGATCGCGTCGCCCTTGCGGTAGGCGCCCGGGTATCCTCCGGCGGCCAGTACCACGCCGAGGGCGACGCGGGCATCCCAGTGTGCTTCGATCTGGTCCAGGCGCCCGTCCAGCGCGGCCTCGACCAGATCGGTCAGGTCCGACTCCAGGCGACTCAGGATCGGCTGGGTCTCCGGGTCGCCGAAGCGGCAGTTGAACTCCAGCACCTTCGGATTGCCCTCGGCGTCGATCATCACGCCGGCATAGAGAAAGCCGCTATAGCGTTCGCCATCGGCGGCCATACCGCGCACGGTCGGTTCGATGACCTCGCGCAGGATACGCGCGTGCAGCGCGTCTGTGACCACCGGGGCCGGCGAGTAGGCGCCCATGCCGCCGGTGTTCGGCCCCTGGTCTCCATCGTCGCGTGCCTTGTGGTCCTGTGAGGAGGCCAGCGGCAGCACATGCTCGCCGTCCACCATGCAGATGAAGCTGGCCTCCTCGCCGCGCAGGAATTCCTCGATCACCACACGATGACCCGCTTCGCCAAAGGCGTTGCCGGCCAGCATGTCGCGCACCGCTGCGCAGGCCTCGTCCTCGGTCTGCGCGAGGATCACGCCCTTGCCGGCGGCCAGCCCGTCGGCCTTGACCACGATCGGGGCCCCGTGGGTCTTGATGAAGTCCAGCGCGGCCGCCTCGTCCTCGAAGCTGCCGTAGGCGGCGGTGGGGATGCCGTGGCGCTGCATGAAGTCCTTGGCGAAGCTCTTGGAGCCCTCGAGCTGCGCGGCCTTCGCCGTCGGGCCGAAGCAGCGCCGGCCCGCGGCGCGGAAGGCATCCACCACGCCGGCAACCAGCGGCGCCTCCGGGCCGACTACCGTGAATGCAATGTCTTCGCGCTCGGCCAGGGCCAGCAGGCCATCGATGTCGGTGACGTCCACCGCGTGGTTCTCGCACTTGTCCGTGCGCGCGGTGCCGGCATTGCCGGGGGCGACCAGCACGCGCTGTACGCGCGAGGACTGGGCCAGTTTCCAGGCCAGGGCATGCTCGCGGCCGCCGTTCCCAATAACGAGTACGTTCATCACGGACCTCAGTGGCGGAAGTGGCGCATGCCGGTGAACAGCATCGCGATGTCGTGTTCGTTGGCGGCGGCGATTACCTCATCGTCGCGCATCGAGCCGCCCGGCTGGATCACGGCGGTGATGCCGGCCTCGGCGGCTGCGTCGATGCCGTCGCGGAATGGGAAGAAGGCGTCCGAGGCCATCACCGAACCGGCGACCTGCAGGCCCTCGTCCGCCGCCTTGATGCCTGCGATCCGCGCGGAATAGACCCGGCTCATCTGGCCGGCGCCAACCCCGATGGTCTGTTCGTCACGCGCATAGACGATGGCATTCGACTTCACGTACTTCGCGACCTGCCAGGCGAAGCACAGGTCCCGGGTCTCCTGCTCGGAAGGGGCCCGCGCGGTCACGGTCTTCAGTTCCGCATCCGCGAGCGAGCCACGATCGGCGTCCTGTACCAGCAGTCCGCCCCCAATCCGCTTGTAGTCGAGCCCCAGGGCCGTGGCGGCCGGCGGGATCTCCAGTACCCGGACGTTCTTCTTGGTGGCGAGGGCGCGCAGCGCGCCCGGGGTGATTTCCGGGGCGATCACGACCTCCACGAACTGGCGGCTGACGATTGCGTGTGCGGTATCGCCATCCAGCGGGCGGTTGAAGGCGATGATGCCGCCGAAGGCCGAGGTGGGGTCGGTCTGGAAGGCGCGTTCGTAGGCCATCAGCTGGGTCGGGGCGACGGCCACGCCGCAGGGGTTCGCGTGTTTCACGATCACGCAGGCCCCGGCCTCGAACTGGCGCACGCATTCCCAGGCCGCGTCGGCATCGGCCAGGTTGTTGTAGGACAGGGACTTGCCCTGGTGCTGGCGGTAGCTGGCCAGCGAGCCGGGTGCCGGTGCGGGATCGCGATAGAACGCGGCGCGCTGGTGCGGGTTCTCGCCGTAGCGCAGCGCCTCGACACGCTCGAAGGTGGCATTAAGCTGGCCCGGGAAGGATTCCGCCTCGCCGTCCTCGTCCAGCGCCGAGAGGTAGTTGCTGATCGCCGCGTCATAGCGGGCGACATGGTCGAAGGCCGCCACCGACAGGCGAAAGCGCAGGGGCGCCGGGACCTCGCCGTGCTCGGTCAGGGTATCGACGATGGCGCCGTACTGGTCCGGGCTGGTGGCGACGGCCACGTCGCGATAGTTCTTGGCCGCCGCGCGCAGCATCGCCGGCCCGCCGATGTCGATGTTTTCGATCGCCTCCTCCAGTGTGCAGCCGGGCCGCGCGACCGTCGCCTCGAACGGATAGAGGTTCACGACCAGCAGGTCGATCGGCGGGATCTCCTGCTCGGCCATCACGTCGGCGTCGATATCGCGCCGCCCGAGCAGCCCGCCGTGGATGCGCGGGTGCAGGGTCTTCACCCGGCCATCCATGATTTCGGGGAAGCCTGTGTGCTGCGAGACTTCGGTCACCGGCAGGCCTTCCTCGGCCAGCAGGCGGGCGGTGCCGCCGGTGGACAGGAGTTCGACGCCCCGTTCGTGCAGGGCGCGCGCGAGCTCCGCTACGCCGGTCTTTTCGGATACGGATAACAGGGCGCGGCGGACGGGGCGGCTGGCGGTCATTCGGGGGCCTCTGGGAAAGGATCAAAAGCCCCCATTATAGCGAAGCTCGTCGGGAGGGGTGGTCCGTGTTCGAGGCCCCCGTGGCGGCCGCTCGCTCGTACTTTTGCGCAAAACAACTTGTAATTTTTGTGCAAAACCTTCAGGGTATTAAAACGATTTCGGAACCAAATCGCCCGCGACCCGACGCGTTGCGAGGCGCCGTTACCGTTTCCCCGAACCAGGCGGGTGGGCCCGCCAGACCACGGTTCGGCATCCGGGCCCGATTGCCCTTCCGGATGCAAGGGAAAACCGGCTTCGGCCGGCCGCAGGCGCTGCCCGACAACGCGCGTGTGGGAGAGGACGCCTGATCGCCGGGCGCAGTCAGCCCGGTCCGGATCATCGTCGATGTGCCGCCCGAGCGAGGTGCGCGACGGCGTCCGGTGGGCTTGGTTCCGGCGGTCCGGCCGAAGGTCGGCTGGACCGCGTGAATAACGCAGTACAGCCAAGAGGAATCAGCATGTCCGCGAACATCAAGAATGATCAGGATTTCGGCGAGAAGCCGACCGAACGTCGCGATACCGAGAACTATCTCAACGAATACACCACCGGTTTTGTCGACAAGTGGGACGACCTGATCGATTGGGATAACCGCGCCAAGAGCGAAGGCACCTTCTTCATCGAAGAGCTGAAAAAGCGTGGCGCCAAACGCGTGCTGGATGTGGCGGCCGGGACCGGCTTCCATTCTGTGCAGCTGCGTGAGGCCGGTTTCGATGTGGTGGCCGCCGATGGTGCCCCGGAGATGCTGGCCAAGGCCTTCGAAAACGGTCGCAAGCGGGGTCACATCCTGCGCACCGTGCAGGCCGACTGGCGCATGCTGAACCGCGACATCTACGGCCGCTACGACGCGGTGGTCTGCCTGGGTAACTCCTTTACCCACCTGTTCAACGAACACGACCGCCGCAAGGCCCTGGCCGAGTTCTACTCCGCCCTGAACCACGATGGCGTGCTGATCCTTGATCAGCGCAACTACGACACCATCATGGATCACGGCTACTCGTCCAAGCATACGTACTACTACTGCGGCGACGACGTCCAGGTGCAGCCGGCGCATGTGGATGAGGGTCTGGCCCGCTTCCAGTACCGCTTCCCGGATGGCTCCGAGTACTTCCTGAATATGTTCCCGCTGCGCAAGGCCTATGTGCGTCGCCTGATGCGCGAGGTCGGCTTCCAGCAGATCGAGACCTACGGCGATTTCCAGGAAACCTACCGCGAGACGGATCCGGACTTCTTCATTCACGTCGCCGACAAGCGTTACATCGAGGACGAGAACCGATGAGCAACCAGTATTCCGACGTCGTCGAGACGGCGCGCGACTACTACAACAGCGAAGACGCCGATACCTTCTACAAGCTGGTGTGGGGTGGCGAAGACCTCCACATCGGTATGTACGAGTACCAGGGCGAGCCGATCGGTGACGCCAGCCGGCGCACCGTCGCGCACATGTCCGACCTGCTCGGCGAGCCGCAGCCGGAATGGCGCGTGCTCGACATGGGCGCCGGGTATGGTGGCGTGGCCCGCTATCTGGTCGAGAACTACGGCTGTGACGTGACCGCGCTCAATCTCTCCGAGAAGGAGAACGAGCGTGATCGCGAGATCAACAAGGCGCGTCATCTCGACCACAAGATCACCGTGGTCGACGGCTCCTTCGAGAAGGTCGACGAGCCGGATGCCTCCTACGATGTCGTCTGGTCGGAGGACTCGTTCCTGCACAGCCAGAACGACAAGAAAAAGGAAGTGATCAAGGAGGCCGCGCGCGTGTTGAAGCCGGGTGGCTGGCTGATCTTCACCGATCCGATGCAGACCGACAACTGCCCGGATGGCGTGCTCGATCCGATCCTGGCCCGCATCCACCTCGACTCGCTGGCCAGCCCCTCGCTTTATCGCGAGGCGGCCAAGGAAGCGGGGCTCTACGAGGTCAGCTTCGAGGAGCACTCCAACCAGATCGCGACGCATTATGGTCGTGTGAAGCAGGAACTGGAGTCGCGCGAAGAGGAGCTGCGTGGCTATATCTCCCAGGACTACATCGACCGCATGAAGCAGGGTCTGCAGCACTGGGTGGATGGCGGCAAGTCGGGTTATCTGACCTGGGGCATCTTCCGCTTCCGCAAGCCGGCCGAGTAAGTCGACCGGGGAGGGCTGGCGGCCGCTACGGGTGGGTCGTCAGCCGCTTCCAGACCCCGTTCACCCGGCCCTCGATGGGCCGGAATCGGGTCTTGTAGGCCATCTTCGGGGCCTGGTCGATCCAGTACCCGAGATAGACATGCGGCAGGCGCTGCCGCCGGGCATGCGCGATCTGCGTAAGCACGGCGAGGGTGCCCAGGCCGCGATCCGGGGTCTCCGGATCGAAAAAGCTGTACATGGCCGACAGCCCCTGTGGGGTGCGGTCGGTGAGCGCAACGGCCACCAGCTCGTGGTCCCGGCGGAATTCGAGGATATCCACCGGACCGTTGCGGTGGCTAAGCATGCCCGCGTAATCGTCGCGCCCCATGCGTTCCATGCCGCCGCCGGTATGGCGGTGGGCGAGATAGCGTGAGAACAGCGGCATGTGCTCGTCGAGATCCGCGCAGGGCGTATGCCCGGGCTGGTCCGGAGGGCGCGTAATTGTGACCGCGAGATCATGATTGCGTTTCAGGCAGCGGCGCTGACTGCGGCTGGGTGCGAAATCCGCAACCGGGATCCGCACCGGAACGCAGGCCGAGCACGTCGGGCAGTGGTGGCGATAGACGAACTGGCCGCTGCGGCGAAAGCCCTCGGCGAGCAGTTGCCCATAGCGCGCCCCGCCCAGGCTGACCGCGGGGTCGACCAGCAGGCTCTGCATCTCGCGGTCGTCCAGATAGGGACAGGCCTGTGGGGCCGTAACAAACCAACGGATCGGGTGCTCCTGCATACGGCTATCGTGACACGACTCGCGACGGGCGCAAAAGAGGAGACCGGGCCCGTACATCAACATCCGGAACACCGCCCCAAAGGCGGGTTCCCGCCGGGCCTGGACGCCCGGTCATGACCATGAATCCATTCAACACAATGGTGTACCGCACATGACGGCAACGCGAAACGACATCGAGAAAGCGCTGAAAGAGCGCATCCTGATTCTGGACGGCGGGATGGGCACGACCATCCAGCTGTACAAGCTGGAGGAGGCCGATTACCGCGGCGAGCGCTTCAAGGACTGGGAGTCCGATCTGAAGGGCAACAACGACCTGCTGTCGCTGACCCGTCCGGACATCATCGAGCAGATCCACAACGACTATCTCGAGGCCGGCGCCGACATCATCGAGGCCAACACCTTCAACGGTACCCGCATCGCGATGGCGGACTACCACATGGAGGACCTGGTCCCCGAGCTGAACCGCGAATCCGCGAAGCTCGCGCGCAAGGCCGCTGATGCCTGGACGGAGAAGACCCCGGACAAGCCGCGCTTTGTCGCCGGCATCCTCGGGCCGACCAACCGCACCGCGTCGATCTCGCCGGACGTGAACGACCCGGGTGCGCGTAACGTCGACTTCGACACCCTGGTCGATTCCTACAAGGAGGCTGCCGAGGCCCTGGTCGAGGGCGGCGTGGACCTGCTGCTGATCGAGACGGTGTTCGACACCCTGAACGCCAAGGCCGCGATCTTTGCGGTGAAGACCCTGGAAGACGAGCTCGGGAAGGAACTCCCGATCATGATCTCCGGGACGATCACCGACGCCTCCGGCCGTACTCTGTCCGGGCAGACCACCGAGGCCTTCTGGAACTCGGTACGTCACGCGAACCCGGTCTCCATCGGCCTGAACTGCGCGCTGGGCGCGAAGGAAATGCGCCAGTACGTGGAAGAGCTGTCGCGCATCGCCGACACCCACGTGTCCGCGCACCCCAACGCCGGTCTGCCGAACGAGTTCGGTGACTACGACGAGTCCCCGGAACAGATGGCCGAGGACGTCGGCCCCTGGGCCGAGCAGGGCATGCTGAACATCATCGGCGGCTGCTGCGGCACGCTGCCGGAGCACATCCGCGCGATGCGCGAGGCGGTCGAGAAGCACGCCCCGCGCAAGGTGCCGGAGATTGCCCCGGCCTGCCGCCTGTCGGGTCTCGAGCCGTGCAACATCACCGACGACTCGCTGTTCGTGAACGTCGGCGAGCGCACCAACGTGACCGGCTCGCGCAAGTTCCTGCGTCTGATCCAGAACGAGGAATTCGACGTCGCGCTGGAAGTCGCGCTGAACCAGGTCGAGGGCGGCGCCCAGATCATCGACATCAACATGGACGAGGGGATGCTGGAGTCTCAGGACGCGATGGTGCGCTTCCTGAACCTCCTGGCCGGCGAGCCGGACATCGCCCGCGTGCCGGTGATGATCGACTCCTCCAAGTTCGAGATCATCGAGGCCGGCCTGAAGTGTGTTCAGGGCAAGCCGGTGGTCAACTCGATCTCCATGAAGGAGGGCGAGGAAAACTTCATCAAGCAGGCCCAGCTGTGCCGTCGCTACGGCGCCGCGATCGTGGTCATGGCCTTCGACGAGGACGGCCAGGCCGATAACGAGGACCGCCGTGTCGAGATCTGCACCCGCGCCTACAAGCTGCTGACCGAGAAGGTCGGCTTCCCGGCCGAGGACATCATCTTCGACCCCAACATCTTCGCGGTCGCGACCGGTATCGAGGAGCACAACAACTACGGCGTGGACTTCATCGAGGCCACCCGTCGCATCAAGCAGGACCTGCCGCACGCGCTGGTCTCCGGCGGCGTGTCCAACGTGTCGTTCTCCTTCCGCGGCAACGAGCCGGTGCGCGAGGCGATCCACGCGGTGTTCCTGTACCACGCCATCAAGGCGGGTATGGACATGGGGATCGTCAACGCCGGCCAGCTGGCGGTCTACGACGACATCGACGAGAAGCTGAAGGAAGCGGTCGAGGACGTGGTCCTGAACCGTCGCGATGACGCGACCGAGCGGCTGCTTGACCTGTCCGAGGAGTACAAGGGCCAGGGCGGCGGCAAGAAGGAAGAGAACCTCGAGTGGCGTGAATGGGAAGTCACCAAGCGCCTCGAGCACTCCCTGGTCAAGGGCATCGACACCTACGTGGTCGAGGATACCGAAGAGGCACGCCAGCAGTACGACCGCCCGATCCAGGTGATCGAGGGCCCGCTGATGGACGGCATGAACGTGGTCGGCGACCTGTTTGGCGAGGGCAAGATGTTCCTGCCGCAGGTGGTCAAGTCCGCGCGCGTGATGAAGAAGGCCGTGGCCCACCTGATCCCGTACATCGAGGCCGAGAAGACCGGCACCGAGAACAACGGCAAGATCCTGATGGCCACGGTGAAGGGCGACGTCCACGACATCGGCAAGAACATCGTCGGCGTCGTGCTGCAGTGCAACAACTTCGAGGTCATCGACATCGGCGTGATGCAGCCGGGTGCCGAGATCCTGAAGGCCGCCAAGGAACACGATGTGGACGTCATCGGCCTGTCCGGCCTGATCACCCCGTCGCTGGAGGAGATGGCCAACTTCGCCGCTGATCTCGAGCGCGAAGGCATGAGCACACCGCTGATGATTGGCGGTGCCACCACCTCGCGCGCCCATACCGCGGTCAAGATCGAGCCGAACTACTCCGGCCCGGTGGTCTGGGTGAAGGACGCCTCGCGTGCCGTGGGCGTGGCCCAGAGCCTGATCAGCCCCGAACTGCGCGAGAACTACGCCGCCGAGATTCGCGAGGAATACGAAAAACTGCGCGTGCAGAACGCCGGGCGCAAGAAGAAGACCCAGTGGGTCAGCCTGGAGAAGGCGCGTTCCAACAAGCCGCAGATCGACTGGTCGAGCTATACCCCGACCAAGCCGAAGGCGCTGGAGACCGACCAGCTGCCGGGCGAGCCGAAGGTGTTGCACCCGCATGGCGACGGTTCCGTGCTGCTGCGCTTCGACGACTTCGACCTGAACGAGGTGAAGAACTTCATCGACTGGACGCCGTTCTTCCACTCTTGGCAGCTGCACGCCGCCTACCCGCGCATCCTCGATGACGAGAAGGTGGGCGAAGAGGCGCGCAAGCTGTTCAAGGATGGGCAGGAGATGCTCGATCGCATGATCGAGGAGAAGTGGGTCACCCTGCGTGGAGTGGTCGGTTTCTTCCCGGCGAACACCGTTAATGACGACGACATCGAGGTCTATACCGACGAAAGCCGCTCGAAGGTGCTGAAGAAGCTGCACCACCTGCGTCAGCAGACCGAGAAGCGCCGGGGGCAGCCGAGCCACTCGCTGGCCGACTTCCTGATGCCGAAGGAGGCCGGCGGCCCGGACTACCTGGGTGCGTTTGCGGTCAGCGCCGGTGGCGATGTCGACGCGAAGGCCGAAGAATACGAGAAGGCCAACGACGACTATCACGCGATTCTCGTGAAGAGCCTGGCGGACCGCCTGGCCGAGGCCTTTGCCGAGTGCATGCACCAGTACGTGCGCAAGCACTACTGGGGCTATGTCCCGGACGAGGCGCTGCCGAACGAGGACCTCATCGACGAGAAGTACCAGGGCATTCGCCCGGCCCCGGGCTACCCGGCTTGCCCCGAGCACACTGAGAAGGGCACGCTCTGGGAGCTTCTGCAGCCCGAAGAGCACGCGGACATGACGCTCACCGAGAGCTACGCGATGCTGCCGGTCTCGGCCGTGTCCGGTTGGTACTTCGCCCATCCGGAGTCGCGCTACTTCGGTCTGGGCAAGGTCAACCGCGACCAGGTCGAGGACTACGCCAAGCGCAAGGGCATGTCGTTCGAAGATGCCGAGCGCTGGCTCGCGCCGAACATCGGCTACGACGACAGCGACGAGGCCAAGGCGGAAGCCAAGGCCGAGCGCGAGGCCCGGTCCGCCTGATCGGCTGCAAGATGTGCCGCTAACGGAAGCCCCGCCTCGTGCGGGGCTTCTTTTTGTCTGCGTGTTCGCCCGTGATCAGGGCACCGGGGCCAGTAGCGCGATCCCGGTCAGCACGGTCACCACCTCGAACGTCCGCTTGACCAGTCGATTGCCGTAGCGGTGGGCCAGGGCCGCCCCCAGATAGCCGCCAATGAAACTGCCGACCAGCAGCGCCGGCAGCCAATCCCACTGGACGGTGCCGAAGGAGCCGAGCAACAGGGCCCCGGCGCCATTCCAGACCAGTCCCACCAGCACCATGGTGTATCCAACCGCTTGGGTGTAGCTCATCCCGTACCAGCTCACCAGCCAGAGCGTCACCATCAGTCCGGTGCCGGAGGCCAGCGAGCCGTTCAGGATGCCGATGATGAACAGCCCCAGTGCGCCGATCACGGCGTGCTGCAGGGTCTTGTCGGTCTCGCGCACGGCCTGCCCTAGTTGCGGCCGGCGCCAGGAGTACCAGCCCAGGGCAATTGTCAGCAGGCCCAGGGCGATCTCGCCGGCCCGTGGAGGGATTCCCAATACCAGCCAGGCACCGATCAGCACCCCAGGAAGACCGGCCGCGAGAATGACGGCTAGGCGCGCCGGTTCGAATGTGCTTTGCTTGAGGTGCCGCAGACTGGCCCCGGCGCCCAGCGCGACGGTGGCGATCTTGTGTGTGGCCAGGGCAACGGGATAGGGGAGTCCCAGAAAAATGAGGACCGGCAACTGCAACAGGCCGGCCCCGCCGCCCGCAAGGGCGGAGAATCCATTCGCCAGGATGGCGATGAAGAGCAGGCCGAGGTGTTCGAGTATGGTCATGTCAGGGGGCAGAAAGCGCGGTTCCGTGTGGTGGCGCGGCGTTTTTTGGGGGGTGCTGGCACTGGTGCTGGCGCTGCCGGCGCACGCGGATATTTATCGTTGGGTCGATGATGACGGCACCGTGCATTACTCGAACACCCCACAGCCCGAGGCCAGCCAGCGCGAGCGCCGCGTGTTTGATTCCCGTGGCCTGATGCGGGAGATCATACCCGCTCCCCCTACCGCCGAGGAGCGTGAGCAGGCCCGGGCCGAACAGGAACGTGCGCAGCAGGAGTTGGAGGCCGCGCGCCAGGCGCGGGCCGACCAGGCGGCGCGCGAGCGTCAGCTGCGTCAGGCCTACGAGAATCTGGACGAGATCGAAGAGCTGCGCGCGCGCCGTGTGGCGGCCATTGGCGGGGATATCGCGCGCTCCGAGGCGCAGGAGATCACGCTCTTGCGCGAGCGCGAACGTATTCGTCGTCAGTATGAATCCAGCGAGTCGGCTTCGGCGCGCGCACGGTTCGAGGTGCAGCTGGAGGATCTGGAGGCGCGTATTGACCGCGAGCGCGCGTACCGCCGGGGGCAGGAAGACCGCCTTGCCGCCATCCAGCAGAGGCTGGATCTGGACCGTGAGGACTATCAGCGCCTGGTCGGCAACGGCGAAGGCTAGAAACGCCCGTAAACGTCCGTCGGTCTAGCGACTGATCAGGGTGCCCACGCCCTCGTCGGTCAGAAGCTCCAGCAGCACCGCGTGTTCCACGCGGCCATCGACGATATGCGTGGCATTGACGCCGCTGCGCACCGCATCCAGCGCGCACCGGATCTTCGGGATCATCCCGCCGTGGATCGTCCCGTCGCGGATCATCTCGTCCACCTGCGGGGCCGACAGCTTGGGCAGTAGTTCCCCGTTGCCGTCCAGTACCCCCGGGGTGTTGGTCAGCAGGAACAGCTTTTCCGCGTCCAGCACCACTGCGAGCTTCTCGGCCGCCGTGTCGGCATTGATGTTGTAGGCCTTGCCCTCTCGATCGAAGCCGATTGGCGCGATCACCGGGATGAAGTCGCTCTCGTCCAGGGTATGCACGATGGCGGGGTCCACCCCTTCGACCTCGCCCACATGGCCCAGGTCCACGGTCGGCTGACCCTCGGACGCGCCGTAGTCGCGCAGCGGGTTTGCGCGGATCATCTGGCCGTCCTTGCCGGTCAGGCCCACCGCGCGCCCGCCGAAGCGGTTGATCAGCGAGACGATCTCCTGATTCACGATCCCGCCGAGCACCATCTGCACCACGTCCATGGTCTCGCGGTCGGTCACGCGCAGGCCGTTGACGAACTCCGTCTGCTTGCCCAGCCGTTCCAGCAGCTGCCCGATCTGCGGGCCGCCGCCATGTACCACCACCGGATTCACGCCCACCTGCTTGAGCAGCACGATGTCGCGCGCGAACGAGGCCTTCAGGTGGTCCTCGGTCATGGCGTTGCCGCCGTACTTGATCACGATCGTCTTGCCCGCGAAGCGCTGGATATAGGGCAGCGCCTCGATCAGGACATGAGCTACGGAATGGGCCGTCTGGGTATCCATGGCGGTTTTGGCTGTTGAGGAATGCGGGCGCGCAGTTTACCACCGTGACAGAGGCAGGCGCCTGAGGTGGCGGTACCCGGTTTTAAGGTGCATTGAGCATGCATCGTTTGACGGCAGATTCCCGCTCCCGTATAAAGCTGCATGCGAAAAGCACCATAAGGAGGTATACATGCTGTCGGACGACCACAAAGCCATCATCCAGAAGACCGTCCCTATCCTGGAGTCCGGGGGCGAGGACCTGACCCGCCACTTCTACAGCATCATGTTTCGCGATTACCCCGAGGTGCGGCCCCTGTTCAATCAGGCCCATCAGGCGAGCGGCCAGCAGGCGCGGGCGCTGGCGAATGCGGTGCTGCAGTACGCGCGGCACATCGACGAGATGGAGGCCCTGGGCCCGCTGGTCGGGCAGATCGTGAACAAGCATGTGTCGCTGCAGGTGCAGCCGGAGCACTACCCGATTGTGGGTGAGTGCCTGCTGCGGGCAATGCGCGAGCTGCTGGGCGAGGAGATCGCGACCGATGCCGTGCTGGAGGCCTGGGGTGCGGCCTACCAGCAGCTGGCGGATATCCTGATCGCTGTCGAGGAGGATGCCTATCAGCAGGCCGAGGCGCAGGCGGGCGGCTGGCGCGGACTGCGTTCGTTTGTCGTGCGGCGCAAGGTGCCGGAGAGCGAGGAGATCACCTCGTTCTATCTGGAACCCCAGGACGGCGGGCCGGTCCCCCCGTTCCAGCCCGGCCAGTACATCGGGCTGAAGGTCGACATTGATGGCGAAGAGCTGCGCCGCAACTACTCGCTCTCCATCCCGCCGGGCGCGGACGGGTTGCGCATCAGCGTGAAACGGGAGCCGGAAGGCCGGGTATCGCGTTTTCTGCACGACCGCATCCAGGAGGCCGATGTACTGGAGCTTACCCCGCCGTCCGGAGATTTCGTCCTGCGCGAAAGCAGTCGTCCGCTGGCCCTGATCTCGGCGGGTGTGGGGATTACCCCGACCATGGCCATGCTGGAGCCGGCACTGGAGGCTGGGCGCCGGGTGCACTTCATCCATTGCGCCCGCCACGGCGGGGTCCATGCCTTTCGCGAGCAGGTTGAGGCGAGGGCACGGGAGCACGATCACCTGCGCCCGTACTTCTGTTACAGCGAGCCCGGGGCCGATGACGCCGCCGACGCGACGGGCTTCCTGACTCAGGAGAAGCTCGCCGAGTGGCTCCCGCATCGCACGGAGGTCGACGTCTACTTCCTGGGGCCGACGCCCTTTATGCGGCAGGTGCGTCAGCAGTTGCGTGAACTGGGTGTGCCGGACGAGCGTTGTTTCTTCGAGTTCTTTGGCCCGGCCCGGGCCCTGGAAGCTTGATCAGATCGACTGGGTGGCCGCCACCAGCGCACGGAACAGGCGCTGGTGGCGGGTCTTCTGCGGCAGGTATTCGGGGTGCCACTGCACGCCGATACACCAGCCGTTTTCGGCCTCGATCGCCTGGACGACGCCCGTCTCCTCGCGCCCGACGATCCGCATCCCCTGGCCGAGTTGGTCCACCGCCTGATTGTGCAGCGCGTTCACATGGATCGTGCCCGCGCCCAGTATCTCGGCCAGATGGCTGCGGCCATCGAGCAAGACCGGCTTGACCGGCAGCAGACTGCGCGCTTGCGGGGTCTCGACATAGAACTCGGCCAGATCCTGCTGTAGCGTCCCGCCGCGCACCACGTTGACCAGCTGCATCCCGCGACAGATCCCCAGTACAGGACGGTGCTCGTCCAGCGCGCGATGGATCAGCGCCTTCTCCAGCCGGTCACGTTCCACATCCAGCACGCCGCCATGCGACTGGAACAGCCGCCGCAGCAGCCAGAGCGCGGGATAGAAAAGGTACCCGATCAGCCGCTGGGACAGGCGCCGTTCCGCGCCGCGAATGGCCTCGGGGTTCGGGCCCTGAGGCAGCGACTCCCCGTACAGTTCGGGATCGACATCCGCACCGCCCCCGACCACCAGTGCGTCGAACGATTGATGGGGGCGCGGCTTGCCGGGGCGTACGCGCAGGGGTCGACCGCCGGCGCGCCAGACGGCCAGCGCGGTGAACAGCCAGGCGGGGCCTCCGCCCTGGTCGGGTCCTGTGATCGCGACCACCGGACGCCGCGCCGGTCCGGCGTTGCTCATGGTGTCGTACTCAGAACCAGCCACGCAGCTTCCTGGCCCAGTCGTCGGCCCAGCGACCCAGTGCCTGGGTGGGGCGTTCCAGGTATTCACGGCTCATCCGCTGCAGGCGTTCCCGGTCCGCGGCGAGCCGTTCCACTTCGACCCAGCCGTTAAAGGGGTGGGCCAGGCTCCATTCGGGATCGTCGATCTCGCAGTTGGGCAGACGATAGTGGAACGCGGGCCGGGCCTTGACCAGCTCATGTTCGACCGGGGCCGCGTCGATCCGCTCCTGATCCAGTTCGGCAAACAGCGGCAGCATGTCCAGCGGCCGATTACGCGTGGTGTTGTGCGCGAGGTAGTGGTCAATCAGTTCCCCCTGGTCCGGCTGGAAGTCCGGGTTCAGGGTCTCGCGGACGAAGGTGCCTGGGAATGCGCGGATGTAGGGCGACAGGCGTCTGGCCAGGTCGATCTCGCCCGCGTTCGTCAGCATCTCGTAGAGCAGCAGGAAGGCCCGCAGGACATCGAGGATCCAGGCGGCATCGGTGCTGTGGACCTCGATATTGAGCTGCAGCCCGAACGCGTAGAGCAGCGAACGCTCGGTCCCAAGGGCACCGTCTTCCTGCAGTGCGGCCCGAACGCGATCCAGCCGGGGAAGCGCCGAGGCCGGTATCGGTGGTGCGACGATCTCGTGCGGTACCAGGCGCCCGGCGGCATCGGCCAGCCAGCGGTCGAGCGCCGCCTCGTCGGTGTCGTCGAGCTCGATGCCCAGCCGCCGCAGGTGGCTGCGATACGCCCGGTCCTTCAGTACCCGGGCATCCAGCTCCACCTGGAAATCACCCTGGTCCGTATCGCAGACCCGGGCGACGAACGGGCTTTCGCAGCGGACCTGCCCGCCGAACTCGGCGCGGATGGCCTCGGCCATGCGTTCGAGCGAGACGCCGGCCATCTCGATCTCCACGCCGACCTTTCGGGGTGACCCTTCCGGATTGTCTGGCCAGGGCAGATCGTGAAAGCGCTCGGGCATCAGGAATGTCCTTGGGAAGCTGCCGCGCCATGATACCGGTTCGGTGTACCTGCTGTGGGCAAGCCAGTACGATAGGCGCCGGCCGCCAGGGCCGGACCGCAAAGGTACGGGATGGATCGAATCTACCTCAAGGATCTGCGCATTGATGCCGTCGTCGGCGTCTATGATTGGGAGCAGCGCATCCAGCGCCCCCTGCGCTTTGATATCCAGCTAGCTACCGACACGCGCATCGCTGCGCACTCGGGCGAGATCACGGACACGGTCGATTACGAGGCGGTGGCCAATGCCGTGCGCGCGATCGTCACGCGCGAACCCCACGCGCTGCTGGAATCCCTGGCCGAGGAGATCGCGGAGGCCCTGATGGCCGAGTTTCGCACCCCGTGGGTGCGCATCGAGCTGGGCAAGCCCGGCGCGGTCGCCGGTGTGGCCGAGGTCGGCATCGTGGTCGAACGCGGCACCCTGCCAGCCTCTACCTGATCCCTTTGCGTCGGTTCCTGTCCTAGTTCGCCTCGACCCCGGCCGTGCGGCCGGTCACAGATTTATCATTCCTTGACCCAATATGGTGCGTGTGCACTTTTAGTGCGCACCGCTTTTGTGCGTGCTGGCGTCGTTCACCTGCAACAGGTGTTGTGAAAAGCCGATCTGGCTCCGTTTTCCCGATATGGCACGGCCTGTGCAAGGACCGGGTGTCGACTACGCGACACTCGATTGCACAACTGGGAGAACACAATATGAAGAAGTTCACTCGTTCCGCGCTGGCCGCCGCCATCGTCACTGTCGGCTCCACCGGTGGTGTGGCCTTTACCTCTACTGCCACCGCGGAGCTTTCCGTGAACATTGGGGCAGTCTCCAACTACTACTTCCGTGGTGGTTCCGAAACCGATGATGGCGCCGCAATTCAGGGCGGCATTGATTACGAACATGCGTCCGGTTTCTACGTCGGTACCTGGGTCTCGAATGTGGACTTTGGCACTGACGATGAAGGTGTCGAAGACCAGACGAGCTATGAGCTCGATTTGTATCTCGGGTTTGCCGATGACTTTGACAACGGTCTTGGCTACGACGTTGGCTACGTCTACTACGCCTACCCCGATGCCCGTGCTGGTGGCAGTTCCCTGAGCGCCGACTTCGGCGAGATCTACGGCGAGCTGAGTTTCGATACCGGCCCGGTCGGTCTGTACGCCGGTATTGCACACGTCGTCACCGACAGCTCCGACTCCGCCCTGGAGCGCAAGGACACCTACTACTACGGCGGCCTCGATATCCCGTTCATGGATGTCTACAGCGTCGGCTTCCTGGTCGGTCGCCAGACCTTCGACGACACCGACGAGAACGACAACTACACCCACTACACCGCGAGCCTCACCCGCGATGCGGGCGACTGGGGCGAGTTCAGCTTCAACCTTGAATACGTCGACGAGTCCGACGAGGACGTTGGCGCCTGGGTGGGCTGGACCAAGACGTTCTAAACCCGGCTTTTCCACTCAAGTAACTGCGGGTCCGCCCTCAGGCGGCCCCGCTCAAGGAGTCCGACATGAAGATGATTACCGCCGTGATCAAGCCGTTCAAGCTTGATGATGTCCGCGAGGCGATCTCGGAGATCGGCGTGCAAGGAATGACCATGACCGAAGTAAAGGGTTTTGGTCGTCAGCGCGGCCATACCGAGCTCTATCGCGGCGCCGAATACGTGGTCGATTTTCTGCCCAAGGTGAAACTGGAAGTGGCTGTCGACGAAAACCTGGTCGATCAGGTGGTCGAGGCCATTTCCAAGTCTGCCAGTACGGGCAAGATCGGCGACGGCAAGATCTTTATCACCCCGGTGGAGCAGGTCGTGCGTATTCGCACGGGCGAGACCGGCCCGGAAGCCCTTTAAGGGTTTTCCCTCTTCCATCGAATGAGGAATTTCAATCATGGAAATTGAACAACAAGTTGTCGAACTCGCCTATGCGATGGACACCTTTTATTTTCTGGTGGCCGGTGCACTGGTGATGTGGATGGCCGCGGGCTTTACCATGCTCGAGGCCGGGATGGTGCGCACCAAGAGTGTCGCCGAAATCGCGACCAAGAATATCGCCCTGTATTCGATCGCCAGCATCATGTACATGCTGATCGGCTACAACATTATGTACGGCGATGGCCTGAGCTCCGTGATCCCGAGCCTGGGCTTCCTGATCACGGGCGACAACGCCGTGGGTGACGTGCTGGGTAGTGATGGCGACATCTACTACTCCGATCGTGCCGACTTCTTCTTCCAGGTCGTGTTCGTGGCGACCGCGATGTCCATCGTCTCGGGTGCCGTAGCCGAACGGATGAAGCTGTGGGCCTTCCTCGCCTTTGCGGTCGTGCTGACCGGCTTCATCTACCCGATCCAGGGCTTCTGGAGCTGGGGCGAAGGCTTCCTCGACCAGATCGGCTACCTCGACTACGCCGGTTCCGGCATCGTCCACTTCACGGGTGCCGCTGCGGCGCTGGCCGGTGTGCTGCTCCTTGGGGCGCGCAAGGGCAAGTACGGCAAGGACGGCCAGATCAACGCGATCCCGGGCTCCAACATGCCGTTGGCCACTCTGGGCGTGCTGATCCTGTGGTTGGGCTGGTTCGGCTTCAATGGCGGCTCCGAGCTGAAGGTCTCGGACATCGAATCCGCCAACGCCGTGGCCGCCGTGTTCGCCAACACCAACCTGGCCGCGGCCGGGGGTGTGATCGCTGCCCTGATCACCACTCGTCTGGTGTTCGGCAAGGCCGATCTGACCATGGCGCTGAACGGCGCGGTCGCGGGCCTGGTGTCCATCACCGCCGAGCCGCTGATGCCCAGCCCGTTCCTGGCGATGATCATCGGTGCCATTGGTGGCGTGATCGTGGTCTTCTCGATCGTCGCGCTGGACAAGCTGAAGATCGACGACCCGGTCGGGGCGATCTCCGCGCACGGTACCGCCGGTATCTGGGGTGTGATGGCGGTGCTGCTGTCCAACCCGGACGCGACGTTCTTCGGCCAGATCGCGGGCCTGCTCGCCATCTTCGCCTTCGTCTTCACGGCTTCCCTGATCGTCTGGGCCATCCTGAAGGCGGTGATGGGCATTCGCCTGAGCGAAGAGGACGAGGATATCGGTGCCGACATCACCGAGTGTGGCCTCGAGGCCTACCCGGAATTCACCGGGAAGCAGTAAACACTCGAAACGCGCGCAGGGGTTCGGCCTGGAGGGCCGGGTCGAACCCCCAAAGTGTCTCCTCCGACGCCGACAGCAACAGTCTCCCAGGACTCAAGGATGTTGGCTTTCAGGGCGCCTCCCCGGCGCCCTCTTTTTTTGCCCCCGCGAAGCCCCGCGGGTTCGGTTACGATTCCGCTTTCGCCTGACCGGAACCGCCAGCATGGATCGCCTGTTCGAAGCACATGAGCTGAAAACGGCCCACCTGGGCCCGCTGGAACTGCAACTCCAGCCCGGCGAGCTGGTGCAGCTTACCGGTGCTTCAGGCTCCGGCAAGTCTCTGCTGCTGCGCGCGCTGGCGGACCTGGATCCGAATACCGGCGAGGTCCGCCTGGCTGGTGTGCCCCGCGACTCGATGACTCCGGTGCAATGGCGCCGGCAGGTCGCCTATGTGCCGGCCGAGACCGCCTGGTGGAGCGAGCGCGTGGACGAGCACCTACCCGCCGATTTCTCGCGCGAGACGGCGCTGCACCTGCTGGAGCAGGTTGCCCTTCCGGAAGAGTCCCTGCACTGGGAGGTCGAACGCCTCTCCAGCGGCGAGAAGCAGCGCCTGGGCCTGTTGCGCGCATTGCTGAACCAGCCGCGTGTCCTCCTGCTGGACGAGCCCACCGCCAACCTTGATCTGGAAAACACTAGGCGCATCGAACGCGCGGTACGCACATATCTAGCGGAGGAAGAGGCGGCGGCCCTTTGGGTCAGCCATGACACGCTGCAACGCCAGCGCCTCGGTGGACGCATCCTGACCATCAGCAACGGCAAGCTGGAGGCCCCCGTATGGAGCTGATCTCGCTTTCTCCGTTCGATCTGAGTCTGGCGGCGCTGCTGGTCGTCGCGCTGGCCGGGGTGACGGTCTGGGCGCGCATGGGCCTGGGGCGCAGCCTGCTGATCGCCGGGGCGCGTACCGTGATCCAGCTGCTGCTGGTCGGGCTGATCCTGCAGACGCTGTTCGACCACGCGCAGCTTGGCTGGGTGGCGCTGATGGCCGTGGTCATGCTCGCGGTGGCCGGCTACGAGGTGATGGCGCGCCAGCAGCGCCGCTTCGCCGGGCTGTGGGGCTACGGGATCGGCACCGTGACCATGTTCATCTCGGCATTCGCGGTCACGGTGCTGGCGCTGACCACCATGGTCGGGCCAACCCCCTGGTGGGAGCCGCAGTACGCGATTCCGCTACTGGGCATGCTGCTCGGCAATACCATGACCGGTATTGCATTGGGGCTGGACCGCCTGACCCAGACCGTCTGGCGCGAGCGGCGCACCATCGAGGGCCGGCTGGCAATGGGGGCCTCCTGGAGCGAGGCGGTCACGACCATGCGCCGCGAGGCCGCGCGCTCCGGCCTGATGCCGACCATCAACGCCATGGCCGCCGCCGGCATCGTCAGCCTGCCGGGCATGATGACCGGCCAGATCCTGGCCGGCGCCCCGCCAGTGGAGGCCGTGAAGTACCAGATCCTGATCATGTTCCTGATCACCGCCGGTACCGGCTTCGGCACCCTGGGCGCTGTCTGGTTCGCCTCCCGCCGCCTGTTCGACACCCGCGAGCGCCTGCGCCTCGACCGCCTCAAGGCCGGCCGCCACGCCTAGTCACGAGCTCAATGCACCCTGCGGCGTTTGTGGTGCCCGTCATCGCGAGGCGCGCAGCGCCGTGGCGATCTCCGTGGGCGGCCCTGACGCCGGCCGGGGAAGGCGTCGGGGGGTTCGTTGGGAGATTACTCGCTGCGCTCGCCCTTCGGGCCGGCCGGCGGCCGTTCAACGCGCTTCGCGCTTTTGTGCCACGGCCCCTGCGGGGCCTCGCAATGACGGGTTATTGAAGCCCCGTAGGATGCGCTGAGCGCAGCGAACCGCATCGGTCAGATACACGTCCGGGCGGCATTAAGAATCGCGTTTCAGGTCCCGGTAGAAGTTCTCGTGTGTCCCCAGCAGGAGCAGGTGGCGCGTGCGAGGATCGTACTCATAGGCGAGCAGCATCAGTTGCCCGCGTGATTTGAACTTGTAAACCATGACCCCCGCCAGATCCCCTTTCTTGCTGGTACCCAGCTCGGGGTCGCGGATGATGTCGGCGACCGCGTCGTCCACGTCCGCCTTCTGGGCAGGGTGCAGGCGCTTGTAAGCGCGTCGGAATCGGGTGCTTTGCAGCACCTCCACGCCTGTAGTCATCAGTCGCGCTGGCCCTCGGGCGTGAACGGCGTGGCCAGCTCCCGGCCCTCGGCACGCGCGATCAGGAGTTCACAGATGAAGTCGATGGGCAGGTCGGGATTGTCCATGGCGGTACGCCCGACCTCGGCCCAGAACTCGATCTGGCCGGCGATGGTTCGGTGCTCGGCCTTCGCGTGGGCGCGGGCCTGCTGGTAGAGCGTTTCATCAATGCGGACGGGCAAACTCATGGCCTGCTCCTATTGCTACAAATGTAGTAATGGTAGCGCGCGCCCGAATTGCCAGCAAGAAAACGCCCGGATTGGTGCACCCTGCGGCGTTTGTGGTGCCCGTCATCGCGAGGCGCGCAGCGCCGTGGCGATCTCCGTGGGCGGCCCTGACGCCGGCCGGGGAAGGCGTCGGGGGGGTCGTTGGGAGATTACTCGCTGCGCTCGCCCTTCGGGCCGGCCTGCGGCCGTTCAACGCGCTTCGCGCTTTTGTGCCGCGGCCCCTGCGGGGCCTCGCAATGACGGGTTATTGAAGGGCCCCGCCAGGGGCCTGGCGCGCGATCAGGCGAACAGCTTGCGACGGAAGAACTCCGGAGTAGCACCGGCGGCGCGGTGGATCGCGGCGTTGTAGTAGTGCGTGACAAACGGCAGTTCCTCGGCCGCCTCTTCGCGCAGGAATGACACCGGGCAGTCCTTCGCGGCGATGGTGCAGGTCCACCAGCCGGAGGGGTAGGTGGCCTGCGGGAAGTGCATCGTCAGGGCGTCGATGAAATTCGCCGCGCGCAGGCTGTCGTGCATCGGGCGGATGATGCTGTCGGTGTGCAGCAGCGGCGATTCGCTCTGCTGCACCAGCAGGCCGTCCGGGCCCAGGGCCTTCACGCAGTCCTTGTAGAACGCGGTGGAGAACAGGCCTTCGGCCGGGCCGACCGGGTCGGTGGAGTCGACAATGATCACGTCGATGGAGCCGGGGGCGGCGTCCTTCAGGTACTGCACACCGTCATCGAACAGCAGCTCGGCGCGCGGGTCGTCGTTGGCGTCGCACAGCTCCGGGAAGTACTGCTCGGACAGGCGGGTGACGCGCTCGTCGATATCCACCTGTACGGCGTGCTCGACCTCGTCGTGCTTGAGCACTTCGCGCAGGGTGCCGCAGTCGCCGCCGCCGATGATGACCACGTTCTTCGGGGCGCTGTGCGAGTACAGCACCGGGTGCGACATCATCTCGTGGTAGATAAAGTTGTCGCGGCCGGTGAGCATCACGCAGTCGTCGATCACCATCAGGTTGCCGAAGGCCTCGGTCTCGTAGATCTCGATCTTCTGGTACGGGGTCTGTTCCTCGTGCAGCTTCTGCTTGATGCGCAGGGACAGCGCCATGTCTTCGTGCGGTTCGCTGAACCAGTTGTTGTCGAGTGCCATTGGCGGCTCCCCTTGCCGGTGCGGTGGACGGTATGATGCGCCGCTATGATAGTGCCCTGTATCCTGCGGGCAACTCCGCTCTTCTCGTCATTGCGAGGAACCGTAGGCGACGACGTACAAAAGCAGCGAAGCTGCGTTGAACGGCCGCCGGCCGGCCCGAAGGGTGAGCGTAGCGAGTAATCTCCTGAATGAGGGCAGTGCGCTTGGGTGCCCTGCTTGCCCCTGGTGTTCGGTGGATCATGAAGGCGATTGCCACGTCGCTTCGTTCCTCGCAATGACGGGGCTTTCCTAGCTTTTAAAATCCGGGAATACCATGACCGTCACGCCCTGGAATCTGGATGAGGCCCGCGCCACCTACGGTATCGATCACTGGAACGGTGGCTTCTTCGAGGTGAACGCCGCAGGCCACGTGGCGATGCGCCGTGCGGACTGGCCGGATCACCCCGGCGTGGATCTGTACGAGCTGGCGGGTCGTCTGCGCGAGGAGCATGTGGGTCCGCCGGTGCTGGTGCGATTCCAGGATGTGCTGGACGGCCGGGTGCGCCGCCTGGCGCGGGCCTTCGACACCGCCGCGCGCGAGCTGGAGTACGAAGGTGCGTTCACCGCCATCTACCCGATCAAGGTCAACCAGCAGCGCAGCGTGGTGGATCAGATCCTGGCGGCCGGCGATCAGCCGGATGCCGAGGGGCTGACCCCACGCGTGGGGCTGGAGGCCGGCAGCAAGCCGGAGCTGATGGCCGTGCTGGCGCAGTCGCGCCCGGGTGCGGCGATCATCTGCAATGGCTACAAGGACCGCGAATACGTGCGCCTGGCGCTGATCGGCCGGCAGCTCGGGCATCGCGTGTATATCGTGATCGAAAAGCCCTCCGAGCTGGAGGAGGTGATCCGCCAGGCCGAGGCCATGCAGGTCGAGCCACTGCTGGGCCTGCGCGTGCGCCTGGCCTCAATCGGCAAGGGCAAGTGGCAGAACACCGGCGGCGAGAAGGCCAAGTTCGGCCTGTCCGCGGCGGATGTGCTGGGCATCCTGGAGCGCCTGCGGGGTCTTGGCTGGCTGGACCGGCTGCAACTGCTGCACTTCCACATGGGCTCGCAGATCGCGAACATCCGCGACATCCAGAATGGCATGGGCGAGGCGGCCAGCTACTTCGCCGCGCTGACCGAGGCCGGTGCGGCCCTGCGGGTGGTGGATGTCGGCGGCGGTCTCGGAATCGACTACGAGGGCTCGCGTTCGCGCAACGAGTGCTCCATCAACTATTCGGTGGAGGAGTACGCGCTGAACATCCTGCGCCCGCTCAAGCGCATCTGCGAGGAGCAGGGCCTGGTCATGCCCGAGGTCTTCAGCGAGTCCGGCCGCGCCCTGACCGCGCACCACGCGGTGCTGATCACCAACGTGATCGACTGCGAGCCGGCCCCGGGTGATGGCGACGTCCCGCCCGCCGAGAATGTCGAGCTGCCCGAGATCGCCGCCATGCGCGCCCTGCTGGAGGACGGCGAGCGCCCGGCCTCCGAGATCTACCACGATGCCGCCTACGGCCTGTCCGAGGTGCAGGCACGCTTTGCCCGCGGGATGCTGTCGCTGGCGGACCGTGCCCGCGCCGAGGCGATCTACTTCGCCCTGTGCCAGCGCCTGCTGGCGCGGCCCGAGGCCCTGCCGGCGGAGATCCACGCGGAACTGACCGACAAGCTGGCGGACAAGGTCTTCTGCAACTTCTCCGTGTTCCAGTCGATCCCGGACACCTGGGCGATCAACCAGATCTTCCCGATCATGCCGCTGCACCGGCTGGCCGAGCGGCCGACCCGGCGCGCGGTGCTGCAGGACCTGACCTGCGACTCCGACGGCCACATCGAGCACTATGTGGAGCGCGAGGGCACGCACACCACGCTCGCCCTGCACCCGTGGAACGACCGCGAGCCGTACTACCTCGGCATCTTCCTGGTCGGTGCCTACCAGGAGATCCTGGGCGATCTGCACAACCTGTTCGGGGACACCGACACCGTAAACGTGGAGCTGCTGCCGGAGGGCGGCTACCGTCTGGTCGACCCGGAACGGGGCGACACCGTCGACGAACTGCTCTCCTATGTGCACTTTGCCCCGGATGACCTGCGCCGCACCTTCCGCGCCAAGATCGACGCCGCCGGCCTGCGTGGCGAGGCCGCGGGCCGGCTGCTGGCGGAGCTGGAACAGGGCCTGACCGGCTACACCTATCTCGAGGACTGAACCCATGCAGTGCTATGTCTACCGCGCGACCCGGCGCGCCGATACCTACGTCTACCTGCCGCAGAAAGACGACTTCTCCGAACTCCCCGATGGCCTGACCCGTGCACTCGGGCGCCTCGAGTTCGCCCTGGAGTTCGAACTGACCCCGGAGCGCAGCCTGGCCCAGGAAGACCCGCAAAAGGTCCTGGCCAACCTCAAGGAGCAGGGCTTTCACCTCCAGCTCCCGCCCCCGGAAGACGAACCCAGCACCTGATCTCCCGCGCGGTCGCCCGCACATGGCGCCGCCAACCCCCTCGAACCGACCCTTGCTCGGGCTATCCCGGACCCTCGAAGCCTCCACACGGTCATCCCGGAAACCGCCAAGCGGTTATCCGGGATCTCATGCGTCGGGGTATTCCCAACCCTTGAGGCCGATCCGGCGCGGGAGATCCCGGCTCTTCGCTGCGCTGCGGCCGGGATGACCGGGGCAGGGTGACTGTGGGCGGGGTAACGAGGTGAATCGGTTGCGGCCGAGGGCGCCGGTTACCGATGCAGGGCAGGTGGTCGATGTGCTGCGCTGGCGGCGCGTGAAGGCGAAGGAGCCTGCGCACAAAACAGGGAAGTCGCAGCGCGGTCACGAATAAGTCTGTATAGTGTCGGCCCTTTTGCCAGTATCCAGAGTTCGTATTCCATGACCGAGAAGCTTCGCAACATCGCCATCATCGCCCACGTTGATCATGGCAAGACCACGCTGGTCGACCAGCTCCTGCGCCAGTCCGGCACGCTTGATGCGCGCGGCGACCACGGCGAGCGGATCATGGATTCGAACGCGATCGAGAAAGAACGCGGGATCACCATCCTGGCCAAGAACACGGCCATCGAATGGCAGGACTACCGCATCAACATCGTCGACACCCCCGGACACGCCGACTTCGGTGGCGAGGTCGAGCGGGTGCTGTCCATGGTCGACTCCGTGCTGCTGCTGGTGGACGCGGTCGACGGCCCGATGCCGCAGACCCGCTTCGTGACCCAGAAGGCCTTCGCGATGGGCTTCAAGCCGATCGTGGTGGTCAACAAGGTCGACCGCCCCGGCGCGCGCCCGGACTGGGCCGTGGACCAGGTGTTCGACCTGTTCGATCGCCTCGGCGCGACCGACGAACAGTTGGACTTCCCCATCGTGTTCGCCTCCGCCCTGAACGGCTTCGCCGGCATGGATTCCAGTGTCACCGAAGGCGACATGACCTGTCTGCTGGAGACGATCGTCGAGCATGTGTCCCCGCCGAACGTCGACGCCGACGGCCCGTTCCAGATGCAGGTCTCCTCGCTGGACTACAATTCCTACCAGGGCCTGATCGGCATCGGTCGCGTGAAGCGCGGGCGCATCAAGCCGAACACCCCGGTCAAGGTGGTGGACCGCGAGGGCAAGGTACGTAACGGCCGCATGTTGCAGATCATGGGCTTCCATGGCCTGGAGCGTGTCGAGGTCGCGGAGGCCCGCGCCGGTGACATCATCACCTTCACCGGCATGGACGAGCTGTACATCTCCGACACCCTGTGCGATCCGAATAACGTCGAGGCGATGGAACCGCTGACCGTGGACGAGCCGACGGTGACCATGACCTTCCAGGTCAACACCTCGCCGTTCGCCGGGCGCGAAGGCAAGTACGTGACCTCGCGCGTGCTGCGCGACCGCCTGCTGGAAGAGCTCAAGCACAACGTTGCCCTGCGCGTGGAAGAGACTGACGACGCCGACAAGTTCAAGGTCTCCGGGCGCGGCGAACTGCACCTGGGCATCCTGATCGAGAACATGCGCCGCGAGGGCTACGAGCTGGGCGTCTCGCGCCCGGAAGTGGTCATCAAGGAAGTGGACGGCGTGAAGCAGGAGCCCTACGAGGCCGTCACCGTTGACGTCGAGGAGCAGCACCAGGGCACGATCATGGAAAAGCTCGGCGAACGCCGCGGCGACATGACCAACATGGTGCCCGACGGCAAGGGCCGAGTGCGCCTGGACTTCATCATCCCGTCGCGCGGGCTGATCGGCTTCCAGACCGAGTTCATGACCGCGACCTCCGGTACCGGCATCCTGCACCACATCTTTGACCACTACGGCCCCTATCAGCCGGGTGCGGTCGCCTCGCGCCAGAACGGCGTGCTGATCGCCAACGCCGCCGGCAAGGCGCTCGGCTTTGCGTTGTTCAACCTGCAGGATCGCGGCAAGCTGTTCATCGGCCCCGGCGACGAGGTCTACGAGGGCATGGTGATCGGCCTGCACTCGCGCGAGAACGACCTGGTCGTCAACGCGCTCAAGGCCAAACAGCTGACCAACATCCGCGCCGCCGGCACGGACGAGAACATCCAGCTGACCCCGCCGATCCGCATGACGCTGGAACAGGCCATCGAGTTCATCGACGACGACGAACTCGTCGAGGTCACGCCGAAAAACATCCGCGTCCGCAAGAAGTTCCTGCTCGAGCACGAACGCAAGAAGGCCGCCCGCGCCGCCTCGGCATAAGGCCTACGCCAGCGCCCCGTCAGTGGGCCAGGCAAAAAGAAGCGCCCGGTCGGATCATCCGCCGGGCGCTTTTTCGTGTCATGTCCGCTGGAACCAGGTTCTTTGCCACCCCGGGAATTGCAAAGCGTTTATCCGGGACCTGTATGTGGTGCTCCGCCGAGGGGCAACGTAGGCAAGGTTTCCCAAACAGCTAGCAGCCCAACGTGACGGCCGCTATTGCGGGCCTCACTCATCCAATTGCCGCAGTAAACTGTCCAGTTCTCGCGCCATAACCGGGACGTCGGTCGTGGCAGTGCTCCAGACAATACGGCTATCGATCTTGGCATAACCATGGATCAACAGGTTTCGCAGATCCACGGCCGCCCTCAACTGTGGAATCTGTCGGGCCAGATCGGGATCCGCCTTTTCCAGCTGCCCCAGCGCCTCGCCCAGAATCTCCAGCTGCCGCTCAACGGCGGAGCGCATCAGGTCGCTGGCCATGTAGCCATCTTCGTTTGCGTCCTCCACGAATTCCGCCACGCGTCTCGCGGCTTCACGTGCATCCCAAACGTAAGCACGCGGATCACGCCGCATGGACCGCTTCCCGGGTTCGCTCGATATCCGCGAGGACATACGGATTGCTCACGCTTTCCGGCGTCACCAGGTCCACGGGCCGTCCAAGAATGTCGCTCAACTCTCTGCGCAGACCGAGGAAGTGTTCCAGGGACAGTCTGGTCTGATCCGGCCCGAATTCCACGAGGAAATCCACGTCCGAACGTTCAGGGTCGAAATCTTCGCCGCGAGCTGCAGATCCGAAAACGTCGAGCCGCGAGACGCCGAAGTCACGGCATACCGATTCGAGGGCGCTGCGATGTTGTTCAATCAATGGATGCATGCCCGAGCCTCCTTCCGGAATACGATACGACAGTCACTCCCTAAGCGCAGCCGTCACATGATTCCGCTTGGGCGTGATTCCGGTCGAGTCGAGTACAAATCTACCGCGGTCGTGCAGCTGCCGAACAATTTGGAGCTCTGGGGGCGACCTATCCGGGGGCAAAAGGCAAGCTCTGACCCCGTGCACTCCCGAAGGCGGCATTTCAGAACCGAGCACCTCCAAGCGGAGTGCGGACCCCACAAGCCACACCTCCGCCGCCGTCTCGAGTCTAGAACACCTCAACACCCTTCGCCGGCCTGCGAAATCCAAAGGTAGACCCCGTGCACTCCCATCGACGACGACGAACTGGTCGAGGTCACCCCGGAAAACATCCGCATCCGCAAGAAGCTCCTGCTCGAGCACGAACGCAAGAAGGCCGCCCGCGCCGCCTCGGCGTAATGGCTGACGCCAACGCGTCTTCTTTGGGGTAAAGCCAAAAAAGCGCCTGGTCGGATCAGCCGCCAGGCGCTTTCTTGTGTGTATAAATAATGAATATGTTGCAGGTGCAGGGTCTTAGGCAAAAAACGAACTCTGACCCATTCCGCGCTAAATGTGGAAGCGGAAACTAAATCCGTGCTCCCCCTCCCCCCTTTTTTTATCGCCTCACTGAATTCGCCATCACTCCTGGGGGCCTATCGTTCAGGGGCATAGGCGTATCGATTCTTCAGTTGGGCCTGGGAACTCGAACTCCGTTTCACTTGTGGGGATATCCCTGAACTCAATTCGGGTGTAGCCCTGATTAGGGTGATCTCGTTCCCCAACACGGATGCTACCTCCGCCATTTTCTTCATAAGGGAATGCGGAGTCGAGGTCTTGGCCGGCACACAGCAGGTCGCCTTGGTTTGAAATTTGGATGTACTCACCCGGGTTGTTCCCCTGCGGTTCAGCCCAGCGGTCTGCGGCATCCGGAGGTACTGCCGTACATTCGATAGTCCACTCATCTTGTGGGTCAAGTTGTGTCCAAGTGTCGGGGTCGCAAGTCAACGCTTCACTGCTGGTGGTGAACGGAGATTCCAAGACAGGTATGTTCGGCACATCAGAGTCACTTTGGAAGCGAAGAGTAATGCTAACCGAAGCGACACTGGCGCCAGTGTCGTCGTCTTCAAGACATTCACCGGGCCCAATTAGGCAAACATTTCGACCCGGGTTATCCCAAGGGTTCTCGTCTGACTCCACTAGAATCCCCGATCCGGATATCATATCTCTAACACTCGAATCTAGGCTGTCGAAGGTGTCAATACAAGCTTGGTCGCGGTTACTCGGGTTGCCTCGGATCCGATCAAGATGGAAAAAATCCTGCCGGGCAAAGTATCGGCTTCCATTGTCGCCCAAGCCGGTGACCCCCCACGAATTCGCCATCATCCTGTTCGGTCTGGAATCCCCGGTACCGACGGATCGGGCTCCATTGAATGTCTACGGAGTCCCAATCTTCATAGCCGAGATTCGGGGTCGGATCTGGATCTCCGGCGCAGATGGTTGATGAAAGGTTTCCAGTTTCTGTTACTACTCCGATGTTGCCGTACCATCCAAGACCGAAAAAGCAAACGTACTCGAAGTATGTGACATCGTCGTTGGTGCCTTCTATTTCGAATGGCTCGTTCCTATCGTCGAAAGCCGTACCGCAGAATGCAGCATCGGAGGAGAGGATGAACCAGTTATCCGGATCATCAATGTCTGAATCAGTGAAAATCCGACCGCTAATGGAGCCAAGGTGAGCGTTTCGGGTAGTGAGAACCGGTTGCCCGTCGGACAGAACCTGGAAGCTCCCGTCTTGCTCGCGGATGTCAACTCCGATCCGCTGGGCTAGTGTATCGAGTGTTTCGCGTTCTGAATCCGAGAGATCGTCGGCTCCATCAAGGCCACCATCAAACACACCCCTCCCGTCATCGCCAGTTGTGGCGCGCCCCGTTGGGCGCGCGATTGGGTCTTCGCCAGTCGAGAGGCGCCCTTTCGAGATATTGGTGACGGTTCTCGGGTCCATCCAGGCCACACTACTCGAGACGTTCACGCGCTGCGTGTCGCCTCGCGCGTCCTCCCATTCGACTGTCATCAGTACGTCGAGCCGATTTTGACTGTCCACGTCGTCCCATTCGAATGAGGGCTCAACCTGGAATGTCGCATTGGTGCCGACATGTTCGTCGCTACCGATGTTTTCCAACGCTTCGAACTCGCCCCGTTCCATTGCAGCTCTGAGGCGCTCAATGCGCTGCTCCGCAATCTGGACAGCTTCCGTGCGCGCTTTGCTTTCCGCGGTGCTGGCAATCAGTTCGCCATATAGCTTGGCAATCGCGAGCACCCCGAGCGAGATGACCGCCAGCGCAATCAGGGCTTCAATCAAGGTGATCCCTGCTTGACGGCGCTTGGACGGAGCTGTAGCGGGCAACCGCGAGTTGGGGCCATCTTGAATGCCCGATTTTCTGCAAAGATTTTTCATTGTTCATGTACCCAGTCGCGCCAAGTCCCCGTGACGATGCCTCGTGCCCCGACATTGCTTGCGCCGTAGGCAATGTCCGGGTCGAAGATGAAGTATGGGTTGCCCCCAATATTCGTTTCACCTTCAACGATCGCGGCGCCATAGTTTGTGAAGGTCCCGCTACCACCCAAGTCGCCACGGACGTACAGAACCCCATAGAGATCAACATTGCCGGCGACATCGAGGTCTCCGTCAACGACCAAGACTACGGGTTCGTCTCTTGTCCCAATTTGTGTGTTGCCTTCAATGGAAGTGTCGCCATCGACCCATACTGCCTGGCCCCTTAGTCCATCAAGGTCAGCGCCCGCCTCCATTTCTAGGGATTGTGCCTTGTAGTCTTCCCGTGCGGCACCCATGAAGTTTTCGAAGTAGGCATCACCCCCGCGGTCCTCGAGTTGCCGTAGCGATAGATCGGCATCAATTACGTCTGGACCGATGGCTTGCCTGTCCGTCGTCTGGCTGTAATAGCGATTGATCTGTGATTGCCCCATATCCTCGGTCACCAGACGCAGGTCCGAAGGGGGGGGTTCCGATTGGTTCCGCACGTACGTCGTGCCCGGGTTGCCCGTTACGTCGACTGCGGCTGCGGTCCAGATAGTGAGATTGTTGAAATAGTTGAATACTCGTGCGGCACCGTTTGTGTTTACGCCCGACAAAGAGGTTAGGGGGTTAGTGGGTGGATCCGCCATGGAGGGGCTGGCCCGCATAGAGACACTAATGCCTTTGCGTGCAGAGGCGTCATCGCTCCAACCACAAGAGAAAATAACGACTTCGCTAGTATTTGGCGCGGAGTCACCTGGGAAAGTCCCATCGTCAGGAGTCGCAGGGCATGATTCGACCTCGTCATTTGGGTCCAGGAAGGCGACCCTGAAAACGGCATTGCTCTGATTGTCGCCGTCGAAAGTGCGATGAAGCTGTTCGGAGGGGAGGCCCTGGCCGCTGTTGAGTTGTGCGGTCGCGAACTCCACTCCGGCTTGGGCAGCGCTTGCGGCGTGTTTCATTCGAAGCTCGTTGGCGGACATTCGCTGGTCCAGGATTGCTGTTTGGGCCGCGAAGATCACCATGAGCGTGATCGCCACCAGGATGACCACGGTGATCAGAAGTGTCGCCAGGCCGCTTTGGCGTTGACGGCCAAGGTGGCCTGGGTGCGTGTGGCGTGAGCTCATCAGTTTGTCCCGTGTGTCACTCTGCGGCATAGACGTGGTCGTTTCGCACCGCGACACTCTCCTCGAGCTGGATGCGTGTATCTGGGTTCTGAGCGTGTTCGGCTACCAGCGTGATGTTCACGCGGCGTTTCTCGATCAGGACGTCTCCGCTGCTGGGGGATGCGCAATTGGTGTCATCGTCGTCCGTCGTGTTCAGGCAGAAGGTCTCGAGGTCGAATTCGAGGGAGGTCACGTTGGTGGTATTGGGGTCAGTAAGGCTTGCCCACGGACGGTCGGGGCAGTTCCCGGTGCTCGTGGTTTGCGACTCGTTCGTCAGCAATTGAATGGCATTCCCGTTTAGGCGGTAGCCGAATACATACTGGACTTCGGCTGCATCCAGGTCTGACAGGTCTCTGCTCATGCTGGAGGGGTCAGGTGGATATCGGAACGTGGGGTCGTAGCTCAACATGAGGCAGCTTCCACCGTGTATGCCGATATTCAGGTCAGCGCTCATGAAGGGGTTGAGTGGGAGGCCAGTGTCCGGGTCTTCATCGATACGGTTCGGATGTGGAAATACATATCCGGCGCGCCGGATGTCGTTGACCATCAGGTCCATCGCAATGCGGGTTTCCTGGGTGACTCGTGTCTCCTGTGTTACCGCAATGGCCCCTCGAATGGCGGTGACGTAAAGAGCAATTACAGCGGCGATCACGATCGTGCCAACAAGGATCCCGATCATGAGTTCGATCAGTGTGAAGCCATTACAATGCTGTCTTGGCGTCCGGCTCGAATGAACGAAGCTCCTTGTGCGCTTGTGGTTCAGCATTGGCTATAAGCTCCCATCGCACGCCCGACGCCGCATGCGCTCGGCCGGCCAATCAGGTTGATCCGCACTTCCAAGCCGAAGCTACTGGGACTGGAGGTGAAAACCATGTCTTCCGGGTCGCCGCCGGATACGGTGCCGCGGACATGATCGAATCGGAGTTCCTGTCCTCCGGTCATGGCGATATTTCGGAACTTGTCGGAATGCGTTGTGCGCAGAACGGGAGTGTCGTCGCCGGCCATTGTGATCTCGCACGCATCCCCAGCGCCCGCCGGTTCGAAGCAGTTACAACCGGCCACCTGCGAGATGCCATGGCACCACTCGTCGCCATCAGTCTGGCTGACGAACCAGATGTCGCGCCCCTGCTTGATGGCCTCGGAGCGCGCGGTCTGAATCTGGTCGAGCGCGCTTTCTCCGGCGGCGACTACGCGCCGTTGTTCGGCTAGGTTGAAAGCAGGCACGGCCAGCGTGATCAGGATCACCAGGACGGCGATGGTGATCATCAGCTCGATCAGGGTGAATCCGGGCTGTCGGGAGGTTGCGGCCATGCACGGGTCCTGTTCGGAATGCAGGAAGGTATCGACTCCCATTATACGGTTTGGGGTATGTTGGGCATGGGGCGTAGCTACCGCTCACGGGGCGAAAGAGACCCTTCGTCGATCTGGGAGGGGGCGCGGGGCTCGGCTTATGGTGGAATCGGGATAGCCGCACAGCTCTTTGCAGAGGGAGAGATCGGGATGGACCAGACAAAACGCCGGATGGCTGGATTTACGCTGATCGAGGTGATGATCGTGGTGGTGGTGATCGGAATCCTCGCGGCGATCGCCTATCCCTCGTACCAGAACTACATCCTCAAGTCGCAGCGGGCCGATGCGCACGATGCGCTGCTCCGGATCCAGCTGGAGCAGGAGCGGTGGCGGGCGAATAACCCGGAGTACACCGGAGATCTTTCGGATCTGGGACTATCTTCCCTCTCAGACGATGAGCATTACGAGTTGACGATCTCCGATAGCTCCGGGTCGAGCTTTACGGCGACGGCCTCTCCGCAAGGGCGTCAAGCCAATGACTCAAGGTGTCAGACCATTACTCTCACGGTTGCCGGCGGTTCTGCTGACCGCGACGGGTCTCCAGGAGGAGAGGAAGAATGCTGGTGAGGTGCTGCCCACATGGCTGTTTGAACCGAGCTTAAGGTTCGATTTGGCAGTCGGAACGAAGCTCACTACGCGGCCGCCCGATGCTGCTGACGATCACGCGCCGGCCTTCCTCGGCGCGGCCGCATACGGTGAAGCTTCCCATCTGAAGAGCGCCATTGGTGCGCTGGGTCGTGCCACGCGGTACGTACGAGACGTAGTTACGAACCGGTGAATTGCCGCTGACATGGACGTTGGGCAAGTTCGGGGCAGCGTGCCCGATCAGCGGGTCTTTGTCGGCGCGCTTCCCCGTGCTTCCTGTATCTGCAAACCAGATCCAGCCATCTGACCAGATGCCGTCATCACGGCAGGTCTCGCCGTCGCTGGAGGGGCACAGGGTGACGCGCTCGTTGCGCTTGAGCGCCTCGCTTCGCGCCAGGTGCATGGCGTTGAGCAGGCTGTTGGTGGCGCCGATGACGCGCTGGCGCTCGAGCATCTGGCTGAAGGCCGGGGCGGCCAGCATTGCCAGGATGGCGAGCACGCCAATGGTGACCATCAGTTCGATGGCCGTGAGGCCCTGGTGGCGCATCGCTTCTCCTCCCTGAGATCACGTGCAAGCCCGAGCCTAGACCACCTTGATGTCTCTCACCAGTGCTTACCGGGGAACGGCCCCAGGCGGATGTTGCCTATAGAATGAGCGCGCCCGACTGGCGGGCGCCCTATACGGTTCAAGCACGGGTTGGAATGAGCCAATGGCCAAGAGCGTTCAGGAACTGGAGCAGGCGGATCTGCTGGATCTGCAGCAGCGGGCGGCGCGCAAGGCGCGGCTGGATATCACGTTTCGTGACGAGGCGCGTTCGGGTGCGCTGACGCCTGAGCTGCAGGTGATCCCGGTGGGCGAGTGCGAGATCGGTTCCGACGCTTCGGAGTACGGGCATCAGGAGCACGAGTCGCCGCGGCGCTATGTTGTGCTGGAGAAGCCCTTTGCCCTGGGCCGCTTTGCCGTCACGCGCGAGGAGTGGGATGCCTTCGCCGAGGCGGCAGGCTGGGAGCCCTGGGACTGGCTGGTGTGGCCGCGGACCCCGCGCACGCCGATCTTCAACATCAAGCCCGCGTCGATCCAGCAGTATCTCGAATGGCTGAGCGAGGAGACCGGAAAGCGCTACCGCCTGCCCACCGAGGCGGAGTGGGAATACGCCTGCCGGGCCGGTACGCGCACGCCTTTTGCCTTCGGCGAGGTGGTGGGCTGCCGCGACGTGCACTTCAACTCCCTGTTCCCCTATGAGGAGCGCCGCCAGCGCCGCAGGTGGTACATCCCGGCTTGTTTCCCGCTGTCCCGTCCGCTGGATGTCGGCAGCTTCCAGCCGAACCTGTGGGGCCTGTACGACATGCACGGCAACGTGCAGGAGTTCACCTCCTCACCCTGGCATGACAACCATGCCAGCCTGCCGCGCGATGGCGTCTATCGTCGCGACCCGGACAACGAGTGGGTCGTGGTCAAGGGCGGCTCGTGGTTCGACCCGGCCGTAAACACCCGCAGCGCTGCCCGGCGCCGCCGCAACATCGACGAGATGGATACTAACCTCGGCTTCCGCGTCCTGCGGGAGTTGGATGATTAAATACTTGGTTGCCTGAGCACGATGCGTTTCGCTTTGCTCAACGCATCCTACGGTCGGGTGGCGATGCGTAGGGTGCACTGAGCGCAGCGAACTGCACCATTAGTTTGCTGCTTACCGTTAAGCGTTATATTCTGTTTCCATGATCAGAAGCTTTCGGTGTAGGGAAACCCGGGCGCTGTTCGAAACGGGCAGGAGTCGGCGTTGGTCGAGCGTCCGAACAATCGTGGAGCGCAAGCTGATTCAGCTTCAAGCGGCGGAGACACTGCAGGATTTGCGCTCTCCGCCGGGGAACCGGCTGGAGGCCCTGTCTGGCGACCGCGAAGGGCAGCACAGCATCCGAATCAACGCCCAGTGGCGCATCTGTTTCCGGTGGACGGACGAAGGTCCCGAGGATGTGGAGATCGTCGATTACCACTGAAGGGTTCCGGAAGGAGGTTAGACCATGAGCACAAGCGGTATGCGACCCATCCATCCAGGTGAGGTCCTGCGCGAGGAGTTTCTTGCCCCGTTGGGTCTCAGTGTGAACGCGCTTGCTGGGGCATTGCATGTTCCGACGACGCGCATGAACGACATTGTGCGCGAGCGTCGTGGCATTTCGGCTGACACGGCCATGAGGTTGGCGCGTTATTTCGGCACTTCCGAGCGTTTCTGGCTGAACCTCCAGCTCGAGTATGAACTGAGGCAGGCGCAACTCGAACTTTCGGAACGCGTGCGTCGTGAAATTGAGCCGCGGGCGGCTTGAGTGGCGGCAGCGAGGGCGCGGGTGGACATGAGGTCGGCGTGGGGTGCGCTGAGCGCAGCGAATTGCACCGTCTCGACGTGAGACTGCTCAGTTTCCCTACAGCCAACGAGCGAGCCAGAGGCGCAGGCGCAGTTCCAGGGGCGGGGCGTAGCCCTGCTTGCGGAAGACGATCTCGCCGTCGGGGTTGATGATGAAGGTCGCGGGAACGCCGCGGACGTTGTATTGCGAAGCGAGTTCGCCCTGCGGGTCGTTGACCACGGCCAGTTCGCGCTCGCGTTCGTTCAGGTGCTCCAGCACCTCCTCCGGCGTGCCGGACTGCATGGCGACCGTGAGCACCGGGTGGCTTTGCGACAGGCGCACGATCTCGCCTTCCTCCAGGCGGCAGATCGGACACCAGGTGGCCCAGAAGTGCAGCAGCATGGGCTCGTCCGCGTAGTCCGCGAGCGTTACCGGCGTGCCATCCAGCAGCTGTGCCTCGAACTCGGGGGCCGGGCCCTCGACCATGTCGCGCGCCATCCAGGCGCGCACGGCCAGGAAGATCACCAGCGCGATCCCGATCTGGATGCCCCAGCCCAGGGCGCGGCGGCGCCGGGAGGGCTTCGGGCGTTTCGGTTTTTCGGGGCGGGTCTCGGTCAACGGATCATCTCGGCTTGTCCGGGGCGGGCGCGGGTCCCGCGTTTTTTCGGGCCCTTGCGCACCGCGATGCGCACCAGTTCGTCTTCGTCGTCCATCAGGCGTTCCCGCTGGGCTTCGGTCAGAAGCGGATTGCGCGCGACGAAGTAGCGCAGGTTCGGGTCGCGGTCGTTCACGCAGGCCTCGACCTGTTCCGGTGTCAGGTCGGGGCGCTTGGCGCAGTTCAGGCGCACGGTCTGGTTGGGGTCGGCCAGCAGCAGGGCGACCTCCTCGGGTGTGAGATCCATGCGGCGGGAGAAGTAGGCCTTCACCTGGGCGTGCTGGTCGCGCACCAGCAGGGGTCGCCAGTGCGCCTCGAGGTTCGCGGACAGGGCGAGGTCCATGCGCTCCTCGAATGTCATCGCCTTGTATTGCTGCTTCAGGTCGGTCATGGCCGGGGCATTATAGGCGCCGGGGTTGGGATGCGCGGGGACGCCCCCACAATGTGTAGGAACGACAGCGCGCGCGAGCGTGTCGTACTATTAGTCAACGATAATCTACCCCGCATGCCGGGGTGTCGAGGACCCATGACTGCACCGGTGGCCGAAATTCCGATCTTCCAGGTTCCGCGCACGGATCACGTGACGGCCTCGCTGCATGCGTTGACCGATGCCCAGCGCGACGAGCTGGTGCGCCGCATCAAGCGCCTGCTGATTGAGCGCAACGCGGTACTGGTGGCCCATTACTACGTGGACGAGTCGTTGCAGCGCCTGGCGGACGAGACCGGCGGGTGCGTGGCCGACTCCCTGGAGATGGCACGTTTCGGCAAGGAGCACCCGGCCGAGACGCTGGTGGTCGCCGGGGTGCGTTTCATGGGCGAGACGGCCAAGATCCTGAGCCCGGAGAAACGTGTTCTGATGCCGACGCTGGAGGCCGAGTGCTCGCTGGATCTTGGCTGCCCGGCCGAGGAGTTTGCGAAATTCCGCGCCCAGTATCCGGACCACACGGTGGTGGTGTACTCCAACACCTCGGTGGACGTGAAGGCGCAGGCCGACTACGTCGTCACCTCGAGCATTGCCGTGCCGCTGGTCGAGCATCTGCGCGATCAGGGCAAGAAGGTGCTGTGGGCCCCGGACAAGCACCTGGGCGACTACATTCGCCGCACCACTGGTGCCGACATGGTGCTGTGGGACGGCTCCTGTGTGGTGCACGATGAGTTTCGCTCCTGGGCGCTGGAAGATCTGCGCGGTCGTCATCCCGGTGCGGCGGTGCTGGTGCATCCGGAGTCTCCGCGCGAGGTGATCCATCAGGCCGATGTGGTCGGTTCCACCAGCCAGCTGATCGCGGCGGTGAAGAACCGCCCGGAACAGGAATTTATCGTCGCCACGGACAAGGGCATCTTCTACAAGATGCAGCAGGCGGCCCCGGGCAAGACGCTGATCGAGGCCCCGACCGGCGGCCACAGCGCCACCTGCACCAGCTGCGCCCACTGCCCGTGGATGGCCATGAACGACCTGGTCTCGCTGGCCGAGACGCTGGAAGACAACGCCGAGCCAGCCAAAAACGAGATCTTCGTCGACGACACCGCGCGCCAGAAGGCCCTGGTGGCCACGCAGCGCATGCTCGACTTCGCCGCCGAACACCGCAAGGCCACCGAAGGCGACGCCTGAATATTTGAAGGGGTAAGACCGCCGTGCAACAACAGGACGAGGCAATGGATCAACCATCTCGCAGGCTGAGTCGTGCTGCCGTATTGCAGGCGCTACGGGAGCATCGGACCCATCTCGAGCGTGAATTCGGTGTACGTGGGCTGGCGTTGTTCGGATCGTTGGCCCGTGACGAAGCCGGCGAGCAGAGTGATGTGGATATTCTTGTCGGCTACGACGGTCCGGCCTCAGCCCAGCAGTATTTTGGCGTTCAGTTCTATCTTGAAGACCTGTTAGGACACCCGGTGGATCTGATCTCCGAAAAGGCCCTGCGCGCCGAGCTGCGTCCGTACGTCGAGCGCGAGGCGATTCGTGTCTGACTCAATGGCGGCGCGCGAGTGGCGCTTCTATCTTGACGACATGATTCGATTTGCACGCAAGGCCATGGCTTATACGGATGGCCTTGATCGTGATGCGTTCGTACAGAATGAGCTGGTCTACGATGCGGTGCTTTGAAACCTCGAATTGATCGGTGAGGCGGCCGGGCATATTCCTTCCGAAGCGCGGGAGGCGCACCCGGATATCCCCTGGCGAATGATTGTCGCGACCCGAAACCGGCTGATTCACGCGTATCTGGGTATCGACAGCGATACGATCTGGAACCTGGTAGATGAGCACCTGCCCGCTTTGGTCTGCCGCCTTGAGAACATGCAGCGAGCGTTGTAGTGATCAGTGCCTTTCTGTGGCGGGCCCCGTTGTAGGAGGCCAGCCCTCTGGCCGATCAGGCGCTGGTGCGCAGTGATGCTCTTGGGGCTCAGCGGTCGTTCAGCCAGGCGGCCCACTGGGAGTGGGTGGAGACGTCCACGCCGTCGGCCTTGGCGGCCTTTTGCAGGTGGGTCTGCAGGTCATCCATCAGTTGCGAATCCATCAACTCCGGCGCCAGCGTCAGCTGCGCGTGCAGCGTGCTGTAGACGAGCTTGAGTTCATTCACCGGATAATGCGACCAGTCGAGGTGGGCCATGCCGTCCGTTCTCCGTTGTCATCCATTGCGTTATAGCCTGCCGCCGGTTGGTGGTGCCATTCAAAAGCACCTGCCCGGAGGCGGAGATGTATAAGCGTCGTGCGCGACTGCTGGTGGCCGCGGAACTCCCCGACGGGCGCGCCGCGCGCGTGGCGGAGCTGGCCGCGGCGGCCGAGTTCGAGGACTGGATCGAGGTGCGCCCGGCGCACACGATGGCCGAGGTGGCGGACGCCGATCTGGCATGGGCCGATCTGCTGGTGGCGCTGGACACGGCCGCGGCCCGCGCCATGCCGGCGCATCGGCCCGCGACCTGCCGGCCGAAGTACTGGCAGTTGCCCGGCGAGACCGGGGCAGATTTCGATCTGCAGACCCTGGAGGCGCTGCGCTGCATGGTCGGCGGTATGCGCATGTTGGCGCGCGTGGATGCTGACGACGACGCCTGAGGCACTGTCTTTTTCCGGTCAGTGCGCTTCCCGTGTCATTCCGGCCGGAGCGCAGCGTAGAGCCGGAGTCTCCCGCGGTTCCCATCGCCTTGGCGCACGAGATCCTAGATAACCGCGGCGCGGTTTCCGGGATGACGGCGAGAGGGCATGGACTCATGCTGCTCCAAGAGATGGCCACGGCGCTGCGCGCCTCGCGGTGACAAGTGCTATTCGGGGTGGTACGGGACCGGTGCGCGGGCGTGCAGCTGGGCCAGGTGGTCTTCGTAGAGGGCCCAGATGCGCGGAGCGATGGCGCCGCGCGAACCGGGGTAGGTCAGGCGGTCGGGGTTGAAGCTGGCCAGGCGCTCGATCTCGGTGCAGCGCAGTTCCTGGTCGACCACGTTGAAGATCAGGATCTGTGTGCCCTGGTCGGCGATCGGCAGCAGGGCCCCGATGATCCCGGTGTCATTGAGCCCGGGCTCGCCACGGGCATCGCCCAACTCGGCTGGCGGGCGTACCAGCGTGCCCAGCAGCTCATGGTAGGCCTGGCCGCAGGCAAAGCAGATCTCCGGCGCACGCAACCCCTGCACGCGTTCACAGGCCTGACGCACGGTATTGTCCGGCAAGACCATGCGCGCGGGCGGGATCGGGATGCGGTTGCTCTCGCCATTGGGCAGCAGGCGCGGGACGGCCTCCTGGCAGGAGGGACAGCGCCAGGTGGCGACCCGCGGGCCGTCGATCACGTTGCTGGGCGGCATGCGGTGGCCATGGTTCAGGGTGTGCGTTCAGTATACGGCGGGCGCGGCCGCTGCGCGGGCCGGCCCGCTCCGGCAGGTGCGTCAGCCGTAGTAGTCTGGTTCGTTGCCCGGGCGCCACTTGATGTTGCAGCCGAGGCTTGGATGCTGCGGCTCGGGGGCCGGCTGGCCGGCCAGCAGGGCATCGCTGGCGGCGCGCAGGTCACGCCCGGTGACCGGTGTGTCGGAGCCGGGGCGGGTCTCGTCGAACTGGCCGCGGTAGTACAGCTTGCGGTCGGCATCGAACAGGTACAGGTCCGGGGTGCAGGCGGCGTGGTAGGCCTTGGCCACGGACTGGTCCTCGTCCAGGCAGTAGGGGAACTTGTAGCCGAAACGACGGGCGTCGTCGCGCATCTTGTCCGGGGCGTCGTCCGGTACCGCCTGGATGTCGTTGGAGTTGATTGCGATCACCGCAATGCCCTTGTCCGAGTATTCGCGGCCGTAGCGCGCGAACTCGTGGCGGATCAGTTGCACGAACGGGCAGTGATTGCAGATGAAGGCAATCATGTAGCCTTTCGCGTCAGGGAAGCTGTCGAGGCTGATGGTGTCGCCGGAGATGGCGTCCGGCAGGGAGAAGTTCGGGGCCTCGGTGCCCAGTTCGATCATCTGCGAGGGGGTGCGGGCCATGGTTGCTCCAGTGCCTGTTAGGTTTGGGCGACGATTATACGGATTGGGACTGGTTGGATTAATCCGCATCGTCTGAACGACAGCTTGAAACCATCCGGGCGCGGCACCAGTCTGGATAATACTTGAGTCATGGAGTCGGAAATATGGGCTGGGTCACGGGGACCGTGCAGGAGTGCAAACAGTGGACGGATCGCCTCTTCTCGCTGCGGGTAGAGGCGGATGTGGAGCCGTTCAAGGCCGGGCAGTTCAACCGGCTGCGCCTGGAGATCGACGGCGAGCCGGTCGCACGCCCCTATTCCTATGTGAACGCGCCGGACGAAACCCCGCTGGATTTCTACCTGATCACGGTGCCGGAGGGCCCGTTGTCGAACCGGCTGGTGCAGCTGGAGCCCGGGGATACGGTTGAGCTGATGCCTCGCGCCACGGGGTTCTTCACCCTGGACGAGCTGCCGGACAGTCGCGACCTGTGGTTGCTGTCCACCGGCACCGCGCTGGGGCCCTTCCTGTCGATGCTGAAGACCGACACCCCGTGGGAGCGCTTCGAGAACATCCGGCTGGTCCACGCCGTGCGCAAGGCGGACGAACTGACCTACCAGGATACGATCCGGCAGTTCCAGGAACGCGCCCCGAAACAGTTTCAGTACATCCCGTTCGTTAGCCGCGAACCCTGCCCGGGCGGGCTCGAGGGCCGCGTCCCCGCGGCGATTGCCGAGGGCCGCCTGGAGCATCACGCCGGGCTCGAGATCGCGCCGGAGCACTCGCAGGTGATGCTGTGCGGCAACCCGGCCATGGTAAAGGACACCGCCACCATCCTCCGCGAGCGCGGGCTGGAGAAGAACCGCCGCCGCAAGCCGGGACACATCACCACCGAGAATTACTGGTAGGCCCTGGGTCATGGTGTAGGAGGCCAGCCCTCTGGCCGATGGTTTTTTCCGGCGTCCGATCGGCCAGAGGGCTGGCCTCCTACAGTTCGGCGTGCGCTGGGGCTAATCGAGCAGGTTGGCGGCCCAGGCGTGGATCAGCCCGGCGACATACCGGGTGTGCTCCGGGCGCGAGAGCAGGTGGTCGGTCTGGTGCAGGGCGACGAAGCTCTTGGGGTGGTGGGCCTGCTGGAAGATCCGGCGGGCGTGATCGACGCTCACCACCGTATCGCCGGGGGCGTGCAGCAGCAGCAGCGGCTGCGTCATGCGTTCCAGGGCACTGTCCAGTGTCGGCTCTTCGATCGAATCCAGGAATGCCCGTCCGATCTCGACCGGGCGGCCGCCAATATTGACGCGGGCGAAGCCTTCGCGCTCGATGGTGTCAGCGATGTCACCAAACAGGTGCGCGACATGGCCGGGCCGGCTGGGTGCGGCGATGGTGACAATGCCGCCCAGTTCTTCGCGCTGGCTGCCGACGTGGATGGCCATGGCCCCGCCGAAACTGTGGCCAATCAGGAGGTCGGTGGGCTCGCCGGTCGCCTGTTTCAATGCATCCAGGGCCGCGTTCAGGTCCTCGCAATAGGTATCCAGCGTGCTGTCGCGAAACCGGCCCTCGGAGTCGCCCAGGCCGGCGAAGTCGAAACGCAGCGTGGCGATGCCTTCCTCCGCCAGGGCGCGCGCCAGGCGTACGGTCGCGGGGAAGTCCTTGGAACAGGCGAAGCAGTGTGCGATACAGGCCTGGCCCAGCAGCGGACCGTCATCCGGTTCGACCAGGACGCCGTTCAGGCGTATGCCGCGGGGGGTGTCGATAGGCAGGCTGGTGTTGCGGATGGCCATGGGCGCGGGATGGTCCGGGCGGGGTGGGTCTGCGATGATACGCGAGCTGGAAGTATCTCGTGACCGCACAGACAAGCGAGGAGGGGCTGTTGGAGACGGAGAGTCAGATTCGTGCACGACTGGCGGAGCTTGAGTCCGAGCATCGGGCGCTGGATTCCGCGATCGCGGTGATGCACGAGCAACCGGCGCCGGATGCCTTCGCGATCCAGCGGCTGAAAAAGCGCAAGCTGCAGCTGAAAGACGCCATCCAGCGGCTGCGCAGTCGCTTGATCCCTGACTTGAACGCCTGAGCCGCCCCACAAAAGAAGACGGCGCCCGCAGGCGCCGTCTTCATCCGTCGTTTACAGCCGTCATGGCTGTGAGTGAGGCTAGCCCCAGATGTCCTGGGTGATCCCGGCGTACCACGCCTGAGTGTACGCGGCCTCGCGAGCGCGGAAGCTGGAGGTCTCGCCCGAGGGGCTGACACCGCCAGAGCCTTCGACGCCTGCTTGAGCACCATCCTGGTACTTGTACACGGCCGCCACGCTGATCCCGTGTTCCGGGGTGATCAGGCTGTAGCAGGTGTTGGCCGACGAGGGATCGAGCGGCTCCTGGTCCATCAACTCGCGCACAATCGCCGCGGCGACGATCTTGCCCTGGTTGTTGGCCGAGTGGCCGGACTTCGGCATGGCGCCCGCCACGCTGGCGTCCCCCAGTACGTAGATGTTGTCGTCCATCTCCGACTTGAAGGTTCGCTGGTCGACCGGGACCCAGCCTTCGTCGTTGGTCAGGCCGACATCGTGGGCGATCTGGCCGGCCCGCTGCGCCGGGATGAAGTTCATCACGTCCGCGCGCACGCGTTCGAAGCCACTGTCGGCCCGGGCGGTCATCTCGCCGACATCGATTTCCTCGACCAGGCCACCATCCGACGCGGCACGCCATTCGATCATGTCGCCGTAGTGCATCTCCCAGCCTTCCTCGAACAGGCCCTGCTTGGAGAAGTTGTCCTTGGCGTCGAGCACGATGATCTTGGAGCGCGGCTTGTGCTCCTTCAGGTAATGCGCGATCAGCGAGACGCGTTCGTACGGCCCCGGCGGGCAGCGGAACGGGTTCGGCGGCGCGACCATGACGAACACGCCACCGTTCGGCATCTCCAGTAGCTGCGAGCGCAGCAGCTCGGTCTGCGAGCCGGCCTTCCATGCGTGCGGGATCGTCTCCGCGTCGGCCTCTTCGATGCCGGGCATGTCGTCGTACTTGAAGTCGATTCCCGGCGACATGACCAGCTTGTCGTACTGCAGGCTGTCGCCGCTTTCGAGCCGGACGGTGCGGCTGTCGGCGTCCACGCCAACGACCTTGTCTTCGATCACGTCGATGCCGTCACGGTCGCGCAGGTTGTCGTAGCCGTGCGTGATTGCATCCATGCTCTCGAATCCGCCGATCACCCAGTTGCTGCCGTAGCAGGTGACGTAGGTGGCGTTGGGTTCGATCAGCGTGACCATCATGTCCGGAGAGAACTGTTTCAGGTAGCGCGCCGTGGTGGCACCGCCGGAGCCGCCCCCGACCACGACCACATGGGCCTTGGCGCCGTTACGGGCGGCACGCGGGGCGCAGCCAATACCGGTCAGGGCGGCCGCGCTGGTGATCCCGAAGGCCTTCAGGAAATGGCGTCGAGTAAAATTGTGCATTGTTGTCATCCCCCGTGATCAGAAGCGCGAGAAGTAGACCGACATCGCTTCGATCTCTTCGTCCGTGTAGCCCTTGGCGTGACGATCCATGATGGTCGCGTCACGGTCGCCATCGCGGAATGCGCGCATCTGGCTCTGGATTACCTCCGGCGGGATTCGGCCCAGATCGGGCACGCCCTTTTCGGCGCCGGCGGCGTTGTGGCAGGCCTTGCAGGAAGCGGCCATCAGCTGGCCACGGGTGATTTCGTCATTGTCGGCGATAGCCTGGGATGCGGTACCCGCCATCGCCAGCGAGGCCACCAGCCCCGCCACGAACAAACGTGATTGCTTCATGTGAACGGACTCCTCCGTCGTGAAGTGACTTTGTTATATGGCGACAGCTATCTCGGTACTGCCTTGTTTCTACTGCCCGGTGCGGTTGCCGGGCCGGTATGCACTTCCGGGTGTGTTCGCCCGGAGTTGCGCCTGATCGTGTGATGGAACGATCATTGTTCTGGGATATAGCACAACGTATCCATCTTTTCGATGCCTTGAGAAGGCATCTGCAGCAGGAGAGAGGCCATGACAGGGGAACGTCGGCGCCATCCGCGCATCCCGATGACCGTCGAGGTGGTGGCGGAATGCAGTGATGGAAGCCAGGTACGGCTCACCACAAACGATATCTCCGGCGGTGGGGCCTTCCTGGCCTGGGAGGATCGTGATCAGGCCGGGATTGATGTCCTGAAGGGGCTGAGTCCGGGCGATCAGTTTATGTTGCAGGTGTTCGGCCTGCTGGGGGATGGCGGTGAACCGCCGCGGGTGCAGGCGCAGGTGGTGCGAGTGATGGAAGACGGGGTCGCCGTACAGTTCGATTCTGCCGCGCTGGGGGTGTAATTCGACTCCGGCTGAGCCCGGAGCGCTTTTTACTGATCGGCGGCCTGCATCTGTTCCAGCCCGGCCTCCCATTCGTCCGCGATCATCGGATTGGCAACCAGGCGGTGGGCTGTGTCCGGGCTCCAGTCGTCGCGGGCATCCTCCAGAGCGCTTTCCCATTCCTCGACTGCGTAGTCGCCTCGGCCGACCGCACTGAGCGCTTGCAGCTCCGCCTGGTATTCCGGCCCGAGCCCACTCATTGTGTCCTCCAGCTCGCGCAGGGTCAGATCGCCCGCGTGGTCCGCCAGGACCTGCATGGCCCAGTCATCGTCCGAGGTGTCGGGGTTCGAGTCGGGGAACACGACCTCCTCCTTGGCGTGGAACTCCCGCGCCGCCTGGATCAGGCGGGCCAGCGTGTCGTCCTCGATGCCCAGGGGGGAGGCCATGGCCGGGTCAGTGCGCCGTGCTGCGCTCCTGGGCGAGTACCCAGGGGGCGGCGACGATGGCGGTAAAGACGGGGTTGTTCGCCGCCCAGCGCCGTGCGTCGTCATCTGTGGCACGGGCGACCTGATCACTGGCCAGCCATTCGCTGACCTGATGCGTGGCATCGTCGCGAATTGCGCGGGCCACCTCGATCAGGTCCAGTTCGGGGGCCACGCGAATCACCACACCACGGGCGAAATGCGGCATCAGTTCGTCCCAGCGCAGGGGGCCGGCTTCTTCCTCCAGGGGTACCTCGGGTTCGGAGGGGGCAGGGGCTTGGGTCATGACGGGAACATCCGGTTTCAGATAACGTTCAGGCTAGGCCTATAGCCTTGTAGCTGCAAGAGTTTGTTCGCCCACACCGTCACGGAGACTACCGCTATGCGCCCCGGACCGGAGACCGTTGCCAAAGGCGGTGGCCGGAGACGCCGAGTCATCGGCGGCGCGGGTGTGCTCGGGCTTCTGCTGGCGATCCTGGTGGCGCCCTTCGCGGCGCAGGCCCAGTTCATCACCGAAGACCCGCGCGCGGCCGTCTGGACCCTGGACGAGGCGGTGTCGCGGGTGGAGGCCAACTACCCGGGGCGAGTCCTGTCCGCACGCGAAGATTTGACCGAGTACGGGAATCGCGTGTTTATCGTGCGTATCCTGACCGACAACCAGCAGGTACGAACGATCAAGATCGAGGAAGGGACGGAGCTCGACCCATGAATCTGCGCGTGGTAGTAATCGAGGACGACCTGGCTCTGCGCAGCCAGATCGCCGAAGAGATGGAGAACAATGGCTGTCGCGTGGATACCGCCTCGGACGGCGACACCGGCCTGTACCTGCTGACCGAGTACCACTGCGATATCGCGGTGGTGGACCTGGGGCTGCCGGGCATGGACGGGCTCGACGTCATTCGCAAGGCCCGCGAGGTCAAGCCACAACTGCCCATCCTGATCCTCACGGCCCGTGACCGCTGGCAGGACAAGGTTGAAGGGCTCGAGGCCGGGGCCGATGACTACCTGACCAAGCCATTTCACATCCAGGAGCTGGTCGCGCGCCTGCGCGCCCTGGCTCGCCGCAGCCTGCAGGCCGGCCGCGAACGGCTGTTGTTCGGGCCGCTGGTGATCGACACCGCCACCGACGATGTCCGCCTGAACGACGAGCCGGTCTCGCTGACCACCTTCGAGTACCGCCTGCTGCTGACGCTGGTGCGCCAGCCGGGGCGCGTGCTGAGCAAGGAGGTGCTGGCGGACTACCTCTACGAGCACGACGAGGATCGCGAGAGCAACGTGATCGAGGTGTTGATCGGCCGCCTGCGCCGCAAGCTGGACCCGGACGGCAGCCTGGGCCTGATCGAGACCCTGCGCGGTCGGGGCTACCGTTTCGTGCGCGAGGCGGATGCCACGACCCCGTCCGATTCCACCTCGGACTCATGACGCCGCATACAGGCTGCATCGCCCCTTCGTCCGCCATCTCATGAGACGCCCCCTGCGCCAGATCCGCAGCAGCCTGACCCTGCGCCTGGCACTGGTCGCGGGGGCTACCGTGCTGGTGTTTTCCCTGCTGACGGCCTGGGTGCTGGAGGCCGCCTTTCGCGACAACGCGGCAGATGCCGTCGAGACACGCCTGGAGGCCCAGGTCCTGCTGTTGATGGGGCTGGTCGAGGTCGTCGGGCGCAACGAGGTCCGCGTCCCCGATATGCTGCCCGAGAGCCGCCTGCAACTGCCCGCCAGTGGCCTCTATGCCCGCATCCTCGGTCCCGACGGTCGCACGCTCTGGCGCTCCCCGTCCGCGGTGGGGGTCTCCCTGCGCGGCTGGTCGGAGGACGACTTCTTCGCCTTCAGCCTCCCCGTGCAGTGGGAGCTGGACGGTGGCCAGGTCGGGCTGACCTTCCAGATGCTGGAGGACCGAGAGGCCTTCGAGGAACAGGTGGAGCAGTATCGCGCCAGCCTCTGGCAGGGGCTGATGACGATGACGTTCTCGCTGATCGTCGCCCTGGGGCTGGCGCTGTGGTTCTGGGGGTTGTGGCCGCTGCGCCGCGTACAGGGCGACCTGGAGGCGCTGCGGCACGGGGATCATGGGCGACTGGAGGGCCCGTACCCGACCGAGGTGCAGGCCCTGACCGGAAGCATCAACGATCTGATCGAGTTCGAGCGCGCGCGGCTGAACCGCCAGCAGAACGCCCTGGCTGACCTGGCCCACAGCCTGAAGACCCCGATTTCCGCGCTGCGTCTCAACCTGGAGAGCCAGAACCCCGACCCCGAGGACATGCGGCGCCAGGTCGACCGGCTGCAGGCCATGGTGCAGCACCAACTCAGTCAGGCGCAGCGCCTGGGTCCGGCGCCGTTCCAGGCGCCCGAGCCGCTGGCCCCCATCATCGAGCGTACCTGCCAGGCGCTCGGACGGCTCGCCAGCCAGCAGGGCGTGGACCTGGACAGCGAGCTCGACCCTGGCTGTGCCCTGCGCATGGAGCCGGGTGCGATTTTCGAACTGCTGGGCAACACCCTGGACAACGCGATCCGCCATGCGACCAGCCGGGTGCGGATCTCGACGCATTGCACGCCGCAGGCCGTCACCCTGACCATTGATGACGATGGGCCCGGCATCGCGCCAGCGGATCGCGCCCGGGTACTGGAGCGGGGAGAGCGCGCCGACGTGCGCGGCGATGCCGAGGCCGGCCAGGGCCTGGGGCTCAGCATCATCCAGGCCCTGGTGCAGGACCACGGTGGCGAGCTGCATATCGAACAGGCACCGGAGCTGCATGGTGCCCGCATCCGGATGGTGTTCCCGGCGTCTTAAACCGGGTGGCCTGTATGGCCTCATGATGCGTTTCGCGTTGCTCAACGCATCCTACGATAGGCAGGGCGGGCTGTAGGATGTGTTGAGCGCAGCGAAACGCATCGCCCCGGGCCGAGATCAAAGCCTAAGGTCTTCCATCGGAAGGGACGGCGATTCGTTCAGCACCCCCGCACGAACCAGCGCTGCCGCGCCGCAGGCAAACGTCCAGCCCAGGTGCCCGGACCCGGTATTCAGGTGCAGGCCCTCGATGGCGGTCGGGCCGAGGATCGGCGTGCCACGGGCGCTCATCGGGCGCAGCCCGGTCCAGGGTGCCATCGTCAGCGGGTCGAAGGTCGCGGGCAGGCCGGTCAGGGTGCGCCGGCACTGATCGAGGACATTCGCCGCGCGTTCGACATTCAGGTAACGGTCGCGGCCGGCGAATTCGGCGGTGCCGGCCAGGCGCAGGCGTTCCCCCAGCGGGGTCATCACCACCTTGTTGGCGTCATCGATCAGCGGCAGGTTCAGCTGGCAGTCGGCGTTCATCGGGAGGGTCAGCGAATAGCCCTTCACCGGGGCGACGGGCAGATGCAGCCCCAGCGGGCGCAGCAGGTCCGGGGCGTGGTAGCCGTTGGCGACCACGCAGGCATCCGCCGCGATCGGCCCTTCGGAGGTCTCCACCGCATCGATGCGGCCACGGTGGGTGCGCAGGCGCCGCACGGTGACGTTCGGGTAATAGCGGATGCCCCGGCGCTGGCCGATCGCGAGCAGCTGCTCGGTGAAGCGGGCGGCGTCGCCGATTGCATCCCCGGGGAAGAACAGCCCGCCGCACAGGCGGTCGCGCACCGGGGCCAATGCCGGCTCCTCGGCGATGATCCGTTCCACGTCCCAGTCCTCGAAGCGCACATCCTCATCACGCATCGCCTCGCTGGCGGCACGGTTGTGGGCCTGGCTGGCCGGGTCCTGGAACAGCTTCAGGATGCCGCAGCGGCGAAAGTCGAAGTCCAGCCCCGCGCTCGCCAGTTCCCGCTGCAGCCGGTCGATCTCACGGAGCGAGAACGCGGCCAGGCGGGCATTCAGGCGGGTGTGCTGCTCGAACAGCGAACGGCGGCTGTGCCACAGAAAACGCAGGCCCCAGCCGGCCAGCCCCGGCAGGGCGCGCGGGCGCAACAGCAGCGGCGACTCCGTGCGGCCGAGAAAGCGCAGCAGGTCCAGCCCGACGCCGGGGGTGTTCCAGGGTTCGGCGTGGCTCGCATGCAGCATGCCGCCATTGGCCTGGCTGGAGCCGGTGGCGGGGGTGGGGGCGGCGTCCACCAGCACGACCTCGGCCCCGGCCTCCTGCAGGTACCAGGCGGTGGTCACACCGATCACGCCGGCCCCGATCACGACTACGCGCATCCGCTGCTTCCCTTATCAAGAACGCTCATGTACCACTTGCCAGTCGTTGGATCACGTCCGCGTATTCGCGTTCCAGCCGTTTCGGCGACACCTTCTCGCGCGTGCCCAGTTCCTGGGCGAACTGCGAGACGCGAAACTCCTCGATGCGGTAGCGAAACGCGAGCACGTCCGGGTGGTCCGGCGCCCGCGCGATCAGCTCCTGGGCCTGCTGCCACAGCGGCTCGACCGCCACACGACGGGCGCGGTCCTTGTCCGGCGCCTGGGTCAGGCGTTCCAGGCGCTTGTCGATTGCCTGCAGGTAGCGCGGCAGCTCGGGCAGCACGTCATGCGGGGTACGCAGCAGGAAATCGGCCGGGACCAGGGCCTCGAGCTGCCCGCGGATGTCGCGTGCGGCCTCGATCCAGGAAAGCGGCAGATCCCCCTGCAGCCGGGTGCGCAGGTCGTGCCAGTGGCGCAGGATCTCGGCGGCAAGGCGCGAGAGCTCCATCACCGTGGGCGAGAACTCGGGCAGGCGACCCTCCAGGCGTTCTTGAAAGGCTTCGGCATCGCGTGGCCAGGGATCGGCCAGGAACACGCGGTCGGCCGCGGCCTCCAGGATCTGGTCGCGCAGGGCCTCGCAGCTGCCGAGCGTCGAGTAGTTCAGGCAGGCGCGTTCGATCTCCGGAAGCTGGCGGCGCAGATCGCGGGCGGTCTTGCGCGCGCCCAGCAGGAACAGCCGGCGCAGCCCCGCGCGGTGCGCCCGCGCGGCCCGCGCGGGGTCCGGTTCCAGCTCCAGCGAGACGGCGTCGCCGCGATCGACCAGGATCGGGAAGGCGCGCAGCTGCGCCCCCTGGTGATCGAATTCGACGCTCTCCGGCAATGCGCCGAAGTCCCATTCGGTGATCCCCTCGCGGGTGATCTCGTCCGGGCGGCTGGCGTCGAAGTGGGCCTCGGCGCTGTCGCCCAGCCGGCGCTTCAGCGCGGCCAGGTCGCGGCCGCTGGCCTGCTCGTTGCCTTCCGGGTCGAGGATGCGGAAGCGCATCACCAGGTGTGGCTCCAGGTTCTCCGGGCGCCAGGCATCCAGCGGGATCTCGGTACCGGTCATCGCGCGCAGGGCCTCGGCCAAGGCCGGGATCAGCGGGCCCTGGCGGTGCTCGATGCGCGCGAGCGCGGCCTGCGCGAAGTCCGGCGCGGGCACGAACTGGCGGCGCAGGCCCTTGGGCAGGCTCTTCAAAAGGCCGGTCACGCGCTCCTCCAGCAGCCCCGGCACCAGCCAGTCGCCCAGCCAGTCGGGTACCGCGTTCAGCGCCGCGATCGGGATGGTCACGGTCACGCCGTCGTCCGGCTGGCCCGGTTCGAAGCGGTAGGCCAGCGGCAGGCGCAGGCCCTCGACCTCCAGGTGGTCAGGGTAGGCCCCTTGTGGGAGTGCGGTGTCCGGTTCGTTCAGAAGTTCCGCACGGTCGATCCGCAGGGCGTCCGGGTCCTTCTTCTCGGTCTTGCGTGCCCAGGTCTCGAAGCTCGTGCCGTCGGTGATCTCCGCCGGCAGGCGGGCATCATAGAAGTCGAACAGGCGATCCTCTTCCACCAGCAGGTCGCGCCGGCGCCCGCGCGCCTCCTGCTCGGCGATCTCGGCCACGGCCTCGCGGTTGGCCTGTACCCCCTTCGAGCGGGTGCGCAGCTCGCCGCCGACCAGGCCCTCGCGGATCAGGATGCGCCGCGCCTCGGCCGGGTCGTGCTTCGCGAAGTCCACCGGCTTTTTAGGGGCGACGACCAGGCCATACAGGGTGATGCGGTCGAAGGCCCCGACGCGCCCGCTGCGGCGCTGGAAGTGCGGCTCGAAGATGTGGTGCTTGAGCAGGTGGGGGGCCGCGCCCAGGATCCAGTCGGGCTCGATACGGGCATTGTCGCGGGCGTAGACGCGCGTGGTCTCGGCGATCTCCGCGCTCATCACCCAGGCGGGTTTCTTCTTCGCCAGGACCGACCCGGGATGGATCTGGAAGCGGCGGTTGCGTGCGCCTAGATAGTCGCCGCGCTCGGTCTTCTGTCCGATCTGGCTGACCAGTCCGGTCAGCAGCGCGCAGTGCACGGGCTCGGCGTCGGCGGACTGGTGGTTCGGCTTCAGGTCCATCTCGCGGGCCTGGCGCAGGAGCTGCACGCGCAGCTCCTGCCACTCGCGCATGCGCAGGAAGTTCAGGAAGTGCTCGCGACACCAGCGTTTCAGCGCATTCGAGCCAAGGTCCTCGCGTGCGGTGTGCCAGGCCTCCCACAGCCTCAGCATGCCCATGAAGTCGGAGCCCTCGACCTGAAACTCGCGATGGGCCTGGTCCGCGGCCTGCGTGGCCTCGGCCGGGCGCTCGCGCGGGTCCTGCAGCGACAGGAAGGCGGCGATGGTCGCGGTCTCGGTCACGCAGCCGTGATCGGCCCCGGCCAGCAGCATCGCGCCGTGGCGCGGGTCGATGGGCATGCGCGCCAGCTGGCGGCCGCGCGGGGTGATGCGCCCGCGCGCATCCACCGCGCCCAGCTCCTCCAGCAGGCGGTAGCCGTCCTTGACCAGGCGCGGGTCGGGCGGGTCCACGAACGGGAACTGGCGCGGCTGGCCGAGCTTCAGCGCGGCCATCTGCAGGATCACCGAGGCGAGGTTGGAGCGCTGGATCTCCGGGTCGGTGAACGGGGGGCGCAGGTTGTAGTCGTCCTCCGCGAACAGCCGGATGCAGATGCCGGGGCCGAGCCGTCCGCAGCGCCCGGCGCGCTGGTCGCAGGCGGCCTGCGAGATCGGCTCCAGGCTCAGGCGCTGCACCCGCGAGCGCCAGGAGTAGCGCGAGACGCGGGCCAGCCCCGAGTCGATCACGAAGCGGATGCCGGGGACCGTCAGTGCGGTCTCGGCGACGTTGGTGGCCAGCACGATGCGCCGCCCGGCGTGGGACTGAAAGACCCGCGACTGCTCGCGGGCGGACAGGCGCGCGTACAGCGCCAGGACCTCGGTGTCCGAGCGCACCTGGCCGCGCAGGGCCTTGTGGGCGTCGCGGATCTCGCGCTCGCCGGGCAGGAACACCAGGATGTCGCCGGGGCCGGCACGCTCGCATTCGGCGACCGCGTCGCGGATGCCGTCGAACAGGTCGCGTTCGCCGCGGCCGGTGTTCTCGTCCTCGCCAGTCTCTTCCGGCTCGATCGGGCGGTAGCGCAGCTCCACCGGGTAGGTGCGTCCCGCCACGGTCAGGATCGGGGCGTCGTCGAAGAACGCCGACAGCCGCTCCGGGTCCAGCGTGGCGGAGGTGATGATGATGCGCAGCTCCGGGCGCTTCTTCGACAGGCGCTTGAGCACGCCCATCAGGAAATCGATGTTCAGGCTGCGTTCGTGCGCCTCGTCGACGATCAGGGTGTCGTAGGCGCGCAGTTCCGGGTCATGCGCCAGCTCCGCCAGCAGCATGCCGTCGGTCATCAGCTTGACCCAGTTGTTCGGCCCGGTCTGGTCGGAGAAGCGGACCTTGAAGCCGACGGTGGAAGTCTTGTCGCCCCCGAGCGTGGTGCCCAGCTCCTCGGCGATGCGGCTGGCGACCGAGCGGGCCGCGATACGGCGCGGCTGGGTGTGGCCGATCAGCCCGGCCTCGCCGCGTCCGGCCTCGATGCACAGTTTTGGTAGCTGGGTGGTCTTGCCGGAGCCGGTCTCGCCGCATAGCACCAGCACCGGGTGTTCGCGGATCGCGGCGATAATCCGTTCGCGCTCGGCATGGATCGGCAGGTCGCCGGCATAGACGGGCTGCGGGCGCAGGCGTTCGCGTTCGGCGGCGCCCTGTTCGGCGTGTGCAAGGCGTTCGGTCAGGGTGGAGACGAGCCGGTCGCAGGGCTGGCCGCGCTTGTGCCGCTGGCGGGCCCGGCGCAGCAGTTCGCCCAGTTCGCGGCGTTCGCTGCCCTGCGGCAGGGCCTCTACGGTCCTCGCCAGTGCGTCCAGGTCCGGGCCGGCCGCGGCCATCAACCGTCCCGATGACGCAGGCGCAGGGCCTCGATGTTCTCCGAGCGCAGGCGGTCCAGGGCGCGGTTGACGTCGTCCTCCTGGGTGAAGGGGCCGACAAAGACGCGGTGCCAGGTGTCGCCCTCGATCTCGACCTCGTGCACCTGCGGGCTCAGGCCCAGCAGAGAGATGCGGGCCTTCATCTCGTCGGCCTGTTCGAACCGCCGGAACGAGCCGATCTGCAGGATCACAGGATCGCCCTCGGCCGGGGAGGCCGGGGGCGGGACCACCTGATCCTGCGGGACTTCGCGTTCGCCCCGGGGGACGCGAACCTCGTCTTCGGGCAGCAGCTCGTAGTAGCGAAACCGCGGCTCGTCATCGGTGGGCAGGCGCTCCGGCTCCGCTGCCGGTGCGCGCTCGGCCGGGGGCTCCGGTTCGCCGAACAGGGCACCGATGTCGGGTGAACGATCGGCCCCCTGGAGATAGAGCACGGCGGCGATCCCGAGCCCGATCAGCAGGCCGGCGAACATCCAGACCCAGCCCGGGATCGGTCGCGAGGCGCGGGCGGGGGTCGTCTTGCGGCGCTTGCGGCGGGCCTGGGCCATGGGCTACATCCGTTCGGGGGCGGTGACGCCGAGCAGGCGCAGCCCATTGTGCAGCACCTGTTTGATGCCGGTCAGCAGCGCCAGGCGCGCGCCGATGACGTTGGCGTCCTCTGCATTCAGGAACGGCACGGCGTTGTAGTAGGTGTGGAAGCCGGCGGCCAGCTCGCGCAGGTACTGGGCGATCTGGTGTGGCTCGCAGGTCTCGGCGGCTGCCGCGATCACCTCGGGGAAGCGGTCGAGCCGATCCAGCAGGTCGTCTTCCTGCGGCTCGGTCAGGCGTGCGGACAGCCCGGCGTCGTCCAGCGCGCTGGCGGTATGGCCGCGCTCGGCGGCGGTACGCAGCACGCTGGCGATGCGCGCGTGGGCGTACTGGATGTAATACATCGGGTTGTCGTTGGACTGCGACTTGGCCAGGTCCAGGTCGAAGTCCAGGTGCTGGTCGCAGCGCCGCTGTACATAGAAGAAGCGCGCGGCATCCGACCCGACCTCGTCGCGCAGCTCGCGCAGGGTGACGAACTGCCCGGCGCGGGTGGACATCGGCAGGCGTTCGCCCCCGCGGTAGAGGATCGCGAACTGTACCAGCAGCACGTCCAGGCGATCGGCCTCCAGGCCCAGGGCCTGCAGGGCGGCACGCACGCGCGGGACGTAGCCATGGTGGTCGGCGCCCCAGATGTTGATCACGCGCTCGAAGCCGCGCTGGAACTTTTCGCGGTGGTAGGCGATGTCGGAGGCGAAGTAGGTGTAGTCGCCGTTCTCGCGGCGCACCACGCGGTCCTTGTCGTCGCCGTAGTCGGAGGAGCGGAACCACAGGGCCCCGTCCTTTTCATAGAGCGCGCCATGCGCCTCGAGGTCCTGCACCGCGGCATCGATTGCACCGGAGTCGGCCAGGCTGCGTTCGGAGAACCAGCACTGGTATTCGACCCCGAACTCGCGCAGGTCGTCGCGGATGTCTTCAAGGATCGCGTTCAGGCCGCAGTCGAACACCGTGCGGTACAGCGCCACGCCCAGCAGTTCGCGGGCGCGGGCGATCACCGCGTCGATGTAGACCTCCTTGTCGCCACCGGCCGGCTCGTCCGGCGGCAGGTCGCGGGTCACGGCCTCGGCCGGATGCACGGCCTGGTCGCCGATCTGTGCGGTCAGGGCCTTGGCGACCGGATAGAGGTAGTCGCCCTGGTAGCCGTTGGCCGGGAACGGGACCTGTACGCCGTGCTGTTCCAGGTAGCGCAGCCAGACGCTGGCGGCGAGGATGTTCATCTGCCGCCCGGCGTCGTTCACGTAGTACTCGCGGGTGACGTCGAAGCCGCAGAAGTCCAGCAGGTCGGCGACGGTGGCGCCGAAGGCCGCGCCGCGCCCGTGGCCGACATGCAGCGGGCCGGTGGGGTTGGCGGAGACGAACTCCACCTGCACCGGGCGCCCGTTGCCTACGCTCGAGCGGCCAAAGTCGGCAGCCTGGGTGGCAATGCGGCCCAGCACCTGGGTGCGGGCATCCGCGGCCAGGCGGAAGTTGATGAAGCCGGGGCCGGCGATCTCGGTGCCGGCCAGGCCGGGCACGGCCGGCATCGCGGCGCACAGGGCCTCGGCCAGGTCACGGGGCTTGGTCTTCGCCGGGCGCGCGAGCTGCATCGCCAGGTTGCTGGCAAAGTCGCCGTGTTCGCGGTCGCGGGCACGCGTCACCTGCACCTCGACACCGTGATCGGCGGGTACGCGGCCATCGGCCACCAGGGTCTCCAGGGCGGCCGCGAGGGCCTGGGTAAGGGCGTCTTTCAAGGGAACCGAGTCCGTCGTCTCAAAAGCCCGGCATTCTAACCAGAATGCCGGCCCGATGCCTGTTCTGTGCGGGTTTCAGGCGAGCGAGACCGGGTCCACGTCGATCGCGATGCGAACCCCGCGCGGCAGATCCTCGGTCTGCCAGGAATGCCGCGCCTGCGCGAGCGTCCGGTGCAGGGCCTGGCGCTCGGCCGCGCGCAGCAGGATCTGCTCGCGGAAACGCCGGTTCACGCGGTGGCGCGGGGCGGGCGCCGGACCCAGCACGCGCAGGTCCCCGTGCCGCGTCGCGAGCAGGTGTCCCGCGATGGTCTCCGCGTGGCGATGCGCCGCCGCGGCCTCGGCGGCCTCGACGCGGACCAGGGCCAGGTGCCCGTACGGCGGCAGCCCGGCCGCCTCGCGTTCGGCCAGCAGCGGCTCCAGCATCGCCGGGTAGTTACCGGCATCCAGCCCCCGCATCAGGGGGTGATCGGGGTGGCCGGTCTGCAGCAGTACCCGCCCGCCCCCGTCGCCCCGGCCCGCGCGCCCGGCGGCTTGCACGATCAGTTGCAGGGTGTGCTCGGTGGCACGCAGGTCCACGCTGAACAGCCCCTGATCGACGTCGACCACGCCGACCAGTCCGACGCGCGGGAAATCGTGCCCCTTGGCGAGCATCTGGGTGCCGACGACGATTGCGGCATCCAGCTGCCGGATGCGATCCAGTGCGGCCTCCAGGGCCCCCTTGTGACGCACGCTGTCGCGGTCCAGGCGGATGATTGGTGTCTGCGGGAAGTGCCGAGCCAGCGCCTGTTCCAGGCGCTGGGTGCCCAGCCCGCGGTGGGCCAGGGTCTCGCCGCATTCCGGGCAGTGTTCGGCGCGGGGCTCCTGGTGCCCGCACAGGTGGCAGATCGCGCGGCGATCATGGGCATGCACGGTCAGGTGGGCATCGCAGTCCGGGCAGTCGGCGACCCAGCCGCAGGCCTCGCAGGTCAGCACCCGGGCAAAGCCGCGCCGGTTGAGCAGGACAAAGCACTGCTGGCCCTCGGCCAGGGTTTGCTGAATCGCATCCAGCAGTGGAGCGGTCAGGCCCTCGTCCGGGCTGTGCACGCGGGTGTCGATCGTCTCCACGCCAGGTGGCTGCGTGCCATCCGGGCGGGTGCGCAGATGTACATGGGTGTAGCGGCCCTGGCGCGCGGCGTGCAGGGTCTCCAGGGTGGGCGTCGCCGAGCCCAGCACGACCGGGGTGCGTTCCAGTTGCCCCCGCTTGACTGCCAGATCCCGCGCGCTGTAGCGAAAACCGTCCTGCTGCTTGAACGCGCTGTCGTGTTCCTCGTCGACGATGATCAGGCCCGGCTCGGGTAGCGGGACGAACAGGGCTGAACGGGTCCCGACGACGATGCGGCGCTCCCCGAGACGGGCGGCCTCCCAGGCGCGCAGGCGCTCGCCCTCGGCCAGGCCGGAGTGCAGCAGTGCGACCTGTCCCGGAAAGCGCTGCTGGATGCGCCCTGCAAGTTGCGGCGTCAGCGCGATTTCCGGGATCAGGAACAGGACCTGACGGCCACACGCGACCGCATCGGCGGCCATGCGCAGATAGACCTCGGTCTTGCCGCTGCCAGTGACGCCCTCCAGCAGCATCGGGCGGGGATCGTCCGGCGACACCGCCGCGATGGCCGTCTCCTGCTCGGGGGTCAGGGTGTAGCCGATGCCGGTGGGGGGCGCTGGGGCGCGTGGATTGGCACGCGTCTGTTCCAGCCAGCCGTGTGTCTCCAGCTGTCGCAGGTCCTTGGCGGTGATCTGCAGGGCGGCCGTGGTGGACAGCGTCGTCCGGTCCAGCGCGGCCCCGAGCGCGGGCAGGGCACGAAGGATGGCGAGCTGGCGGCGGCCCCGTACCTGCCCTTCCGCCAGCGCTGTGTGGCCAGCCGGGGTGAGCCGCCAGAGGGGTTCAGGGGTCAGGGTGGGTAGAAGGTGGCCCCGCCGCAGGCCGGGTGGCAGCGCGCCGAGGAGGGCCTCGCCCAGCGGGTGGTGATAGTAGCGGGCACCAAAGCGCAGGAGTTCCAGAACCGTCGGCGTTAGGATCGGCCCCGGATCGGGGGAGGGCAGTGCCTCGCGCAGCTTGTTCTCGGGCACGTCGCTTTGGTTCGCGAGTGCGACGACGATGCCGATCGCCTCGCCACGCCCGAAGGGTACACGGACCCGTTGCCCGGGCCTCAGATCGGTGTCGTCGGGGATCCGGTAGTCGAACAGGCGGTCCAGCGGTCGGTCGAGTACGACCTGGGCAATTCCGTTCTCGGGCATGCGACTAGTCTACGCCAGTCCGCAGGGGCGCAAGAGTGTGACCGTTATCCACAAAACCTGTGGATAACTCTGTGGAGGAAATGGGGTGAAACGCGCTAAACGCCTGTTGCTGCTTGGTTCGTATCAGAATGGCCAAAAAGCGACCAAAGTGTTTTTGTGTATTTAGATCAACAGCTTGTGAGGTATTGGTGATATCGGTTGGCTGTTGTGTCACCTAACTGCCATCGTTTGTATCCGCCTGTGGGTATCCTGTACAGGTCGTGTACAGGGATTGGTCCGGTATTGATCTCCCGGAGGGCTGCGCACAAAAAAGCCCGGCCGCCGAAAACGGGGGCCGGGCTCGCAAGCGAGGACCGGGCGCCAGGCCCGGTCCGGGCCTAGCCGAGGGCCTTGACCGAGGCCACCAGTTCGGCGGCCACCTTCTGGCCGTCGCCGTACAGCATCTGGTTGTTGTCGGCATAGAACAGGTGGTTCTCGATGCCCGAGAACCCCGCGCCCTTGCCGCGCTTCACGCAGATGACGTTCTGGGCCTGGTCGGCGTTCAGGATCGGCATGCCGTAGATCGGCGACTCCGGATTGGTCCGAGCCACCGGGTTCACGACGTCGTTCGCGCCGATCACCATTGCGACATCCGCGGTCTTGAACTCCTCGTTGATCTCGTCAAGATCGAAGATGATGTCGTAGGGCACGCCGGCCTCGGCCAGCAACACGTTCATGTGCCCGGGCATGCGGCCCGCGACCGGGTGGATCGCGAACTTCACGTCCACACCACGCTTCTGCAGCAGCTGGGTGAACTCCCAGATCTTGTGCTGCGCCTGCGCGACGGCCATGCCGTAGCCCGGCACGATAATGACCTTCTCGGCGTAGGCCATCATGATCCCGGCATCGTTGGCCTGGATCTCCTTCATCGTGCCTTCGATCTCTTCCTCGGCACCCCCGGAGGAGCCGCCGAACTGGCTGAACAGGATGTTCTTGATCGGACGGTTCATCGCCTTGGCCATCAGCTGCGTGAGCAGCGTACCGGCCGCACCGACCACGATACCGGCGATCATCAGGGCCGGGTTGTCGAGGACGATCCCCTTAAGGCCGACCGCGAGGCCGGTCAGCGCGTTGTACAGCGAGATGACCACCGGCATGTCGGCGCCGCCGATCGGGAGGGTCATCAGTATGCCGAAGGCCAGCGACAGCACGAAGAACAGCAGCAGAGTGAACGAGCCGATCTCGCCGCCACTGGTGGCCATCATGAAGCCCAGCAGCACGGTGATCGCGAAGATCGCGATGTTCACGACCTGCTGGCCGCCGAAGGTGAAGGTCTTCTTCATCAGGCCTTCAAGCTTGGCGTAGGCCACCAGCGAGCCGGAGAAGGCCACCGAGCCGATCAGCGAGCCGGTCACGGCGATCGCCAGACCGGTGTTGGTGACGGTTTCCGGGGTGGCCTGCAGCAGGTAGATCGCGCCGATACCGGCCGCGGCGCCGCCGCCCATGCCGTTGTACAGCGCGATCATCTGCGGCATGTCGGTCATCGCGACCTTCTTGCCGCTCCACCAGGCCAGCGCACCACCAATGGCGATACCCAGGATGATCAGGGTGTAGTTCACGCCGCCGGAGATCTCCGGATGCACGAAGGTCACGAGCGTGGCGATCACCATGCCCACGCCGGCCCAGATGATCCCCGGACGCGCGGTGGTCGGGGAGGACATCTGCTTGAGGCCGACGATGAACAGCACCGCCGCCGCGAAGTAGGCGAGGTTGATGATCAGACTCATGCCTTATCTCCCTTCTTGTCGTCCTTTTTGCTGGTCGTGAACATCTCCAGCATGCGTTCGGTGACGACATAGCCACCCACGGCGTTGCCCGCGGCCAGGATTACGGCGACAAAGCCGATGGCCTGTTCCAGCGGCGTCTGGGCATGGCCCAGCGCGACCATGGTCCCGACCAGCACGATGCCGTGGACAAAGTTGGAACCGGACATCAGCGGGGTGTGCAGGATGACTGGCACCTTGGAGATGATCTCGTAGCCGGTGAAGGCCGCGAGCATGAAGATGTACAGCGCGATAAAGCCTTCGATGATCATGATTGCGCTCCCTTCAGGGCCTCACGGGTGGCCTCGTGCACGATTTCGCCGTCGCGGGTCAGCACGCTCTTGGCGATGACCTCGTCTTCCCAGTCCGGCTTGAATTCGCCGCCCTCGGCGATCATCGGCGTGAGGAAATTGAGCAGGTTCTTGGCATACATCTCGGAGGCGTGCAGCGGGACCTGCGAAGGCACGTTCAGCGGCGCGTGAATGACCACGCCCTTGTGCTTGCTGGTCTTGCCCGGCTTGGACAGCTCGCAGTTGCCGCCGCCCTCGGCTGCGAGATCCACGATCACCGCGCCTGGCTTCATGCCCTCGACCATGTCCTTCGGGATCAGCTTCGGGGACTCGCGGCCCGGGATCGCGGCGGTGGTGATCAGCACGTCCGCCTTGGCGATGTATTCGCCCAGGGCGTCCTGCTGCTGCTTCTTCTCTTCCGCGGTCAGTTCGCGGGCATAGCCGCCTTCGCCCTCGGCGGAGACGCCCAGATCCAGGAACTTCGCGCCCAGCGATTCGACCTGCTCCTTGGTCGCGGAGCGCACGTCGTAGGCCTCGACCATCGCGCCCAGGCGTTTGGCCGTGGCGATCGCCTGCAGCCCGGCCACGCCGGCGCCGATCACGATAACCTTGGCCGGGCGGATGGTGCCGGCCGCGGTGGTCAGCATCGGGAAGAAGCGGCAGGACAGATCCGAGCCCATGATCGCGCCTTTGTAGCCGACCACGGCCGCCTGCGAGGACAGCACGTCCATGCTCTGCGCGCGCGAGATGCGCGGGATCAGTTCCATCGCGAAGCTCAGGATCTTGCGTTCCTGCATCGCCTTGACCACGTCCGGGTTGCGGTGGGCGTGGAACAGGCTGACGACGGTCGAGCCCTCCGGCAGCTGATTGACCTCTTCCACCGTCGGCGGCGCCACGCGGACCATCAGGTCCGACTGGCCGTAGGCCGCTTCGGTGTCGACTACGGTAGCCGACTCGTAAGAGTCATCCGGGAAATGGGCGTTGGTGCCAGCCCCTTTCTCCAGTTGCACGGTGACGCCCAACTGGGCGAACTTGGCCGCCACCGTCGGATCCAGGGCCACGCGGCGCTCGCCGCTGGCACTCTCCTTGGGAACGGATAATTTGATTGCCATGCGCTCTCTCCCCGGGCCAAGCGTTCCCGCAATCCCTCCGGGACGTTCGGCCGCGCTCGCGGGTGGTAATAAGGACGCCGAATAAGGCTTTTGTGGCCCATTCGGCGGAAAAAACGGCCAGCAAGTGTAGCGGAATCGCCTTCGCGCTTAAACAGCCCACCCATTTGTCGCGAATTCCGGGCCACCGCCGGCGGCTCAAACCGGTATTTATGCCCTTGTAATTGCGTTGAACGCCCGGCCTGTTTATTGTCAAGCAAGTTTCGTGCGATCCCGCGCCGCGCCAGCGGTCGACTCGGCGAAGGGGACATGGATTTGCTCACGCCCGGGGCGTCGGGCCTGCTCAAATTCCGCGTGAGCAAATCCGTGTTTCCTTGGAGACGGGACGAGGTCATGTTGCCGACCGAGCATCAGGTCCTGCGTACGGACGCTGCGGGCATGCCACTGGAATGGATCGGCCTGGAACAGGCCGTGCGCCTCTATTACACCGAGCAGGTCGCCTACGCCTGCGGGAGTCTGCTGTATCGCGTGCGCGGCGGCATCAACGCCCGCACCGGGCTGCAGTCCCGAGTCGAGGTCAACTCGATCATCGCCACCTTCGGCACCCGCCAGTCCCGCTTCAATCACTACATCCCGCCGCTCAACAACACCACTCTGTTTCGCCGCGACGCACATCTGTGCCTGTACTGCGGCCAGCACTTCTGCGAGCGTGATCTCTCGCGCGACCACGTCACCCCGATCAGCCAGAACGGGGCGGATACCTGGAACAACGTGGTCACCGCCTGCAAACGCTGCAACAACCACAAGGCCGGGCGCACCCCCGAGCAGGCCGACATGCAGCTGCTGGCGATTCCGTTCACGCCCACCCACGCGGAGTACATCTATCTGAAAGGCAAGCGGGTGCTGGCCGACCAGATGGAGTTCCTGCTGGCGCATTTCCCCCGGACCAGCCCCCTGCGCGGCCGCCTCGGCTGATCGCACCCGCGCGCCTCGTGCGCGGCTCGCGCTATCCTTGGCAGGGAACCAACGCAACTGGCGTGACTCCGACAGGAGTCATCCACCCTCTATTGCCGCAGGGAGCACCATGAAGTACTTCGGAGAAGCGGATTACCGCCACGGCCAGCCGCGCAAGGCGGGCGTACTGCTGACCAACCTCGGTACGCCGGACGAGCCCACCGCCCCGGCGCTCAAGCGCTATCTGAAGGAATTCCTCTGGGACCCGCGCGTGGTCGAGTTCCCGCGCCCGCTGTGGTGGCTCATTCTCAACGGCATCATCCTCAATATCCGCCCGAAGCGTTCGGCCGCCAAGTACGCCACCGTCTGGACCGACGACGGCTCACCGCTGCTGGCCATCTCTCGGCGCCAGGCCGAGGGCGTGCGCAAGCGTCTGGCCGACCAGGTCGGCGAGGAGGTACCGGTCGCGCTGGGGATGCGCTACGGCAACCCCTCCATCGAGGCGGGCCTGGACGAGCTGCGCCGCCAGGGCGTTCGCCGCGTGATCGTGTTGCCCCTGTACCCGCAATATTCCGGGAGCACCACCGGCTCCACCTTCGATGCGGTGGCCGACGTACTGAAGGGCTGGCGCTGGGTCCCGGATCTTCAGTTCCTCGCCGCCTACGACGCCGAGCCCGGCTATATCGAAGCACTGGCCAGCAGCGTGCGCGAGCACTGGAATGCACACGGCCGGGCGGACCGCCTGGTGATGTCGTTCCACGGCATCCCGAAGCGCTATCTGCTCAAGGGTGACCCGTACCACTGCCTGTGCCATGCCACCGGCCAGAAACTGGCTGCAAGGCTGGGTCTGAACGACGACCAGTGGCAGGTGACCTTCCAGTCGCGTTTCGGCCGCGAGGAGTGGCTGAAGCCCTATACCGACAAGACGATGAAGGCGCTGCCCAAGGAGGGCGTGCGCTCGGTGGACGTGATCTGCCCCGGTTTCTCGGCCGACTGCCTGGAAACCATCGAGGAGATCGGCGACGAGAACCGCGAGATCTTCCTCAAGGCCGGTGGCGAACGCTTCCACTACATCCCGGCGCTGAACGACCGGTCCGACCACCTCGACTTCCTGGCCGGACTGGCCCGCCAGCACATCGCCCCGTGGCTGGACGATCCGGACAATGCCCCCGAGGCCCGCGCCGCCGCCCGCGAACGGGCGCTGGCCCTGGGCGCGCAGCAGTAGGCCGCGATGGACGAGACCACCGCGCCCGGGCGAGTCGGCGAACCCGGCGAGACCGAGATCGGCGCCGTGATCATCGGCGACGAGCTGCTCAGCGGGAAGCGCCGTGACCGGCACCAGGAACACCTCACCGCGGCCCTGGCGGAGAAGGGGCTGGAGCTGGCCTGGATCCGTATTGTCGGGGACCACGCCGGCCGCCTGACGCAGACCTTTCGCGAGACGCTGGCAACCGGGGCGGAGGTCTTCAGCTTTGGCGGGATCGGGGCCACGCCGGATGATCGCACCCGCGCCTGCCTCGCCGAGGCGCTTGGGCTTCCCCTGCGGCCGCACCCGGATTTCATGACTATCCTCGAGGAACGCTTTGGCGCAGAGGCCTGGCCGCATCGCGTGCGCATGGCCGAATTGCCGGAAGGGGCCAGCCTGATCCCGAATCCGGTCAACGGCATCCCGGGGCTCAGCTGCCAGCGGCATCACTGCGTGCCGGGATTCCCGGTCATGGCCGAACCGATGGTGCGCTGGGTGCTGGACCAGCGTTTCCCCGGGCGCGATGCCGCCGCCGGCTCGATCGAGGAGGTCCTGGTGCTCGAGAACGTGACCGAGAGCCGCCTGGTCCCGGTGCTCGAGGCCATGGAGGCGGCATTCCCCGATTTGCGCATCTCCTGTCTGCCACGGATGGACCGCCAGGCCCCGCAGGTCGAGCTGGGCCTGCGCGGCCCCCGCGCCCGCGTCACCGAGGGGCAGGCCGCGCTGCGCCAGCAGCTAATTTCCGGGGGCTTTCTGAGCCACTGACAGGGTAGTGTCGCGCGGTCCAGTGGGGGGCTTGCGCGCCCCTGCTTTCCCGGTATATTGCATTGGGCAGGCACTTGCCTGCGTGCCGCGTTCGCGGCCCGAATGGAAGACCCCGCCCGTGAACCTGCCTGTTCTTGACCCCGTGTGGTCGGACCCTGTCGAGACGCTTCCGGCGCGTGCGCCGGGTGTAATCGAATCCCGAGTTCCCGAAGCCTGCGAGCCGGAGGGCTGGCTGGATGCGCTGGTGCACGATCAGCGGTGCGTCTGGCCTGACTTCCTGCCTGCGGAGACCGTCGATGCGCTGCACGACGAGGTCTATGCCCTGCGTGATGCCGCGCAGCTGGCGCAGGCGCGGATCGGTCGGGGTGGCGAGCGCCATCGCGACCGATCCACCCGCGGCGACTGGATCCACTGGCTGGATGGCGCCAGCCCGGCGCAGCAGGCGTTCATGGCACGCCTGGATGAGATCCGTCTGCAGGTGAGCCGGTCGTTGATCCCGGGGCTGTTCGAGACCGAATCGCACTTTGCCCTGTACCCGCCCGGGACCCACTACGAGCGCCATGTAGATGCCTTCCAGGCTGGCAATTGCCGCCGGCTGTCGCTGGTGTTCTATCTGAACCGCGACTGGCGCGAGCAGGACGGCGGCCAGCTCGCGATCTACGACGATGCGGACCGCGAATGCCAGCGCATTCAGCCGACGGCCGGTACCCTGGTGATGTTCCTCAGCCAGACCGTGCCGCACGCAGTGCTGCCCACCCGCCGCTGGCGCGCCAGCATCGCCTCCTGGATGCGTGTGCGCGACCTTGCCAACCCGCTCGCCGGGCTCGACCGCTTCTGACGCTTCTGACACCGGCCGCGGCGCGTTCTTGCAGCCTGCGGCGACGGCGCCCATGATCGGGGAAGGGCGCTCCGCGCCCTTCGGTCGAGCGCAATGCGGCGGGCCAATATGGGCAAGATCCGGCAATGGCAGGACAACGATCGCACCTCACGAGACACGTCGCCCGACGTGCCCCTGCAGCCCTCGTCGGCTTCGATCTGGGCCGAGCGCTATCAGCTGCGTGACGCGCGGGGCGAGCCGGTGGATGCCTCGGTCGGGGCGATGTTCGACCGTGTCGCCGGGGCCCTCGCCGCGGTCGAGGCGCCGGACAAGCGCGCGTCGATCGCGCGCGAGTTCCGCTGGGCGCTGGACAACGGCGCCATCCCGGCCGGGCGGATACTGTCCAATGCCGGGGCCGAGGCGTACAAGCCGCAGACCACACTGATCAACTGCACCGTCTCGCGCACGATCCGGGATTCGCTGCAGGCCATCCTCGATGCCAATACGGCTGCCGGGCTGACGCTCAAGGCCGGGGCCGGCATCGGCTATGACTTCAGCACCCTGCGCCCGAAGGGTGCGCTGGTCGCGGGTGCGGGCGCGTCGACCAACGGTCCGGTCGCGTTCATGCAGATCTTCGACCAGACCTGCCGCACCATCGGCGCGGCCGGAGGTCGCCGCGGGGCACAGATGGCAACGCTGGATATCGGCCATCCCGATATCGAACGCTTCATCCTCGCCAAGCGCCGCAAGGGGCGGCTGACCCAGTTCAACCTGTCCGTGCTGGTGCGCGATGCCTTTCTGGAGGCGGTGGAGCGCGACGACGAATGGGCGCTCGCCTTCCCGCTGTTGCCCGTGGAACAGGACGCGGTGGCCGCCTCCGATCTCGTCTATCGCGACTGGCCGGTGGTCGAGGACGGCTACCGCGTGGACGACCAGGGCCGGGTCGCCTGCCGTATCTACCGCCGCGTGCGCGCCCGCGAGCTGTGGGACACCCTGATGCGCAGCACCTATGACGTCGGCGAACCCGGCGTCATCCTGATCGATCAGGTCAACCGCCAGAACAACGCCTGGTTCGACGAGGTGATCCGGGCGACCAATCCTTGCGGGGAGCAACCGCTGCCACCGGACGGGGCCTGTCTACTGGGGTCGGTGAACCTGACGCGGTTCGTCTCCGCGCCGTTCACCGCAGACGCCGCCTTCGACTGGGCGCGTTTCGAGCGGGTGGTGCGCGTGTTCACGCGCATGCTGGACAACGTCGCGGACATCTCCGGGCTGCCGCTGCCGGAACAGCGCGCCGAGATGCTGCGCAAGCGCCGCCACGGCATGGGCATCCTCGGGCTCGGGTCGGCTCTGGCGATGCTGGGGGAGACCTATGGCTCGGAGTCGGCCGCCGACTTCACCGTAGAGGTCTGTCGCCGCCTGGCGCTGGAGAGCTGGCGGGCCGGGCTGGATCTGGCACGCGAGAAGGGTCCGGCCCCGATCATGGACGAGGACTTCACGCTGACCGCGGACATGCTCCGGCGTCAGCCGGCGCTGGCCGAGGCCGGCTATCAGGTGGGCGACGTGCTGAAGGGTCGGGAGCTGCATGCCCGCTTCAGCCCCTACATGCAGCGCATCGCCGAGGAGGACCCGGCGCTGGTTGCGGCGCTGGCCGAGGAAGGCGCGCGCTTTACCCACGCCACCTCCATCGCGCCCACCGGGACCATCAGCTTCTCGGTCGCCAACAACGCGAGCAACGGCATCGAACCGACCTTTCTCCATCACACCACGCGCAACATCCGCCGCCCCGGGCGGCGTACCCGCGAGGCCGTGGACTGCTACTCGTTTGAGTTGCTGGCCTACCGCGCCCGGGTCGATGCCGAGGCGGGGCCGGGGGATCTTCCCGCCAACGCGATCACCGCGGACCGGGTCAGCGTGGATGCCCACATCCGCATGCAGGCCGCCGCGCAACCGTGGGTGGACTCGGCCATCTCCAAGACGCTCAACGTCCCGAGCGATATCCCGTTCGAGGACTTCCAGCAGGTCTACCTGCAGGCCTGGCGCGCCGGGCTCAAGGGCTGCACCACCTACCGGCCCAACCCGCAGGCGCAGATGGGCGTGCTGGTGGACCCCGAACGCCTGCGTAGCACCTGGTATACCTTCGCCCTGGCGGATGGCCGGGAGCTGACCCTGCGCGGTGACGAAGAGGTCGAGTACGAAGGCCAGATCCACACCGCCGCCAATCTCTTCGCCGCGCTGGACGAGGGCTACTACGACGACGTCTGACGCCGCCGGGGAGGACACGATGCACCGGATCGACCAGCCCATCATCGCCTTTCGCCGCTCGGACACCCCGCAGGGCGAGGGCGCGTCTAGCGGTGACGACCACCCGCTGGGCAAGCGCATCCCGTCGCGCCCCGAGGGCGAACTCGAGTCGGTCACCGAGAAGGTGCGCTACTGGACCCAGGACGGGCCGCAGACGGTCTATCTGGTGGTCAGCTTCGTCGCCGTCTCCGGCACGGTCAGCGGCGAGCGCGTGACCATCGAGCGCCCGATCGAATTCTTCCTGCCCACCGGGCAGCACTCCGAGTCCTACCAGTGGATCTCCGCGACCATGCGCAGCCTGTCGCTGGCGGCCCGTGGCGGCTACGCCGCCCGCGCCCTGCGCGACCTGCGCAAGGTCACCTGGGATCGCGGCCCGGTTCGCTGCGGCGAGAACGAATACGGCAAACCGCTGTACCACCCCTCCGAGGTCGCCGCGATCGCCCACGCCCTGCAGCGCATCCTCCAGCGCCGCGGCTTCCTGGATCCCGACGGCCACCCCCGCCCGCTACGCGAACTGGTCGCCAACTACCGCGACCGGACCCCGAAAGCCTCCGGCATCCTGGAAGCCCCGTACGTGGTGGCCACAGCCACCCCTTGCCCGCAGTGCGATGGCCATCTCGAGATCATCGACGGCTGCCCCACCTGTCGCGACTGCGGCTACTCGAAGTGCTGAGCATGGTTCCTGGGTAAGGGTTACCCGGCGCGTTATCGGTCGTTGGGGGGGCGGCCGCCTACGGCGGACGTTAGCCCGTCGTGATGCCGCGTTTTGCGCCCACCCACGGCCGGGTGATACACAGGGTCCGGGATCCCCGATTCGGGTGCAGACGCGGCGGCAGGGGTGCAACGGTCCTGGTCGCCCAGTCTCGGTTCGTGGGGGCACATTTCAGGCAACGAGGACAGCGCATGAATGATGTGGGGCGGAAGGCGAAGTGGGGTGCGGCGGTTGCCGTGGGTGCGGCGATGCTGGGCGTCGGCGCGATCGCCGCGGCCGATTCCTCGGTGGTTGAGGTCGACAATCGCTCCAGCGAGTCGATCCAGGGCTCGGTGCTGGAACTCTCCAGCTACACCGAGCGTTCCTTTAATCTCGCCCCGGGGGCGCGAACGGATCTGAAATGGGATGGCTGGTATCACGAATACGTGTACAACCTGGATGGCGAGTCACCCAATGTGGTGCGCTTTCAGTCCCGTTTTCCCAACCGCGATTACCTGTCGAACGACATCACGATCACCTATTTCGACGGTGACGACGGGGTGGAACACGAGATCGAGTGCGGCGAGCCCTGCTACTGGCCCTGATCCGCATCGATCTCTCCATCTGTGGCGCGCCGGCGCCCTCCTGTCCGATTCAGCTGCGTGGCGTTTGCCGGCAGGCCAGGGCCGGTGTTTGTGGCCACCGGCCGTCGGGAAGCGCGTCAATCAATGCCTCTATTAGCGCCATGATCTTTTGAGTGACTGAAAACGGGACAGGGATCGAATGGGTCGTTCGGTGGGCTGTGCGGGGCTTGTTCCTGCTCAGCCCTTTGCTGTTGTTGGGCCCGGCTGTCGAGGCCGTAGCGGGCACCGATGCCTTCGAACAACAGGCGATGGAATATGCCCCGGCCCCGCTCGCGGGCAGCACCATCGAGCTTGGGCTTGCGGAGGCCGTGGCGTTGTCTCTGCGCCGGAATACGCAGCTGCAAAGCGCCTATCTCGACCGGGTCGTGGATCAGCTCAACCTGGCCGTGGCGGAGGCGCAGTTCCGGCCGCAGGGCACGATTGACCTGTCGGCGCAGCAGAGCCGATCGCCCGGCGACGATGCCGAGACGCAGCGAAGCTCGACCCTGTCACCCACCCTGGAGGCGGAACTGCCGACCGGCGGCCGGATCGGCTTTAGCTGGAACCTGGCCCAGTCGCATGGCGAAACCGGGCTGGCCGCAGCCAGCTCGCGAGTCTCCAACCTGTCGCTGGATCTCTCGCAGCCGCTGCTGCGCGGAGGCGGGCTGGCGGTTGGGCGTGCGCCACTCGAGATTGCGCGTATCCAGGAAGCGATCAGTGCGTTGAGCCTTGAAGAACAGGTTGTCACGGTGATCGAGAGCGTGATCAACGCGTACCGTTCGCTGCTGCAGGAGCAGCGGCGCCTGGAGATCGCCCGTTTGTCACTGGAGCGCACCGAGGATCAGCTGGAACGCAATCGGGCCATGGTGGAGCGCGGGCGCATGGCGCGCAATGAACTGGTACAGACCGAGGCCAGTCTGGCCAATCAGCGTTTCAATGTGAGCCAGTCCGAGGAGACTCTGGAACAGGCCGAGCTGGAGCTGCTGCGTCTGCTGAACCTCGGGCGCGACACGCGGCTGCGGCTCCTGGACACCATCGACCTCGATGAGCTGGATACCCTGCGCGTGGACGCCCCGGCGGTCGATGAAGCGCTGGATATCGCACTGCAGAATCGCCCTGACTACCTGCGCCTGCGCCTCGGGCGCGCCATCGAGGACGTCAACCGCATGCTGGCGCAGAACAATCATCTCTGGCGGCTGGACCTGGTCGCCAGTCTTGGTGCCGGTGGCGAGGGGGATTCCGCGCGCAGCGCTCTTGAGGCCACCTTTGACGAGCGTCCCGGCTACAGCGCCGGGCTGCAGATGGAGGTCCCGCTGTTCGATCCGGAGCGGCCGGTGCGCTTGCTGGAATCGGAGATCCGCCTGCAGCAGGCGCATATCCAGTTTGCCGAACGCGAGACCGAACTGCGTCTGGAGGTTGAGCGCGCGCTCAACGACCTTGATAGCCGCTGGCGCCAGATCGGCTTTGCCCGGCAATCGCTGGAGCTGGCCCGCGAGAGCCTCGAGATCGAGCGCGAAAAGCTGTCGGTGGGGCGCAGCACCTCGTTTCAGGTCAATGCCATCGAACGCAGCCTGCGGGAGGCGGAGCAGTCGTTGCTCAATGCGGTTGTGGCGTATTTGAATGCCCAGAGTGTGCTGGATCGTGTGCTGGGCACCACGCTGGACACCTGGGGCCTGGCACTCCCCGAAGCCGGAGTCATGCCATGAGTCAACAGGAACCGGTCAGTCAGCACATCCTCGATGCGATGGCCGATGGCGTCCTGGTCGTGGACGCCGCCGGGATGATTCGAACGCTCAATCCGGCTGCGGCCCGCATCCTCTCGTTGTCGCCGGAGTCCACCCTGGGGCGCAGTCTGGCCGAGGTCTTCCTCGGCGAATCCGGCTATGGCGAGTTCGTGGATGTATTGCTGGAGGCCATCTACTCCGGCGAGATGGTGCCCGATCGTGTGGTGGCGGTTGAACTGGGCGGCGAGACCCGTTCCCTCAAGCTGACCACGTCCTACCTCGACGAGGGGGCGGCCGGCGGGGAGCGGGCGGTCCTGGCCGTATTCACGGATGTCACCGATCTCGAGGCCGCCCGGCGCAGCGAACACGCACTGGCCGAGGAGCTGCGCAGCAAGCACCGCGAGTTGCAGGATGCCTATGTGCAGGTCGAGTCCAGCAACGAAGCCCTGCAGCATGTCTTTCGGCGCACTCACCGTCTGCGTCTGGCCGCCACCGTCGCCGTGATCGGCGTGTTTGCCCTGGCCGCGTACTGGGCCATGCCCAGCCTCTCACTACCGGACTTTGGCGAGACCACGGCTTCGCGCGCTGCGCCGGATGTTGTGGATCCGGGTGTGTTCGAGGTGCAGGCGCGTTCGCTCGAATCCACGACAGGCTTTTCCGGGCGCTTCCGGCCGGGCGATGTAATTACGCTGGTCGCCCCGTTCGAATCCACCGTCCTGTCGCGCCATGTGGAGTATGGCGAACGCGTATCCGAAGGCGACGTACTGCTGGAGCTGGACCCCACCGAGGTCCGCATTCGTTACCGCCGCGCTCGCAGCGATCTGGCGGATGCCGAGGCCGAGGTGGAATCGCTGGAAGACTGGGAGCAGAGCCGGGACATGGCTTCCGCCCGGCGCAGCCTGCGCCAGGCGGAGCGCTCGCTCAACAATGACCGTCGCGAGCTGGATGACGTCGAGCATCTCTTCGAGCGTGGCATCGTGCCGGAACGCGAGCTGCGCGCGGCCGAGGACCGAGTGCAGGAGGCCGAAGTGCGCGTCGAAGCGGCGCGCGAGGACATGGCCGAGACCCAGCGCCGCGGCGGTACGCGCCAGCTCGAGCGCGCGCGCGCCGAGGCCGAGAACGCGCGTGCTGAATACGAGCAGGTGCGCGCTCAGATGGAGGGCAAGCGGGTCATCGCGCCGGTGGACGGTATCGTGCTGGCCCCGATCGACGACGAACAGGACGGCGATCGCCGGGTCGAGTCCGGGTCGCGGGTGAACAGCGGCGAGGCCCTGCTGGCGGTGGGCGACCTGTCGTCGATGGAGATCGAGGGCAGTGTGGACGAGCTGGATATCCACGACGTGCGCGTTGGTCAGTCCGCTCGTGTGCGGATTGCACGCGGGGGCGGCGAGGAGTTTCCGGCCCGAGTGTCGTATGTCTCCTCGCAGGCACAGGAGTCGAGTGGGCGTGGCTTGCCGGTGTTTCGCCTGATCACCCGCATCGACGATCTGGACGCCGAGGCGCTGGAGCGGATTCGCGTCGGGATGTCGGCCTCGGTGGATGTGGTCACCCAGGAGGAACCCGATGCGGTTGTCATCCCGCACGCCTTTGTCGAGCGCGACGGCGACGAGTACTGGGTATGGCGCCAGCGCGACGATGGCGAGCCGGAACGGATCGCGGTCGAGCTGGGAAATTCGCGGTTTGACGGCGTACAGGTCAGTGCAGGGCTGGAGGCCGGGGATCGGTTGATCGCGCCGCCCGGTGGCGGGTCGTGAGCGCTCAGCCCCTGGTGCAGATGCGGGATGTACACCGTCGCTACCGCGTCGGGCCATCCGATGTTCACGTCCTGCGCGGGGTCGACCTGGACATCCAGCGTGGCGAGCTGGTGTCGCTGATGGGCGGGTCCGGTTCCGGCAAGTCCACGTTGATGCACATTGCCGGGCTGCTGGAACGCCCGTCGGCCGGTGACTACCACTTCGACGGCCACGATGTCTCCCGGATGAGCGCCGACGACCTCGCCCGCTATCGCAATCACCAGATCGGCTTCGTGTTCCAGACCTTTCACCTGTTGCCACGCCTGACTGCGGTCGACAACGTCGGCTTGCCGCTGATGTATCAGGATGTCGGCAAGCGCGAGATGCGACGTCGTGCCCGCGCCATCCTTGAGCGAGTCGGCATGGGAGATCGCGGCGATCACCGGCCGAACGAGCTCTCCGGCGGTCAGCGTCAGCGCGTGGCGATTGCACGCGCCCTGGTGGGCAGCCCCTCGGTGGTGCTGGCCGACGAACCGACCGGGGCGCTGGATTCCCGCGTGGGGCAGGAGATCATGGATCTGTTCCTCGAGCTGAATTCCGAGGGTGTCACGCTGATCATCATCACTCACGATACTGATGTCGCGCGGCAGTGCCGGCGTCAGTTGGTCATCCGCGACGGGGTGGTCGACGAGGATGGCGCATGAGGCCCCGTGTGCTGCTGGGCGAGGCCCTGCGCAACATCGCCGCGACCAAGCAGCGATCGCTGCTGGCCCTGCTGGGGATCGTGATCGGCACGGCCTCGGTGATCGCGATGCTGAATGTCGGCACGATCATGCAGAACGCGATGCTGGAGCAGTTTCGTGCCATGGGCACGAATGTGGTCAATATCCGCGAGCGCTTTCAGCGCGAAGAGGATGGCCAAGCGGTATCGCTGACTCCGGAGCTGGCGTTTGATCTGGGGCGCGAGACCGATGGCCTGCAGCGCGTGGCGCCGTTCAGTACCGGTAGCGCCCAGCTGCAAATGGGCGCGGACAATCACAACCTGCGCCTGACGGGCGCGACCGAATCGCTGCGCGACCTGCTGCGGGTGCGCCTCGCCCAGGGGCGCTGGATCTCGGATATCGATGGCGTCAGCCTGCAGGGGGTGTTCGGCGCCGAGGTGGCGCAGCGCTATGCGCGCGAGGCCGGGAGTCCGCTGGAGGTGGGCGAGCGGGTCCGTATCGGGGCGTACTATGTGACCGTCGCGGGGATCCTCGAACCCTACCCGCGGGGCGGGGGTGTCAGCCCGGTGTCACCGAACAGCACGGTGTTTCTGCCGCTGGAGGCCCTGCAGCGATTCGAGCCAGACGGGGACCTGGACGGCATCCTTGCACGGGTGCACAACGAGGTCGATCACAGTGCCCTGGGGCAGCAGATCATCGGGTGGTTTTCCGATCGTGTCCCGGGCTTGCGGGTCGAGGTCAACAGCGCCGAGCAACTGCTGGAGAACATGGAGGCGCAAAGCCGCATGTTTACCGTCATGCTCGGTGCGATCGGCAGCATCGCCCTGATCGTCGGAGGGGTGGGCATCATGAACATCATGCTGGTGTCGGTGACCGAGCGCCGTCGCGAGATCGGAATCCGTCTGGCCATCGGGGCACGCAATGCCGACATCCGCCGGCAGTTTCTGGTCGAGGCCGTGCTGCTGTGTCTGCTGGGCGGCGTGCTCGGCGCCGTGCTGGGCACCGGCGTGGCATACGGCTTCGCACACTTCACCGGCAATGCCTTTGTGGCGGCACCCGTGGCGGTCGCGCTGGGCGTCTCCGTGTCGACCCTGACCGGGGTGGCCTTCGGCTACTACCCCGCGTTGCAGGCCTCGCGGCTGGATCCGATCATCGCGTTGCGCAGCGAGTAGGCCGCGCAAACCGCCGCCATCCCCGGTAGAACCCAGCTAGTATCACCAGCACGGCCAGGCCCTGCAGGACGCGATCGCCATGGCGCTGATAGAACGGCCGGTCCGCTACGGTGTGTACATCGATGCTTCGGGTCGTGCTTTCCCAATGCGGGGTCTCGCTTCCGGGTACGACCCGGCCGGCGGCATCGAACACGGCACCACCCCCGGTGTTGTGCAGCATGATCAACGGGCTGCGGTTTTCCAGGCTGCGTGCCCGGGCGATGGCCCGATGGGTATCGGTCGCGCGTGGGGAGCCGAACCAGGCGTGATTGCTGATGTTCACGATCAGGCCGGCCTGCCCGGCCAGATTCTCCCGCACCAGATCAGCGAACAGGCTCTCGAAACAGATCGCCGGAGCGAGGGGTATGCCATCGGGGCCCGCCAGCGGCCCTGCCATCGATCCCGGGCTGAAGCGCGAGGCCTGCGGGAGCTGCGCGCGCAGCCAGGGGAGCTGCTTTTCAAAAGGCAGGTATTCCCCGAATGGCACGAGCTTGCGCTTGCGGTAGGTCCCGGACAGGCCAGAGTCGGGCTCGAACAGCAGGGCGACGTTGTGAACGACATGATCCCCGTGGCGGCGATGCTCGGTCCCGTTGACCAGTATGGGCACCCCGATCTCGTCGGTGAGATCGACGAGCGCGCGATGACCCCAGGATTCCGGCGCCGCCTGCATCGTGATCGCGGCCTCGGGCCAGATCACCAGATCCAGGTCGGGGTTGGACGCATGCAGCCGTCGAGTCATCTCGATCGCGGTCTCGATGTCGTTGTCGCGGTCGGCCGCTGGCATGTCGTCGCGCCGCGCATGGACCGGGATATTGGGCTGGACCAGCCCCAGGCGCGAGCTGTGCTCCGGCGCGGCCTGGTCCAGCGCGTCCAGGCGAAAGCTTCCGTATGCGAGCAGGGCGGCGAGCAGTAGCACCAGCAGCAGCGGTGCAGCCGGCGCGAGCGTACGACGGTGCAGCCCGGTCAGGATGCCGGCGGCGAGAAAGCCGAGCGCAGTCGCAAAAAACAGCAGTAGCGGGATGCCGCCGACATCGACCACTTGAGCGAGGCGTGGATGGGCGAGCAGGGCATAGCCGAAATGACCGGGAAGGATCTGCGGCGAGAATGACAGGATGACGGTCAGCAGACCCGCCGCAAGCAGGGTCTGAGCGGGTCGCTCCAGGCGCAGCGCCAGGAGCGAGGCCGTCGCGGCGAACGCGGCATACGGGAGCGCCTGGAACAGCGCGATCCCGAGCACGGTCAGGCCGCCCACTGCCCACGGAAGGTCCAGCCATGCCTCCATGCCCGGTACCACCCATCCCACCGATGGCAACCAGTAGCCCAGGCCGGCGAGCAGCGCGGCCGCGGCGGCCGCCCCCGGCCTAAGCCCCTGCAGCGCGAGCCCCAGCAGGCTGATGGAGAACAGAGTGAAGACCCCGGGGAGCGGCCCTTCGGCAAAACTCAGGTGAAAGAGGATCGCGGAGCCCGCCAGCAACGCACCGCGGGCGAGCGCAAACAGGGCAGTCGGCGGGGGTAGGGCCGCCGCGCGGGCGGCTTCCCCAGTCGGGGAGGTCGATCGGATCAGCGTATGCCGAGGCGGTTCGGGCAGCCGCCACCGCTATAGCGAATTTCGGTGATCTCGACCTCTCCGGAGACCACGTGAACCTCCGAGCGGTGGGAAAAATCCAGCCGCTTGGTCTCGCCGGAACGCCAGCTTTCCCGGTCACGGGCCTCCAGCGTCATGCGTTCTCGTTCCGGGTAGTCTGCGTCCATTACGGATGCGTATCCCTGCAGCTCACTGGACTCGAGCCCGCGAAAGCCGATACACCCGGTCGCGAAGCTTTGCGTAGCCAGTTGCACGCGATCGCCGCTGCGCAGGACATCGCCTTCGTTGGCCGAGCTTCCGCCCCCCGAAGCGACGGCGGGCGCGGTCGCGGTCGCGGCAATCGAGAGCAGGGCCGTGGCGACAAGAGCTTGGGTGATCTTTGGCATTCCGGATCCTGTTTCGGTGGGTTCGGTTTTGTTTTGCGCGGCCGCGGTCAGCTGACGCGCAGTCCAAGCCGGTCGGGGCAGCCGCCACCGGTATTACTGATCTCGGTGATCTCTACGGCGCCGGACAGCACACGGATCTCGGAGGTGCGAAAGTCGAAGCGCTTGGTTTCTCCTTCCCTCCAGCTCTCGCGTCCCCGTTGCTTGGTGATCGGGTCCCCTCCCCTGTAGGAGACGATCAACTGGTATCCCTGGACCTCGCTGTCGGACAGCCCGCGCAGGCCCATGCAACCCGTGGAACCGATCGCGGCCTCGACCCTTACAGAGTCCCCGGCGCGGAGCGTGTCGCCCACGCTCGCACTGGATACGCCTGAGGCCATAGCCGAGCCCGAGATGCCCGTGAGGGCGGTTACAACGCCTGCCATTAGCGCGGCGCGTCGAAGCGGCTGATCAATCATGCGGGGGTGGCCTCCGTGCGGACTGTCGAGTGGAGTGGCTCAACCTAGCACAGCAAGGTTGTAATCCCCGCGGGAATGGTTAGTTCGGCGTGAGGTGGAGCGCCCCGGGGATTGCTGTACACGGGGCGTTCGGGGGAGATGTGGGAGACCGAGTCAGCTCGTCGGCTGAGGGATCGCCAGTTCCCAGCGCTCGAGCACGACACCCATGACGCGATCCAAGTCGGTTCGGGCATTCTGGTAGTTGATGGCGGCATCCAGCAGGGATTGTTCCGCTTCGCGAAGATCGCGCTCTACGCTTTCCACCTCGAAGCCCGAGGATCGCCCCACGCCGAGTTTTTCCTGTTCGACGGCCACGGCCTGGCGCGCAAGCTCCAGCGATTGCTCCGCCAGGCGCAACTGATCCCAGCGACTCTCGAGGGCGTTCAGGTTGCGCTGCACCTCGATGCGGATGGAGGTTCGCAGCTCTTTAGTGCTCAGGCGCGCCTGGCGCTGCTCTACACGCGCCGTACCCAGGCGCTGCTGGCGAGCGGGGCGGTCGCCCCAGGGGATGCTGAGTTGCAGGCCTACCGTATGGCCGGGCGATTCCTCGAAGCCCTGCTCGATCGCGCGCGTGGTGGAAGGGGCATCGCCCCTGACCTCGACCGAGGCGGACAGGTCCAGTTGCCAGCGGTTGGCATCCTCGGCCAGCGTTCGATCGAGCGCGGCCAGTTGCTGGGTGACCAGCGACTGGCGCAGCTCCGGGCGCTGCTCCATGGCTATATCCAGCGCCTGGTCCGGGCTGGGTGCGTCAGAATGGAGCGCCTGTACGGAGCGGATATCGATGGTGTCTTCCGGCTCGACCGTCGTCCCCGGTTCCAGTCCGATCAGGCGTACCAGTTCCAGCTCGGCCTGGTCTCGGCGCTCAAGGGTCTGCTCGCGTTGCAGTTCCTGGCGCGCCAGGCTCTCGCGCGCGGGCGCCAGGTCCGCCGCGGAAAGCCGACCGCGGTCCACCAGTTCGCTGCGGGTTTCGAGGTTCTGGCGACTGCGCTCCAGGGCCAGTTCGGCCAGCTCCACACGCTGGTTCTCCAGAATCAGCGTGCGATAGGACTGGATCACCTGGGCGAGGGTGCTGGTGACCTGCGACTCCAGGACCAGCACGTTCCGTTCTTCATTCAGGTGTGCCCGCTCGACGGGGGCCCGCCCAATCTCCAGCCCGCCGCCGCGCAGTAGCGGTTGCCTGATGTCCAGCGTGACCTCAGACGTGCTGTCCTCCGTCCCATCGGGTGCGCTGGATTGCAGCACCCGCTCCACTCGCCAGTTCAGGCTGGCCTGTGCGCCTGTTGGGAGCGCCATGCTGGCTCCCGGAGCCACGCTGGCGGTCCGCGTGCGTGTGCCGTTCAAGCCGGCCGAGCGGTCTTCCCGCGCCTCGAGCGATACCGAGCTGCGGGGCTGGAACGTGCGTTCGGCCAGATCCAGGTTGGCCCGATCGAGCACGCGGCCTAGATACGCGCTGCGCAGCGACGCATTGCGAGCGATGGCCAGTTGCAGTGCATCGCGCAGCGTGAGCCTCAGTGGCCCGTCCGCCGACTGATCGCCGGAGCCGACTACCGGGGCGGGCCCCGCGACGCCGTTGCCGGATTCCGCAGGCAGGCTGCTCGCCCCGGCGCCCGTAGCCAGGAACAGCAGGCCGCCGAAGAATACAGGGTGCTTGAGCAGGCGCATGGAGGCGGCGGAGGTCGCTCTCTCGGTCGGCAGGTGAGTTTCCGGCGACCGCCCGCAAACCGTGCGCGCCATCACATACCGGCAGTATCCCAACCTTGCCGCAACCCCGTAAAGGCAGGGCAGGTTGCGCCATGATGGGTATCCAAAGGAAAGCCGCCGCAAACCGTCCGAATCGGCGCGGGTCGGCCACTTCGGCGCCATCGACAGTCGCCCGCCTGTCGCGACGGTGTCTGCTCGAACAGCCAGGTCAAGGAACGAGAGTCTTGATTATCGGCCTTGCAGCCTTCCTTTCAGGTCCAGCGTCAGGCACTTCATGCCGCCACCGGATTTCTGAAATTCGTCGATCGCCACCAGGTGCACCTCCATGCCGTGCTGCCGGTAGCGTTCGGCGAGTCCCGTGGCCCGGTCGCTGAGGACGATTCGCTCGCCATCGCTGACCGCATTGAGGCCGTAGGCCAGCGCATCGGCCTCGTTTGCCTCGATCACATTGGGCACACGATGACGTACCGCCTCCAGGCTCTCGTGGGTAAAGGCGGGCGGATAGAGCGCAACGGTTTGGCCGTCGACCACCGTGAAAGCCGTGTCGAGGTGGTAGAAGCGGGCATCGGTTAGCTGAAGGCTGACCACTTCCAGATCCAGAAATGACGCGAGCTCGGCATGCGCCGCCTGGTCACTGCGCCAGGGGTAGCCGGCGAAGAGCGTGTCGTTCCAGATCAGCGCGTCGCCTTCGCCCTCGAAATCGTGGCGGGGCTGGTAGAGCACCGTGAACCCCTGCTCGCGCAGCCAGCTTTCGAACCACCAGGTCTCGCCCTGACGCTCTGGATGCCTAAAGGTTGGCAGCGCCACCTTGTCACCCACGACAAGCGCGCCGTTAGCCGTGAAGACCATATCCGGAAACCCCTCGACGGGCGGAATCAGATGGACCTCCCAGCCAAGGGTCTGCGTATAGAGCTGATAAAGCGCCTCCCACTGCCGGGCCGCTGCGTCCGGGCACACGGGGCACTCAAGGTCCATCCAGGGGTTGATCTCATAGTGGATGGCGAAGTGTTCCGGTCGGCACATCAAAACGGATTTCGCCATCGTGGTGCTCCACTGGTGACCGGGATCGGTACGAACACGCTTTTGACTTGAAACGTGCCAGCAAGGGTGCGTCCCTTCAAGTCCCTTCGTCGAGGTGCGTGAGCGGGCGCGCAGGGTTGGGTAGAGGCCGGCCCAGCATGGCTGCGCATCCCCCACAGTGGATAGCTGCATAGCTGGCGGGGGCGTCATGGAAATCTCGCAGGCGGTCTCGTACTCTGGCCCGCCATCTGTTCAACCCCGCTGGAGACATCGTGGTCAACATCCTGAACCCGTACGCCGACGATCAGCCCGAGCCGAAGCACATCCTCCTGCGTGCTCGCAGTGGCGAGGCGGTTTCGGCCAACTTCACCTTGCAGGATCGGCGGGGCCGGGAGAGCGCGGCGGAATACCTGTTCCATCTCTATTCCACCATCAAGCAGAAGCTCGGCGAGCCGGTCCTGGATACTGCGGCTCCATCACCGGACGACCAGGCCGCCATGCAGCGCCTGATCCTGTACTCGGCCGGCGCACACGACACCATGTTCGGCACCTTTAATGCCTCCAGCACCTCCTCGGAGATGCCGGAGGAGGAGCGCAACGAGTTCGTGGAGATCTTCCTGCTGGCCTGCGCCACGGTCATCGAGGGCCAACGGATCACCGTTGACCTGCAGCGCGGCCTCGTCACCGCAGAGGCGGCCTGAGTGCAACGGCCCCGGAATGCCCCCGTGCTGCAAGCAAGGGTTCGAGTGGCGGTCCCGGTTGGGTAGAAGCCGGCCGCGTAGCGGCGCGAAGCCTGTCCTCGCGAGGCCGGAACGGCGTGCGCCGGCAGGCACGCGACTGGAATAGTCCGACCTGCCCAGCAGGAGCGCAAGCGAGTGGTGGGCCCGGTCGGACTCGAACCGACGACCAAGGGATTATGAGTCCCCTGCTCTAACCAACTGAGCTACAGGCCCGTAATCGGGGAGGGTACAAACGACTGCGGCGCCATTCTACCCGGAAAGGGAGAGATGGCGCCGCATCGGCAGGGCACAGGCTCCGGCCGTGCGGCCGGGACGCCGGTTACTCGGCGTCGGTGTAGGTGCGCAGCAGTTCGGCGCGGGTCGGGTGGCGCAGCTTGCGCAGGGCCTTGGCCTCGATCTGGCGGATGCGCTCGCGGGTGACGTCGAACTGCTTGCCGACTTCCTCGAGGGTGTGGTCGGTGTTCATGTCGATGCCGAAGCGCATGCGCAGGACCTTGGCTTCGCGCGGGGTCAGCGTGGACAGGATCTCGCGGGTGGCCTCGGACAGGCTCTCGCGCGCGGCGGAGTCTGACGGCGAGGCGACCTTTTCGTCTTCGATGAAGTCGCCCAGGTGGGAGTCTTCGTCGTCGCCGATCGGGGTCTCCATGGAGATCGGTTCCTTGGAGATCTTGAGCACCTTGCGGATCTTGTCCTCGGGCATCTCCATGCGCTCGGCCAGCTCTTCCGGCGTGGCCTCGCGGCCCATTTCCTGCAGCATCTGGCGGGAGACGCGGTTGAGCTTGTTGATGGTCTCGATCATGTGCACCGGGATGCGGATGGTCCGGGCCTGGTCCGCGATGGAGCGGGTGATGGCCTGGCGAATCCACCAGGTGGCATAGGTCGAGAACTTGTAGCCGCGGCGGTATTCGAACTTGTCCACCGCCTTCATCAGGCCGATGTTGCCTTCCTGGATCAGGTCGAGGAACTGAAGGCCGCGATTGGTGTACTTTTTGGCGATGGAGATCACCAGGCGCAGGTTGGCCTCGACCATCTCCTTCTTCGCGCGGCGAGCTTTGGCCTCGCCGATGGACATGCGGCGATTGATCTCCTTGATCTCGGAGATGTTCAGGCTGGCCTCGTGTTCGGTCTCGGCGAGCTTTTTCTGCAGGCGCACGATCTCTTCCTCGTGCTCGGCGAGGGCGGTGGTGTACTTGCCCTTGGCCTTGCAGGCCTCCTTGATCCAGCCGAGGTTGGTCTCGTTCTTCGGGAAGCTGTCGATGAACGCCTTGCGCGGCATCTGCGCCTGGTTTACGGCCAGTTCCATGATGCGGCGTTCATGGCGGCGGATCTGGTCGATGCTGCCATGCAGCTGGCTGGTCAGCTGGTCGACCATGCGCGGGACCAGCTTGAACTCCATGAAGTACTTGGCGGTGGCCTCGCGCGCGACGGCGTAGGCCTCGCGGTTGCCCTTCTCGAAGGCCTTGTGGGCCTTGGCGTGCAGCTTGCGCAGCTTCTCGAAGCGTTCGCGGGCCTCTTCCGGGTCGGGGCCGGTGTCGACCGGTTCGGCGGCCTCGTCGTCTTCCTCGGCGTCCTCCACCTCGTCGACGATGGCGTCCAGCTCGGCGCTGGCCTGTTGTTCGGCGGCGGCCGCGGCCGCCGCCTTCTGCTCGTCCTGGGCCTTCTGCGACTGTTCCGGCGTCACCAGGCCACGGGCCACGGCCTCGCCGTTGGCGTGGTCGTTCGGGTCGATGAAGGAGACCACCAGATCGGTCAGGCGGCCGTTGTTCGCGACAATCTGATCGTACTCGTGGATCAGCCGCTCGATCGCGCCCGGGTGATGGGCGAGCGCGAACAGGACCTGCATCAGGCCCTCTTCGATGCGCTTGGCGATGCGGATCTCGCCTTCTCGGGTCAGCAGCTCGACCGTGCCCATCTCGCGCATGTACATGCGCACAGGGTCGGTGGTGCGACCGAAATCGGAATCGGCCGAGGCGAGCGCGGCCACGGCGTCCTCGGCGTCTTCGTCGGCAGAGACGGAGCCATCGGACAGCAGCAGGCTGTCGGCGTCCGGGGCCTGCTCGTGCACCGCGATGCCCATGTCGTTGATCATCGCAATGATGTCTTCGACCTGGTCGGAGTCGATGATCGAGTCGGGCAGGTGGTCGTTGACCTCGGTATACGTGAGGTATCCCTGCTCCTTGCCCTTGGCAATCAGTTCCTTGAGCTGGGATTGTTGCTCTTCACGATTCATTACGGTCGTACTCCGAGGTGCCTGGGTCGCTGAATGGGTCGGATCATTCCGGGTCGCAGAAAAATCAATCCTACATTGTAGCAGAAGATTCTTATATTGCCGGGATTCTCCCGCCAAACCCTCTTCCGGGTCGCGGAAATCCCGGTAAGTACTCTGGGGGCGGAGTTTTCAATTTCAATCGCTTACGGCCTCTGGGCCGCGTGCTACGGGGGAATCTAACCGGGGTTTCTCTTCTGCAGTAGTGCACTAAGACGCGCGAGCTCCTCGCGTTGTTCCGTAGTGAGCCCGCCGTCTGCGCGAGTGAGTTCACGAATCCGCGTGCGTGCCTGCTGGAGCAGGAGCTGGCGGGCACAGTCCATGGCCACCTGTTGGGTCACCTTCGGGTCGCCATCGCCAAGTTCCCGGGCGGCCAGGGCCTGCAGGCGGTTGAAGTGGCGATCGTCGCGGAATCTTTCCAGCAGATGGGCGCTGCTACAGCCGGGACGCTCTTGCAGGGCTCCCAGCAGCTTGCCCAGCGTTTGCGCGGCGGTGCCGGGGAAGGCCGTGAGGTCGGCCAGTTCGGACTGGGACCACTCGAGCTCGGGGTGCTGCAGGATGCGCGCAAGCAGCGCCCCCCAAAGGGCGGAGGGTGTCTCCTGCGCCGCGCCCGCCGGCTCGGCGGATGGGGCATCGGGGATGTCCGCCGGTGCGGAGACGGGGCCCGTCGCGCGGGCGTTCCCGTCTTCGGCCTCGCGCAGTTGCTCGCCCAGCCGCTCCGGGCTCAGGTGGGTCTCCTGGGCGACACGCTCGACCAACTGGTCGCGGAACAGCGGGTCACGGGTGGTGGAGACCAGTTTCATCGCGGCATGCGCGAAGCGGGTGCGGCCCTCGGCGGTTTCGGTCGGGTGTTCCTCGCGCAACAGCCGCACAAGCGTCTCGGACAGGGGCAGGGCGCCGGTGAGGCGTTCCTCCCAGTCGGCGAGGCCGTCGCGCAGCACCAGGCTGTCGGGGTCGTCGCCCTCGGGCAGGAACAGCACGCGCACCTCGCGCAGGCCCTGGATCGCGGGCAGGGCCTCGGCCAGCGAGCGCCAGGCCGCGCGGCGCCCGGCGGCGTCGCCGTCGAAGCACAGGGTGATGCGCGAGACCTGGCGGAACAGGCTGTCCAGGTGGGCGCGGGTCAGGGCGGTGCCCATGCAGGCCACCGCGCGGCGAAAGCCGGCGCGCGCCAGCCCGAGCACGTCCATGTAGCCCTCGACCACCACGATGTCATCCAGCCGGGTGCCGGCCTTGCGCGCCTCGAACAGGCCGTAGATGGTCTGTCCCTTGTGGAAGACCTCGCTCTCCGGGCTGTTCAGGTACTTCGGCTCGCCGTCCTCGATCAGGCGCCCGCCGAAGCCGGTGATGCGCCCGCGCCGGTCGCGGATCGGAAACATGATGCGCGCGCGGAAGCGCTCGCGGATGCCGCCGTCGTCGCGCCGCGCGGCCAGGCCGGCTTCCACCAGCTGTTGCGGGGTGAAGCGTGGCTTGAGTGCCTCGATCAGGCCCGAGGGCGGGGCCCAGCCGATCTGGTAGTCGCGGGCGGTGGTGCCGTCGATGCCGCGGTTTTTCAGGTATTCGACTGCCTTCGGCGTCTGGCGCAGCTGCTGCACGTAGTAGTCGGCGGCCGCGTTCAGGGCCTCGTACAGCGGCGCGTGGGCCTCGCGCTTGTCGTCCGCTCCGGCCTCGCGAGGGACCTCCAGTCCGGCCTGCTCGGCCAGTTGCTCGACCGCCTCGGGGAAGCTCAGATTCTCGTACTCCATCAGGAAGCTGATGGCCGTGCCGTGCGCCCCGCAGCCGAAGCAGTGGTAGAACTGCTTTTGCGGAGAGACGTAGAACGACGGCGTCTTCTCGCCGTGGAACGGGCAGCAGGCGGCGAACTCGCGCCCGGCCTTCTTCAGGCTCACGCGGCGCTGGATCACCTCGACGATATCGCTACGTTCGAGCAACTCGTCGATGAATGCCTGGGGGATGAGACCTGCCATGGTTTCGCCGGCTATTCCTCGGGGGTGTGCTCGTCGTCAGGTTCGCATGATAGCCCAGGGTCGGGGCGCAACACGTCATTGCGGGACGCCGCAGCCGATGCGGCGAGCCCCGGTGGTCTCCGGGGCGGACGCCGGGGTTGCCCGTGGAGATCGCCACGTCGCTTCGCTCCTCGCGATGACGCTACTTTCTACCTCCCCGTCCTTGCGAGGAGCCGGGGGCGGCGAAGCAATCGCTATCCGTCAGCCTCCGGTCGCGGGATGGTGTCCGGGTGCTGCCAGGTCATTGCGAGCGCAGCGAAGCAATCTCCAGGAACTGCCACCAGAACACCGCATCAAGCGATTGCTTCGCTGCGCTCGCAATGACGGGTTTTGGGGCACTGCAAACAAAACGGGCCCCGTCAGGGGCCCGTTTGAACGTTCCGCCGGGTGGCGGGTCAGGCGGCCTGGCGCAGGTTGGCCAGCAGGCCCCGGAGTTCGGAGGCCTTGGGCTTCACCAGCCAGAACGAGCCCTGGTAGTGGTCGAACTGCTCGAGGATTTCGCGGCCCCAGGCGCTGTCGGTCTCGTGCACGAATTCCGTGATGAGCTCCTCCAGGTAGTTGCGGTGGGCCTCCATGTCCTCGGTGTCGAGGCGGTGCAGGTCGATCAGCTCGTTGTTGATGCGGTCCGGGAAGTCGTTCTCCCGGTCCAGCACGAACGCGAAGCCGCCGGTCATGCCCGCGCCGAAGTTGATGCCGGTGTTGCCCAGCACCACCATCACGCCGCCGGTCATGTACTCGCAGCCGTGGTCGCCGATGCCTTCCACCACGGCGATCGCGCCGGAGTTGCGCACTCCGAAGCGTTCGCCGCACTGGCCGGCCGCGAACAGCTTGCCGCCGGTTGCGCCATACAGGCAGGTATTGCCCATGATGGTGGTGTCCTGGCTGGCGAAGCCCGAGCCTTCCGGCGGACGGATCACCAGCTTGCCGCCGGTCATGCCCTTGCCGACGTAGTCGTTGGCATCGCCTTCCAGGTACAGGTGCAGGCCGCCGGCGTTCCAGACGCCGAAGCTCTGCCCGGCCGTGCCTTTCATGCGCACGGTGATCGGGGCATCGGACATGCCCTGGTTGCCGTGGCGCTTGGCGATCTCGCCGGACAGGCGCGCGCCGATCGAGCGGTCGGTGTTGGCAACGTCGAAGCGGTATTCGCCACCGGCCTTGTTCTCGATGGCCTCGAGCATCTCGGCGACCATCTTCTCGGCCAGCTCGCCCTTGTCGAACGGCTCGTTCTTCGGCTCCTTGCAGAAGCGCGGCTTGTCGTCGAGGTCGCCGCTGGCCAGCAGGCCGTTCAGGTCCAGGTGCTGCTGCTTCGGCGTCTCGCCCGGCAGGATCTCCAGCAGATCGGTACGGCCGATCAGATCCGTCAGGCTGCGCACGCCCAGCTTCGCCATCCACTCGCGGGTCTCGCGGGCGACGAACTGGAAGTAGTGCATGACCATCTCGGGCAGGCCGATGAAGTGGTTCATGCGCAGCACCTTGTCCTGCGTAGCGACACCCGTTGCGCAGTTGTTCAGGTGACAGATCCTCAGGTACTTGCAGCCGAGCGCGACCATCGGGCCGGTGCCGAAGCCGAAGCTCTCGGCACCCAGGATCGCCGCCTTGATTACGTCGAGGCCGGTCTTCAGGCCGCCATCGGTCTGCAGGCGCACCTTGTCGCGGAGATCGTTGCCGCGCAGGGTCGCGTGGGTCTCGGTCAGGCCCAGCTCCCACGGGGTGCCGGCGTACTTCACCGAGGTCAGCGGGCTGGCGCCGGTGCCGCCGTCGTAACCGGAGATGGTGATCAGGTCGGCGTAGGCCTTGGCCACGCCGGCCGCGATGGTGCCGACACCGGCCTCGGAGACCAGCTTCACCGAGACCAGCGCATCCGGGTTGACCTGCTTGAGGTCGAAGATCAGCTGCGCCAGGTCCTCGATGGAGTAGATGTCGTGGTGCGGCGGCGGCGAGATCAGGGCCACGCCCGGATTCGAGTAGCGCAGCTCCGCAATCATCTTGTTGACCTTGTGGCCCGGCAGCTGACCGCCCTCGCCGGGCTTCGCGCCCTGGGCGACCTTGATCTGCAGCACCTCGGCGTTGACCAGGTAGTGCGGGGTCACGCCGAAGCGGCCGGAGGCCACCTGCTTGATCTTGGACATGCGCTCGGTGCCGTAGCGGGAAACGGCCTCGCCGCCTTCGCCGGAGTTGGAGCGCCCGCCCAGGCGGTTCATTGCGGTGGCCAGGGCCTCGTGGGCCTCCGGCGACAGCGCGCCCAGGCTCATGCCGGCGGAGTCGAAGCGCGGCAGGATCTCGGCCTCGGACTCGACCTCGTCCAGCGCGATCGGCTCGATGTCGTCGCGGACCTTCAGCAGGTCGCGCAGCACGGTCACCGGGCGCTCGTTCACCAGATCCGCATATTCCTTGTATACGCCGTAGTCGCCGGACTGCACGGCGCGGTGCAGGGTCTGGATCACGTCCGGGTTGTAGGCGTGGTACTCACCACCGTGGACGTACTTCAGCAGGCCGCCCTGGCCGGCGCTCTTGCGCGGGTTCCAGGCGCGTTTGGACAGCGTCTCCAGGTCCGCCTCGATATCGGCGAAGCGGGTGCCCTTGATACGGCTGGTGGTGCCGGTGAAGCAGGTGTCCACGACCTCGTCGGCCAGGCCGACGATCTCGAACAGCTGCGCGCCGCGGTAGCTGGCGATGGTGGAGATGCCCATCTTCGACAGGATCTTGAACAGGCCCTTGTTGATGCCCTTGCGGTAGTTCTGCGCCAGGGTCAGCGGGTCCGCGTTCGGGATCTCGCCGGACTCGCACATGCCGTGCAGCGCGGAGTAGGCCAGGTACGGGTAGATCGCGGTGGCGCCATAGCCGAGCAGGACCGCGAAGTGGTGTGGGTCGCGCACGGTGGCGGTCTCGGCGACGATGTTGGCGTCGGTGCGCAGCTTGGCGCGGATCAGGGCGTGATGCACCGCGCCCACGGCCAGCGCGGCCGGGATCGGGCGGCGTTCCGGGTCGATGCCGCGGTCCGACAGCACCAGCACCACGGCACCGCCGCGCACGGCCTCCACCGCGTTTGCGGTCAGGGCCTTCACGGCGTCTTCCAGGGAGTCGGCATGGACGTCGTAGTTCAGGTCCATGCGCTCGACGCGGAAGGCGTCTTCGGTCTGGTTGCACAATTCGCGGAACTTGGCCTCGGACAGCACCGGGGAGTCGGATACCAGGCGGTGGGCGTGGTCCGGGGTCTCCTCGAACAGGTTCTGCTCGCGGCCGAAGCAGGTCTCCAGCGACATCACGATGCTCTCGCGCAGCGGGTCGATCGCCGGGTTGGTGACCTGGGCGAACTGCTGGCGGAAGTAGTCGAACAGCGAGCGGGTGTGGCTGGAGAGCACGGCGAACGGGGTGTCGTCACCCATCGAGCCCACGGCCTCCTGGCCGGCCTCGGCCAGCACGCGCAGGATCTGGTCGCGCTCCTCGAAGGTCACGTCGAACAGCTTTTCGTAGGTGTCCAGGCGCTCGGCCGGCATCGGCTCGCCGGAGAACAGCTGGTTGTCGTCCAGCTGGCTCTTCAGGTGCTTCACGTGGGCGCGCAGCCACTGGCGGTAGGGCTGGCGCGTACGGTTGATGCGGTCGACGTCCTCGGGCTGCAGCAGCTCGCCGGACTCGGTATCCACCGCCAGCATCTGCCCGGGCTTCAGGCGGCCCTTGGCGACCACGTCCTCCGGGGCGTAGTCGTACACGCCGATCTCGGAGGCCAGGGTGATGTGGCGGTCCTTCGTGATCACGTAGCGCGCCGGGCGCAGGCCGTTGCGGTCCAGGGTGCAGGCGGCGTAGCGGCCGTCGGTCAGCACGATCCCGGCCGGGCCGTCCCAGGGCTCCATGTGCATGGAGTTGTATTCGTAGAAGGCGCGCAGGTCGGAGTCCATGTGCGCGACGTTCTGCCACGCCGGCGGGACCAGCAGGCGCATGGCGCGGAACAGGTCCATGCCGCCGGCCAGCAGGACCTCGAGCATGTTGTCCAGGCTCTGCGAGTCGGAGCCTTCCAGGTTGACCAGCGGCTCCAGCTCGGCCAGTTCCGGCAGGTTCTCGGTGGCGAACTTGTGCTGGCGCGCAACCGCCCAGTTGCGGTTGCCCTGCACGGTGTTGATCTCCCCGTTGTGGGCGAGGAAACGGAACGGCTGCGCCAGGCCCCACTGCGGGAAGGTGTTGGTGGAGAAGCGCTGGTGGAACACGCAGATCGCGGTCTCCAGCTCCGGGCGCTGCAGATCGCGGTAGAACACCGGCAGGTTCTCCGGCATCACCAGACCCTTGTAGGACACCACGCGCGCGGACAGGCTCGGCACGTAGAACACCGGGTCGTCGCCCATCGCGATCTCGGCGCGGCGGCGCACCACGAACAGCGCGCGCTCGAAGGCGTCGCCGTCCATGTCCGCCGGGGCGTTGATGAACACCTGCAGGATGTGCGGCTGGCTCTTCAGGGCCTCGGCGCCACAGGCGTCTTCCGGGTTGATCGGGACCTCGCGCCAGCCGGCAAGCTTCAGCGGGCCGTGCTCGATCGCGCCCTCCACGGCGGCGCGCGTCTCGGCGATCTTGTCCGGGTTGATGAACACAATACCGGCGGCGAAGCGCTCGGCCAGTTCGATGTTCGACTCCGAGGCCAGGGTGCGCAGGAAGGCCTCGGGGGTCTTCATCAGCAGCCCGCAACCGTCGCCGGTCTTGCCGTCCGCGGCGATCGCTCCGCGGTGGGTCATCCGTTCCAGGGCCTTGATCGCGGTGTCCACCACCCAGTGGCTGGCTACGCCGTCCATGTGCGCAATCAGGCCGAAGCCGCAGTTGTCGCGCTCGAATTCGGGGCGGTAGAGGGTGCCGTTCAGTTGGTTCTGTCGCATCGGTGAACTCCGGTCACGGCGCGCGAAAGGCGGGCCGTCGGGCTGGAAAAGAACACGAAAAAAGGCGCAGGAATATAGCCGAACCGTCATTCTCCCGGCAAACCGGGGCCGGTCAAGTAGGCACGGGGAGGTGCGGGTTGGCGGGTGCCGAGGCGGCGAGTCTACTCGCGTGCCACGCCTTGTACGGAGCCGATGGAGCGGATCCACGGGCCTTCGTTGCGTACCGCCTCGGGCAGGTCGGACGCCGCGCCTTCGGCGGCCTCGCGACTGGTAAACGATCCAGCCAGCACGACCACAAAGTCGCGATTGTTCACTCGCGTGGGGATGTAGCGGATGCCGCCAAGGTTGTGGCGATCGGCATAGCCACGGGCAGTGGACATGTCCGGAGCCGCAATCAACTGGATGGTGAACGCATCGGAGGACTGGTTGCCGAGCCACTCCAGATCGCCGCGCAGGCGCTCGCCGTCACCATCCTCGTCGGCCAGGGCCTCGGTCGTCGTCTCCGGTTCCGGTTCCGGTTCCGGTTCTGGCTCCGGTTCTGGCTCCGGTTCTGGCTCCGGTTCTGGCTCCGGTTCCGGTTCCGGGGCTGTTTCGGGTTCCGGCTCGGGTTCCGGTTCCGGAGCGGGTTCTGGCTCGGGCTGTGGCTCAGGTTCAGCGGCGGGTTCGGCCTCGATGCCGGCAATCGGATCGCCGCTCGGGCGTTCCTGGCCGGGCAGGGGTTCGATTCCCGGGCTGGTCAGCGTGTCGTCCGCATGCTCCAGCGGGTCGGGCGCGACCAGGTCGTCCTGCTCGGGGGATGCCGGGGGGCGGGTTTCGGGCAGCGGGAGTTCGACGACCTCCTGTTCCGCCTCGGTTTCGCCACCGTCCATCAACTGCAGAGCGACGGGTGCGGCGATACCGATCGCGACCGTGGCGGCAACCGCTGGCACGAACCAGCGCTGATTCCAGAAGGGCGCGGTGCGCTTTTCCTCCGGGGGTTCGTCGAGTTCGTGGTCGGGCTCCGGCGGCCAGTCCGGTTCGTCATCGGCATCCGAGTGCGCGAGGGCCTCGGCGGCCGGAGTGAATTCGTCCTCTTCGCGCTGGGCACGAAGCACGGGCTCGGCGTCGGTTTCGCGGTCGAGGCCGGCGTCGGAGTCGATGGTGACGCCGGCGGCCTCGGGTGTCGTGGGTGACGGCTCCTCTTCGCGCTCGGCCTCGTCACCCAGCGCGATGCCGGGCGCTGTGGTGCCGGTCGCGCTGGCGGCATGGCGTTCGCTGCGGCAGTGGCGCTCCAGGACCTGGTTGGCCTCGCGGTTCAGGTTGCCCGGCAGCCCCTGGCTGGTGGTCTGCAGATGATGGATCGTGTCCTGGTCGAGCAGGCGCTCCGGGTCGTCGAGCCCCGCCGCTTGCAGTCGGTGGCGCAGATAGGCGGCCGTTTGCTCGAGGTTGAAGGCGCGCAGGTTGACGCGCGTGACCTGGTCCTCGTCGGAGGGGTCCGGGAGGTACAGGCGGCGGCGGAGCAGGCCGCCGGAGCCCACCAGCACGATGCGCGGGGCGCGGCCCTGGGACTCGAGCACCTCGCTGCGCATGCGCATCAGGTTGTTCACGATGTCGGTGCCGACCAGGTGGGCGTCGTCCATCGCGATCACCGGGTCGCGGCCGACGGCGACGCGTTCGGCCAGCAGTTCGGTCAGGGGGCGATCCGGGTCATCGGCGTTGTGCGAGCGCAGGTAGTTGCGAATGGTGTTGTCCACCGATTCGAACTGGGTGTTGATGCGGGCGCGAAAGGCGATCAGCTCGAAGGGCTCGGGCAGCATGGCCAGCAGGCGCATCAACTGCAGGCTGCGCCCGGAGCCGTTCTCGCCGGTCATGATCACGATGGCGCCCGGCGCATCGAGGGCGGCGCGCGCCGACTCCAGCAGCCCGTCCAGCAACGGGTCGCTGTAGATGAAGTGTTCATCCGGGGTCTCGTCGAACGGCGCCGTGTGCAGGCCGAGCTGTTTCAGGCATTGGTCGGAGAGCGCCATGGGTCTCAGTCTCAGGTCAGCGTGCCCAGATCGAACAGGCGGTGGTGTTCACGGATGGCGTGGCGGTCGGTCATGCCTGCGATGTAGTCGGCAATCGCGCGCTGCGGCGCATGCGGATCGGCCTCGGCGATCTGCTCGGCATGCCGCTGGAAATGCTCGGGCATCAGCCGCGGCTCGGAGTCGAACGCGGCGAACAGTTCCTGGATCAGCTGGCGGGCCTTGTGCATCACCGCGTGGACCTGATGGTGGTGGTACAGGTTCTCGCGCAGAAAGCCCTTCAGCTCGCGCGCCTGGTCGGCCATCTCCGGGCTGAAACGGATCAGCGGCTGGCCCGCCTGGCGGATGTCGTCCGGGGTGGCGGGCCGCTGATGATCAATCGCGGCTTGGCTGCTCTCGATCAGGTCGGAGACCAGGGCGTCGATCATGCGGCGGACGGTCTCGTGCTGAACCCGTCGCGGCTCGAGGTCCGGGTAGCGTGCGCGAACCGCTTCCAGGCACTCGCGGAACAGGCGGACCTCGGTCAACTGCTCCATGTCGAGCAGCCCGGAGCGCAGGCCGTCGTCGACATCGTGGTTGTTGTAGGCGATCTCGTCGGCCACGTTGGCCAGCTGCGCCTCCAGCGAGGGCTGCTGCTTCTCGAGAAAGCGCACGCCGATCGTGCCCAGTTCTCGCGCACGCTGCGGCGAGCAGTGCTTGAGGATGCCCTCGCGCGTCTCGAAGGTCAGGTTGAGCCCGTCGAATTCCGCGTAGTGACGTTCCAGCAGGTCGACGATGCGCAGCGACTGCAGGTTGTGCTCGAAGCCACCGTACCCCTTCATGCAGTCGTTCAGGGCATGCTGGCCGGCATGGCCAAACGGGGTGTGGCCGAGGTCGTGCGCCAGGGCGATGGCCTCGACCAGGTCCTCGTTCAGACGCAGCGCGCGCGCGATCGAGCGCCCGATCTGCGCGACCTCCAGCGAGTGGGTCAGGCGGTTGCGGAACAGGTCGCCCTCGTGGCTGATGAAGACCTGGGTCTTGTATTCCAGGCGACGAAACGCGCTGGAATGCACGATGCGATCGCGGTCGCGCTGGAAATCGCTGCGGTGGCGTGGCGCCGCTTCCGGGTGGGCGCGCCCGCGCGAGGCCGCGGGGTCGGCGGCGTACGACGCGAGCCCGGAGGCCCGGTCGACCCGGGGTGTGGTGGCCAGGGCCTCAGGCGACACGGGTGCCCTCGTGCAGGGTCGCGTCCAGCGCCGACACGTCGAACTGGTCGGTGAGTTCGGCCTGGCCGATCCCCCGCAGCAGCACCAGACGCAGACGGCCGCTGGCGACCTTCTTGTCGATCGCCATCAGCTCGCGGAAGCGCTCGGCGCTCATGCTGTCCGGTGGATCCAGGGCCAGGCCGGCGCGCTGGATCAGGGCCTCGGCGCGTTCGCGCTCGGCCGTGCTCAGCCAGCCCATGCGCTCCGACATGCGCGCGGCCATCGCCATACCCGTGCCCACGGCCTCGCCGTGCAGCCATTCGCCGTAGCCCATGCCGGCCTCGATTGCGTGGCCGAAGGTATGGCCCAGGTTCAGCAGGGCGCGGATGCCGCCTTCGCGTTCGTCGGCGGCGACGATCTCGGCCTTGCAGGCGCAGGAGCGGTGAATGGCCCGGGCCAGCGCCTCGGGCTCCAGGGCGCGCAGCTCGTCGATATGCGCCTCCAGCCAGGCGAAGAACTCGGCGTCGCGGATCAGCCCGTACTTGATGACCTCGGCGAGCCCGGCCTGCAGCTCGCGCTCGGGCAGTGTCTTCAGGGTGTCGGTGTCGATCAGCACCGCGCGCGGTTGGTGGAAGGCGCCGATCATGTTCTTGCCCAGCGGGTGGTTGACCCCGGTCTTGCCGCCCACCGAGGAGTCGACCTGGGCCAGTAGGGTGGTCGGCACCTGCACGAAGTCGATCCCGCGCTGGTAGATAGCGGCGGCGAAGCCGGCGATATCGCCCACCACGCCCCCGCCCAGCGCGACAATGCGGCTGCCCCGGTCGAACCGGGCCTCCAGCAGGCGGGTGATGATCGATTCCACTGTGGCCAGGGTCTTGTGGGCCTCGCCATCGGGCAGTTCGATCCATAGGGTCTCGCCGGCGATCCCGCACTGGACGAGCGTTTCGCGCAGAGCCTCGCCGTAAAGCGGGCCCACGGTGGTGTTGGTCACCACCGCCACGCGGCGGCCCTCGAGCGCCGGGCGCAGGGTGTCGGCGGCGGCGAGCTGGCCCGGTCCGATCCGGATGGGGTAGCTGCGCTCGCCCAGCTCGACGTTCAGGTTCTGTGTGCCGGGTGCGTTCATCAGGGGCATCATAGCGTGCGTGCCGCTTTGGGCGTAAGCGTGTGCGCGGTCAGGATGGGCATCGCTTCACGGACTTTTGCAAATGGCGCCGGTTGGATTACCATAGGGAGTTCTGCATGGCTGCCCGGAGTGTTTCGGGTGGCGTTTTTGTTTTGGTAGACGAATCAGCATTCGCATCCGGAGATTGTATGCCGCACGTACGAGTTCGCGAGAATGAGCCCTTCGAGGTTGCCCTGCGCCGTTTCAAGCGCACCTGTGAAAAGGCCGGCGTGGTCGCGGAAGTCCGCCGCCGCGAGTATTACGAAAAGCCGACCACCGAGCGCAAGCGCAAGGCCGCCGCAGCGGTGAAGCGCCAGCTGAAGAAGAATTCCCGCGACATGACCCGCCGGGTGCGTCTGTACTAAGAATCGTCACTCGGGCCTCAGGCCCGGATCGAGGACCCTTCGATGTCGCTCAAGGCCCGGTTGCAGGATGACGTCAAGCAGGCCATGCGGGCCCGGGAGAAGGAGCGCCTTGGGGCGTTGCGCCTGATCCAGGCCGAGGTCTCGCAGTTCGAGGTCGACGAGCGGCGCGAAGCCGACGACGACGCGGTGCTGGCCATCCTGAACCGGATGCTCAAGCAGCGTCGCGACTCCATCGACCAGTACCGCAAGGGCGGTCGCGAGGACCTGGCCGAGCGCGAGGCCGCCGAGATCACGGTGATCGAGGCCTACATGCCCGAGCCGCTGGGCGACGCCGAGCTGGAGCAGATGATCGGCGAGGCGATCGCCGAGACCGGCGCGGCCGGTCCCAGCGATATGGGCAAGGTGATGGGCGTGCTCAAGCCCCGGGTCTTCGGCCGCGCGGACATGGGCGTCGTCAGTCAGAAGGTCCGTACCGCGCTGGGGATTTCTTGACCGTTACGCTCGGTTGAGCGAAACGTTCCTTTCCTGAACGCATGAACGGTTGAACCCCGTGGCGTCATGCCGCCGGTTCCCGTCGGAGCGAGTGATCCATGGCTTCCAATCCGATGCAGTTCCTGGACCTGCCGCGCCAGGACCCTCAGAAGACCCCTGCCGAGATTCGTATCCACGAGTTCGGCGAGATCATTGGTCAGTTCGACCCGGCGACCGCGGGGCAGCAGGCGGGCCGCTGCCTGGCCTGTGGCAATCCGTATTGCGAATGGAAGTGCCCGGTTCACAACTTCATCCCGAACTGGCTGAAGCTGGTGGAAGAGGGCAACCTGTTCGCCGCCGCCGAGCTCTCGCACAAGACTAATTCCCTGCCCGAGGTCTGCGGCCGCGTCTGCCCGCAGGACCGCCTGTGCGAGGGCGCCTGCACGCTGAACGACGGTTTTGGCGCGGTCACCATCGGCTCGGTGGAGAAGTACATCACCGACGAGGCTCTGAAGGCCGGCTGGCGCCCGGACCTGTCCGATGTCACCCCGACCGACAAGCGCGTGGCCGTGATTGGCGCCGGGCCGGCCGGCCTTGGCTGCGCCGATATCCTGGCGCGCAACGGCGTGCAGGCAGTGGTCTATGACCGCTACCCGGAGATCGGTGGCCTGCTGACCTTCGGTATCCCGCCGTTCAAGCTCGAAAAGCAGGTGATCCGCACCCGCCGCGAGATCCTCGAGGGCATGGGCGTGGAGTTCCGCCTGAATACCGAGATCGGCCGCGACATCCAGATGGACACCCTGCTGGAGGAATACGACGCCGTGTTCCTCGGCATGGGCACGTACACCGCGATGCAGGGTGGCTTCCCCGGCGAGGACCTGCCGGGGGTGTACCCGGCGCTGCCGTTCCTGATCTCCAACATCCGCCAGGTGATGGGCTGGGAGCACGATGAAGACGGCTTCATCGACGTGGCCGGCCAGCGTGTGGTGGTCCTTGGCGGTGGCGACACCGCGATGGACTGCAACCGCACTTCGATCCGCCAGGGCGCGGCCTCGGTGACCTGCGCCTATCGCCGCGACGAAGAGAACATGCCCGGCTCGCGCAAGGAAGTGGTGCATGCCCGCGAAGAGGGCGTGCAGTTCGAGTTCAACGTGCAGCCGGTCGAGATCGTCGGCGACGGCAAGGTCGAGGGCGTGAAGGTGGTGCGCACCCAGATGGGTGCGCCGGACGAGCGCGGCCGCCGCCGTCCGGAGCCGGTGCCGGGCTCCGAGCATGTGATCCCGGCCGACCGCGTGCTGATCGCCTTTGGTTTCCGTCCGTCCCCGGCGGACTGGTTCGCCGAATACAAGATCGGCGTGGACGAGGGCGGGCGTGTACAGGCCGTCGGTGAGCACGCCTTCCAGACCGGCAACCCGAAGGTCTTTGCTGGCGGCGACATGGTGCGTGGCTCGGACCTGGTTGTGACCGCCGTCTTCGAGGGCCGCGAGGCCGCCGAAGGCATCCTTGAATACCTCGGCGTTTGAGTTTTTCGATGTCCCAGACCCTGAAGAATGACCGTCTGCTGCGTGCGTTGCTGCGCGAGCCCGTGGATCGCCCGCCGATCTGGATCATGCGCCAGGCCGGGCGCTACCTGCCGGAGTACCGCGAGACCCGCGCCCAGGCCGGCAGCTTCATGAATCTGTGTCAGAACCCGGAGCTGGCCTGCGAAGTCACCATGCAGCCGCTGCGCCGGTTCCCGCTGGACGCGGCGATCCTGTTCTCGGACATCCTGACTATCCCGGATGCGATGGGCCTGGGACTCTATTTCGAGACCGGCGAGGGCCCTCGTTTCCGCGACCCGATCCGTTCGCTCGAGGCGATCGAGAACCTGCCGGTGCCGGATCCCGAGCAGGAGCTGCGCTATGTGATGGATGCAGTGCGCCTGATCCGCCGCGAGCTGAATGGCGAAGTGCCGCTGATCGGCTTTGCCGGCAGCCCGTGGACGCTGGCCACCTATATGGTCGAGGGTCAGGGCTCGCGCGACTTCGCCGAGACCAAGCGGCTGATGTACGGCGAACCGCAGGCGATGCACGCCTTGCTGCAGAAGGTCGCCACCGCGGTTACCGAATACCTGAACGCGCAGATTCGCGCCGGTGCGCAGGCCGTGATGGTCTTCGATACCTGGGGCGGTTCGCTTACGCCGCGCGGCTATCGCGAATTCTCGCTGGCCTACATGCAACGCATCGTGGATGGCCTGATTCGGGACCACGACGGCCGTCGCGTGCCGGTTACCCTGTTCACCAAGGGTGGCGATGCCTGGCTCGAGGCGCAGGCCGAGACCGGTGCCGATGCGCTGGGGCTGGACTGGACGATCGAGATTGCCGAGGCCAGCCGTCGTGTGGGCGATCGCGTGGCGCTGCAGGGCAACCTGGATCCGTCGGTGCTGTACGCGCCGGATGCGGTGGTGCGCGAGGAGGCCCTGCGGGTGCTGGACGGCTTCGACCGGGACACCGGTCATGTCTTCAACCTGGGGCACGGGATTCATCCGGGGATCGACCCGGAACGGGTGGCAACCCTGGTTGAGACCGTCACCTCCTACCGCCGCGACTAAGGCAGCGGCGCCTTCCTGGCGTCAGGACGCGTCGGCCGCCGCTGGTGCGTCGGCGTTCGCGGCGGCCAGCAGCCTGTCCACGTCCGCGAGCCCTGCGCGGGCCATGGGCTTGCCGTCCACCGGCGACGGCGGCGCCTGGCGCAGCCCGTCCAGCGGGAATACGGTCAGTTCAATGTCCGTGTCATTCGGCCCGCGAAAACTCAGAAACGGTACCCGCTGCTCGCGCCCCTGCCGGCTGCGATAGCGCCGTTCGCCCGTCTGGCAGCGGATTCCGCGCTCGCCCAGGTCGAGGATGACCTCCTCCACCGTCTCGGCAAATGCATGCAGATTGACCAGCGGCTGGCGTTCGACGATGCCGTCCAGCAGCGGGCCGACCAGGCGTGGTTCCAGTGCCGAAAGCCGCTCCATGACGATCCGGGCGGCCTCGAGGCGTTCGCGGTAGGCCTGGCGGCTGTCGTCCGTTGCGAACAGGCGGCTGCGTTCGATCGCAGCCGCCTGAATCTCGATATTGCGCGGCATCTCGTGGCGCGGTTCGACACCCAGATGCTCGGCAGCCTTGCGCTTGGCCAGCGCGAAGTCGCGGATGCCATCGTCGAGCAGGATCCGCGCGGCCTCCTGTGCCAGCTCCTGGCGAATACGCGAGGGGCTCATCAGAACACCGACTCGGCCGGGCCCTGACCATTCTCCCCGCGGGGGCCCGCCGGGGCCTGGCCGCGTTCCGGTACCTGCTGCGGGATCAGCCACTGGATATTCGCCCCCGGGGTCTCCTCGCTTGGTGCGCGGCGGCCGTCTGGCAGGATCGCCACGCGCTGCAGGTCATCGGGACGTTCCACGGGGCGCTCCGGTGTGTCGGTCAGCACCGAGTCCATGAATCGAATCCAGAGCGGGAGCGCCGTGCGCCCACCACTCTCGCGCCGGCCCAGTTCGCGGTTGTCGTCGAACCCGACCCAGGCGGTCGCGACGATGTCGGCGTTGAACCCCGAGAACCAGGCATCGCGATAGCTGTTGGTCGTGCCGGTCTTGCCGGCGAGATCCGAGCGTCCCAGCTGCTGCGCCTGACGCCCGGTGCCGGCGGTGATTACGTGCCCCAGCATGTTGCTCATCTGCCAGGCGGCACCCGGGTCCAGCACCTGTGCCGGGTCGGTATACTGCAGCGGACCCCCGCTGGCGTTCAGGTACAGGTCCTGGCCGGCCGGGTTCTCGCAGGGTTCGGGGCAGGCGCGTTCGGTCGGGGCTGTGTAGAGGACCTCGCCGTCGTCCGTCTCGATGCGCGTGATGATCCACGGGCTGTACAGTTTCCCGCCGGAGGCAAAAACGCTGTAGGCATTGTTCAGCTGCAAGGGCGTGACCCCGCCAGTGCCGAGCACCATCGACAGGTTGCTCGGGTGCTTGTCCGGATCCAGACCGAACCGCGGCAGCTGTTCGTGCACGCGTTGCGGACCCAGGCTGTTGAGCAGGCGGATCGACGCCAGATTGCGCGACTGAGCCAGGGCGTCGCGCATGCTCATCTCGCCCTGAAACTGCCGCGAGTAGTTCTGCGGGCGCCACTCCGCACCCAGCGCGGGGTCGTCAAAGACCATCGGCGCGTCGACCAGCATGCCGTCCGGGCGGTAGCCATCCTGCAGCGCCAGCGCGTACACCAGCGGCTTGAACGCAGAGCCGGGCTGTCGTTGCGCCTGGGTGCTGCGATCGTAGCGATTCTCGAAGAAATCGAAGCCTCCCGCGAGCGCAACGATGGCCCCGTCGGCCGGCGATTGGGCGATTACCGCGCCAGTGACTTCGGGTTTCTGTGCCAGGCGCCAGCGTCCGTCGGTGTGGGGCCTGACGCGGATCACGTCGCCCGGCTCGAACTCGGGGTTGCGTGCCCATTCCTGATCGCGGGGTTCGATGGTGAGTTCGCCGATCTGGCCGCCGTCGACGTGCAGCGTGCCGTCTCCGTCGCGTTCCACGACGACCACGGGAAACAGCAGGCGCCCGTGTACGCCCTGTGTCTTGAGGGCGCGCTGGCGTGCCTCGGCGTCGGCCATGGTCTCGTCGCTCAGCTGATCTTCGGGCCCGCGATAACCGTGGCGTTCGTCGTATTCCAGCAGGCCCTCGCGCAGGGCCTGGTTGGCGGCTTCCTGGTAACGGGAGTCAATCGATGTATGGACCTGCAGGCCGCGCCGGTAGGCGTCCTCGCCCCAGAGGTTAAAGACGATCTGGCGGGCCGCCTCCGCCACCCAGTGGGCATCGACCTCGGTCGCGGCCACGTGCCGCTCGGACGATACCGGGCGGGCCACCGCCTCCTCGTATTCCGATTCGCTGATCGCGCCGGTATCCAGCATGCGCCGCAGCACGTAATTGCGGCGGATCTCCGCGCGCTGGGCACTGGCAACGGGGTTGGTTGTGGACGGCGCCTTCGGAAGGGCCGCCAGTACCGCGATCTCGTCCAGCTCCAGCTCATCGATCGAGCGGCCGTAGTAGACCCGAGCGGCTGCCTCGATCCCGTAGGCGCGCTGGCCCAGGTAGATCTTGTTCAGGTATAGCTCAAGGATCTCGTCCTTGCTCATCTCCTGTTCCATGCGAATGGCCAGGAAGATCTCCCGCAGCTTGCGCTCGTAGGTGCGGTCGCGGGTCAGAAAGACATTGCGCGCCAGCTGCATGGTAATGGTGGAGCCCCCCTGGCTGCGTTCGCCGCGAGTGGAGATCTCGTTGATCGCCGCTCGTGCCAGGCCAACGATGTCGACCCCGGGATGGTCGTAGAAGCGCTCGTCCTCGGCCGCGATGAACGCCTGGCGGACGCGCTCGGGGATGTCCTCGATGGGCAGGGGAATGCGGCGTTCTTCCGCGAATTCGCCCATCAGCAGGCCGTCCGCGGTGCGGACTTGCAATGGGGTTTGCAGGCGCACGTCGCGCACCGCCTCCGCTTCGGGGAGGGTCGGGGCGTAGTGCACGTACAGGGCTGCAATGGCTGCGGATACGCCGATTCCGGCCGCAAGGATCAGGGCCAGCAACGCCGCAAAAATCTTGAGAATCGGCTTCATGACTGTAGAAAAAGTGGGGCCAAGTTAAGAATCAGCTTTCAAAGCAACTTGCAACCCGGATTTTGGAGTGTATATTGTGAACGAGCTAGCATACTTGATTGTAACGCTACCAGTTACTTTCATTGGGGTATACAGGGGGATGTGTGCTGAGTCTCGGAAAGAGCAAGCAGGGACTGCTGGGCGTGGATGTCAGCTCCGCCGCCGTGAAGGTGCTGGAGCTGGCCCGGCAAGGTAAGGGCTACCGTGTCGAGGCCTTTGCGGTGGAGCCGCTGCCGGATGGTGTGATGGTGGACAAGGTCTGCCAGGACACCGAGGCGGTGGGGAACGCACTCGCCCGCGCGGTGAAGCGCTCCGGCACAAAGCTCAAGCACTGCGCCATGGCCGTGCCGTCCTCGGCGGTCATCACCAAGACCATCCAGATGTCGGCCACGCTCAGCGACACTGAGCTCGAGGGCCAGGTGTTCGTCGAGGCCGATCAGTACATCCCCTACACCCTGGAAGAGGTCAATCTCGACTTCCAGGTCCTCGGCAAGAACGAAAAGAATCCCCAGCTGGTCGACGTCCTGGTCGTCGCCTCGCGGCGCGAGAACGTCGAATCGCGTGTGGCGATCGCCGAATCCGCCAAGCTCACCCCCGAGCTGGTGGATGTCGAGGCCTACGCGATCGAGCACGCCTCTGAACGACTGGTCGAGCAGATCCCCGATCGCGAGAACAAGCCCATCGTCGCGATTGTCGACGTCGGCTCATCGGTAACGGCGGTGTATGTCGTCAGCCAGACCGAGGGCGTGATCTATACCCGCGAGCAGAATTTCGGCGGCCGCATGCTGACCGAGGAGATCATGCGCCGCTACAGCATGAACTATCAGGAGGCCGGCTCCGCCAAGATGAGCGGTGATCTTCCGGCCGACTACGTCAGCAATATCCTCGAGCCGTTCAAGCAGACGATGATGGATCAGATCCAGCGTCTGCTGCAGTACTTCTACGTGACCCGCCCGCAGGACTCGATCGACCACATCCTGCTGGGTGGCGGCTGTGCCGCGATCGCGGGTGTCGACGAGATGCTCGAGGAAAGTTCCGGGACCCCGGTATCCGTCGCCAACCCGTTCCGTGGCATGGCGCTTTCCCGTCGTGTGAATCAGCAGCGCTTCGCCAATGATGCCCCCGCGCTGCTTACGGCCTGTGGCCTGGCCATCAGGGGGTACGCCGGATGATCTACATCAATCTCCTCCCCTGGCGCGAGAAGGCCCGCGAACAGCGGCGCAAGCAATTCTTCGGTGCCGTGGGCGGCGCGCTCGTGGTCGGCGTGTTGCTGGCGTTCGGCGCGCACACCTTTATGAGTGCGTTGATCGACCACCAGCAGTCGCGTAACCAGATGCTCGAGAGCGAGATCCGCGAGCTGGATCGAAAGATTGCTCGCATCCGCGATCTGGACGAGCAGCGCCAGGCCCTGATCGCGCGCATGGAAGTGATTCAGACCTTGCAGGCGCGCCGCCCAGAGGCCGTACATCTGTTCGATCAGCTGGTGGAGACGTTGCCGGACGGCACCTATCTCAACGAGGTGCGCCAGGAGGGCGAACGCATTCGTCTGACGGGGCGGGCCGAATCCAACACCCGGATCTCGACGCTGATGCGCCGCATCGACGCCTCGCCCTGGCTGGCCGATTCCAACCTGCAGATCATCGAGACACGTGAAGACGGCAGCCTGCAGGTACGTGACTTCCGCCTCGACGCCAATCAGGCGCGGCCTTCGGATGTCGAGGAGGATTCCTGATGAATATCAAGGAACTCAACGAGATCGACTTCAACAACATTGGTGAGGCGTCCTGGGCGGTAAAGGCGCTGATCCTGATCGTCATCGTTCTGGCCATCCTGGGGCTGTCCTATTACTTCTTCATCGGCGATCAGCGCACCGATCTGGAACGCGCCGAGAATCGCGAGGAGCAACTGCGCGCCGAATTCGAGGACAAGCAGCAGCGGGCCGCGAATCTCGGGGCCTACGAGGAACAGCTCGAAGAGATGGAGCGGATGTTTGCCTCGTTGCTGGAGCTCTTGCCGAGCAGCGCCGAGATCCCCAGCCTGCTGGTGGATATCTCGCAGACCGGCTTGCAGGCCGGGCTCGAGATCGAGCTGTTCGAGCCGCGCGGCGAAAACCGACGGGATTTCTATGCCGAGGTGCCGATTCGGCTGCGGGTGCGCGGTGACTACGAGGATCTGGCCGAATTCGTCAGCGGGACCTCGGCGCTCCCGCGCGTCGTCACCATGCACGACATGCACATTCGTCGGGGCAATTCCGATAACGATCTGCTGATGGACGCCACTGCGCGCACCTACCGCTACCTGGAGGACCACTGATGCGGAACCCTGCACAGCGATCCCTGGGGGCGGCCCTTGCGCTGGGCCTGGTGGCCACATTCGGGTTGTCGGGTTGCGCCCCCGACAAGAGCGACCTGGAGCGCTACATTGCGGAGATCAATGAGCGTCCGGGCAGCGGTATCGACCCGATCCCGACGCTGGAGCCGCACGAGCCCTACTTGTATCCGGGGCACACCCGCTCCCCGTTCGATTCCTCCGTAATTGCGCAGCCCGAGCTGGCGGCAGCCCAGGGCGAGCCCGGCGACGCCGAGGTCGACCCGGATCGCCCCCGCGAATTCCTCGAGAGCTTCCCGCTGGATTCCTTGCGCATGGTGGGGTCGCTGGAGCAGGACGAGGTGCGTTATGCCCTGGTCCGTACCCCCGATCGGGGTATTCAGCGCGTGACAGTTGGCAATTACATGGGTGAAAACCACGGCCGTATCGTCGAGATCACAGCCACCCGGGTGAAGCTGGTCGAGGTGGTCCCGGACGCCTTCGGCGGGCACGTGGAACGCGAAAACTCCGTGGCGCTGGCCGACTAGCGGTTGGGGGAGCAGAACAATGATGAACCGAATGGGCCGCAAGACCGGCAACAACTACAGGGGATTACACATGGGTTCTTCCATGCGCGCGCTGGCGGGCACCGTGATGGCGGCTTTGCTGTTCATGGTTTCGCAGGGGGTGGCGGCGACCGAACTGGAAGAGATTCGGGCGGCCAGCATTAGCGGTGACCGGGTGCAGGTGAATCTGCGCTTTTCCGGGACTCCGCCCGAAGACGTGCGGGCCTTTGCCATCGACTCCCCGCCGCGGATCGCACTGGACCTGCCGGACGCTGGCAATGCGCTGCGCAGCCGCGAGACGGACCTCAATGTGGGCCCGCTGCTGACCGCCACGGCGGTCGAATCCGGTGATCGCACGCGCGTGGTGCTGAACCTGACCCAGCCCTCCGAGTACCAGACCCGGGTCGAGGGCAACAACCTGATCCTGACGCTGGGTCGCGGGGTTTCCGAGGCCGACAGCGATGTCCAGCAGGTGGTCGATCGTGCCGGCGAGCCCTCCGAACGGGCGACGCGCAGTGCGCGCCCGGTCGAGATTACCGGCATCGATTTTCGTCGCGGTTCCGAGGGCGAAGGCCGAGTCGAGATCGACCTGTCGCGCTCGGGGGCCGAGGTTAATGTGCGCGAGCAGGCGGGTAAGGTTGAACTGACATTCCCGCGCGCTCGTGTGGACGAATCCCTGGAGCGCCGATTGGACGTGCTCGATTTCGCCACACCGGTTCGCACCATCGACACCGTGGCCGAGCGCGAGCGTGTGCGCATGGAAGTGGGCGCGCATGGCGAATACGAAGTCCTCTCCTACCAGAGCGATCGCCGCTTTGTGCTGGAGGTGGCGCCGATTACCGAGGCGGAACGCGAGGCGCGGCGCCGCGAGGAGGAGCAGTTCGAGGGCGAGCGCCTGTCGCTGAATTTCCAGGATATCGAGGTGCGCTCGGTCCTGCAGCTGCTGGCTGACTTTACTGATCTCAATATCGTGGTCAGCGATACCGTGGGTGGCAATATCACCTTGCGCCTGAACAACGTGCCCTGGGATCAGGCACTGGATATCATTCTGCGCTCGCGTGGTCTGGACAAGCGCATGGACGGGAACGTGCTCTACGTCGCCCCGAGCGAAGAGATTGCGGCGCGCGAACGCCTGGAGCTTGAGGCGCAGCGCGACCGCCAGGAACTCGAGCCACTGCGCACCGAGTTCGTGCAGATCAACTTTGCCCAGGCCGAGCAGATCGCCTCGCTGATCCGCGGCGACGAGACCGGCCAGTTCCTGTCCGATCGCGGCAGCATCACGATCGACAGCCGCACTAACACTCTGTTGGTGCAGGACACCCAGAACCGTATCGAGGATGTGCGGCGTCTGGTGCAGACGCTCGACGTGCCCGTGCAACAGGTGCTGATCGAGACCCGCATTGTGATCGCGGAGGACACCTTCAATCGCGAACTGGGTGCACGCTTCGGCATTTCCGGAACGCGAGGGGATCGCCGTACTCGAGTGGGTGGTGCGGGTTCCATCGAGGGCGCTGATGCCGCCCGTGATGCAACGACGGCGGGGGTTGGGGGCATCGCGATTGGCGATCGCCTGAACAGCTCGCTGCCCGCCAGTGGCAATGCGGGACAGGCCGGGATCAGTATCCTGCGGAGCGGAGTGCTGCTCGATCTCGAACTGTCGGCCCTGCAGGTTGAAGGCCGCGGGGAGATCATCTCCAGTCCGCGTGTGATCACGGCCAACGGCCAGACGGCGTCCATCAAGCAGGGTGAGGAGATCCCGTATCAGGAGGCCACCGCCTCTGGTGCCACCTCCACCCAGTTTATCGAGGCGGTGCTGTCCACCGAGGTGACGCCGCAGATCACGCCGAACGGTAACGTGATTCTCGATATCAACGTGACCAAGGACGAGCCCAGTCAGCGCGAGGTACTGGGTGTGCCGGGGATCAACAAGCGCGAAGTCCAGACCCAGGTGTTCGTCGGTAACGGCGAGACGGTTGTGCTCGGTGGCGTCTACGAGATCGACAGCCGTACCAACCTCGAAAAGGTGCCGTTCTTCGGCGATATCCCGTTCCTGGGCAACCTCTTCCGCAATCGTTCGACCCAGAATACCAAGGCGGAGTTGCTCATCTTCGTGACGCCGCGCGTTCTCGACTGACTACTGAATGCGCATTGGCAGGAAAAGCCGGGGCCTGTCCCCGGCTTTTCTTTGTCCAGCGAGGCCAGTAGCCTTGCCGCCATGCAGAACATTGTCCTGGTAGGGCCCATGGGGGCCGGCAAGAGCACAATCGGGCGCGGGCTGGCGGGGCTGCTGCGGCGCCCGTTCTTCGACACCGATCAGGAGATCCAGCGGCGTACCGGCGTGGATATACCCACGATCTTCGAGTTCGAGGGCGAGGCGGGTTTTCGCAAGCGCGAGTCGGCGATGCTGCAATCGCTACTAGAACGCGATGGAGCGGTAATCGCCACAGGCGGCGGAATCGTCGAGCGCCCGGAGAACCGTGACCTCCTGCGCGAGCACTTCGTGATCTACCTGCGCGTCCCGGTGGACGAGCAGTTCCGGCGCACGCGCCGCAATCGCAAACGCCCCCTGCTGAACGAGGTGGCAGACCCACGGGCCAAGCTGCAGGAGCTGTTCGAGCGCCGTGATCCGCTTTATCGGGAGATTGCGAGCATGACACTGGAGGGACGGGGACGACGCGTGCGCGATGCCGTTCGCGGGGTCTGTGATGCCCTCAAGGTCCAGCGTCCGGATCTGTGCCAGCCCCGTTCAGAGGGCTGAGTCTTTCGCGCCAGAACCGCTTGCACGTCAGTGTCGGGTGGAGCCGCCCCCATCCGGCACGAACATCCCCTGCTGCGAGGGCGGTGCGCGGCGTCCGTGCGAGGCATGGTGAAACTGGAGTCGCCAGCTATCGCCGCTGCGGCGCCAGGTCTGGCTGATCAGGATGGTCCCGGTGGCCGCGACATCGCCGGGGCGGGTAATTGCCTCCTCGATCACGAGACTCAGGCTTTCGGTCGTTTCCTGGCGCCCGACGATGCGCGGCTCGATCCCGATATTCAGCTCGCGTGCGAATACCAGTAGCCAGCTCTCCATCACCTCGGAAACCCCGCGATGCGCGCGTGGGCTGCCCGGGTGCACGCAGACGATATCCGGGCGTTCTGCCCATAACCGCATCATCCGCTCAATGTCCGCGGCACGAAAGGCCTCGTAGTAGGCCGCCAGGCGTTCGTCGCTCGCCCCGCCCATCAGTGCACCCGTCCTGTATCCCAGGCCGGCGGCGGGTCGGGATCGGGGCTGGCATGATGCAGGAACATCCGCCAGCTCTCGCCCTCGAGGCGGTAACCATTCGTGGCCAACATCACGCCGCGGCGTTCGCCGCTGACGTAGAGGTTTTCGCGCAGGGTGTGGATCACCAGGTCCTGCCCCGGGATGATGTTCAGCTCGGTGCGGTGGATCACGACGCCTCGCATGTTCGGCAGGATGTCGTCCCAGCTCTCGAGGATGACGTCGGTCCCGAGCAGGCGCTCGCCCCCGGGGTGAATACAGACGCATTCGGGACTGTCCAGCCAGATCGTGCGCATGGCGTCGGAGTCGCCTGCTTGAAAGGCCTCGTAGAACGCCGCCTCGGCGGTTTCCGGGGAGGGGAAGGTTGCCATGCCGCTCGTCGTGATCGGGTGAGGCCACATTGTCGCAGGCTGTCGTCGGGATGTCGCGGATGACGCCGGGCTTCGCGGCCCGCACAATACAGCCCGGTCGAATGACGAGAGCAGCATGGCGCGCATCCTGACAACGGGCATTGCAACCCTGGATCACACTCTGGACGTCGAGCGCTATCCGCGCGAGGACGACGAAATTCGCGCCCTGGCCAGCTCCTCTCAGCCAGGGGGCAACGCGACCAACACTGCCCGCATCCTTGCGCAGTTCGGTCATCGTGCGGCCCTGGCCGCCGTGTTCGCGGAGGATGGGTCGGGTGACTGGCTGCGGGAACGCCTTGAGGCGAGCGGCGTCGATACAGGCGCGTGTGTGCGGCACCCGGGCGCGACCCCGACCTCGCATATCCTGCGTTCGCGCGACTCGGGTAGCCGTACCATCGTGCACCACCGCGACCTGCCCGAGCTGAGTGCAGCCGATCTGAGGCGGATCGCGTGGGAGGAGTACGACTGGCTGCATTTCGAGGGGCGCCAGCCGGAGACCTTGCGCGAGATTCTGCCCCGGGTCCGCGAAGCCGTAACGGACCAACCGATCTCACTGGAACTGGAGAAGCGACGCCCGGGTCTGGAGGCGTGTCTCGAGTGGGCCGATGTCCTGATGCTGTCGCGGGACTGGGCGCAGGGAATTGCGGCACGCCCTGACGAGGCCGCGGCCGAACTGGCCCGCCGTTACCCCGGGCGTATCGTAACCGTGACGGCCGGAGCCGAGGGGGCCTGGCTCGCACAGGATGAACTACAGGTCTATTGCGCGCCCACCCCGGGTTTGCGTGTCGTCGACAGCGTGGGAGCTGGCGATACCTTCAATGCCGGGCTGATCAATGCACTGGTCTCGGGCGAGCCCCCCGAACAGGCGCTCGTGGCGGCCGTGCGCCTGGCGGAATGCAAGCTCCAGCAGGCGGGATTCGATGGCCTGGCCGCCGCTGCCGTCGCACGCCCTTAGAGGTAATCGTCCAGCCAGGCCTGCAGGTCTTCTTCCTCGACCTCGCCGCGATGGGTGTCACGGATAATGCCATCGCGGTCGATCAGCACCGTGTAGGGCAGTGCGCCGATGCGGTTTCCGTACTTGCGACCGACTTCCACGGCCTCGTCCTGGCCGATCAGGATCGGAAATTCGATCCCGAAGTCATCGACGAAGTGCTGGGTTGCGCTGAGTTCGTCCACGGCGACGGCGACGATGGTGAAGCCATCGTCCCGATGCTCTTCCCAGGTCTCCTGGAACAACGGCATCTCTTTCTTGCACGGCGGGCACCACGTCGCCCAGAAGTTGAGCACGATCAGGTCGCCATCCCACTCGCTCAGCTGGCGGTCGTTACCGTCCAGATCTGGAAGGGTGAAGTCGATGCGGCGGTCACCCTGGGCCTCTTCGGCGGCGGCCTCCGCGGCTTCGCCCCCATTTGCCTCGGCGGTATCCATTTCCGGTGTCGGTTCCTCGCAGCCGGCCAGCAGGAGGGCACCGGCGGCGGCAAGGGCGATCCAGCCAAATGTGTGCGAGCGATGCTTCATGGCGTCACCCCGAGCGCATTTTCTACATGGGCCAGGAAGCGGTCGGCGTTCAGGTAGCCCACGTTGCGATAGTTGCGCAACTCGTTGCCGTCGGAATCCCAGAAGATCATCGCGGGCGGCCCGAACAGGTTGAACTCGCGCATCAGGTTGCGGTGCTCGGAGGTGTTGTCGGTCACATCCACCTTGAGCAGGTGCACGTCCGCCATCGCACTGATCACGCGCTGGTCCTGGAAGGTCGTCCGTTCCAGGCGCACACAGTCCACGCACCAGTCGGCATAGAAGTCCAGGAACACCGGCTGGTTGTTGTTCTGGGCCTGTTCCAGCTCGCGTTCCAGGTCATCGAGGCTGTCGATGTAGGTGAACTCCATCTCCGTGGGGCCGGAGCGTTCGCCACTGGCCGTCATCGTCGGCTGGTTGAGTGTGGCCAGCGGGCGGAAGACGTCCTTGCCGCCGGTGGCCGCGCCCAGCATCAGCAGGATGCCGTAGATCAGAAGGACTACACCCAGGCCCTTCCACAGCGTGTACCAGCCCGAACTTCCCTCCGGCAGGGTGCGCAGCGCGCCCATGTACACCGCCGTCACGATCAGCAGGATGGCCCACAGGAACATCGCCAGCTCGCCCGGGATCACCCGTTCGAGCAGCCAGATCCCGATCGCCAGCAGACCCACACCGAATACCGCCTTGATGGTGTCCATCCACGGGCCGGCCTTCGGCAGCAGGCGGCCGGCCGAGGTGCCGATCACCAGCAGCGGGGCACCCATGCCCATACTCAGGGAGAACAGGGCGATGCCACCCAGGACGGCGTCACCGGTATGGCTGATGTAGAGCAGGGCGCCAATCAACGGCGCGGTCACGCACGGGCCGACGATCAGGGCCGAGAGGAAGCCCATGATCCCGGCGCCCATGTAGGTGCCGCCTTCCTGACGGTTGCTGATCTGCGACAGCTTGCTCTGCACGCCGGCCGGCATCTGTAGTTCGTAGAAGCCGAACATCGACATCGCCAGCGCAATGAAGATCGCCACGAACGTGCCGATGATCCAGGGGTTCTGGAAGGCCGCCTGCAGGTTGGCCCCGGCCAGGCCCGCGAATACCCCGGCGATGGTGTAGGTCAGTGCCATCGCCAGCACGAACACCAGCGAGATCAGGAATGCCTTGCGGGTGGTCAGGTTCTTCTGCCCGATGATGATATTCGACAGGATCGGGATCATCGGGAATACGCAGGGGGTGAACGTCAGCAGCAGCCCGAAGCCGAAGAAGGCCAGGGCCACCAGCCAGATCTGACCATCGGCCAGCTGGGCCGCGATGCGGTCCTGCTGGGTGACGGGGGCGGCCGCCTCGTCGTCCTCTTCCGGGGCGGCATCGGTGGTCTCGATCTCGTCCAGGGCTTCGTCGCCGGTCTCCGGCAGGGCGTCTTCGTCGGCCTCTGCGGCCAGGTCGGAGTCGAAGCTGACCGAGACCTCCTGGGTCAGCGGCGGGTAGCACACGCCCCCGTCCCAGCAGCCCTGGTAGTCAATCGCCAGGGTGATCTCGGAGACGTCGTCCGCGTCGCGCAGTATCGGGACCAGGATCTCGACCTGGTCGCGATAGATCTCGGTCTCGCCGAAGAACTCGTCCTCGTGACGTTCGCCCTCGGGCGGGTTGACCGGTCCCAGCTCGATCCCGTCGCCCTCGGCGATGCGCACGTCGAGCTGGTCGCGGTAGAGGTAGTAGTCCTCGGCGATTTCGAAACGCAGGATGACCGCATTCTGGCTGATGGCCTCGAGCGAGGCGGCGAAGGCCTCTTCCGGCTCGAGCAGGTCGTCGGCGGCACCCAGGTCGCCGGAGAGGTCGCCCATCTCGTCCAGGGCGCTGCGCTCCTCATCGACGGCTTCGTCTTCGGTCGCCTCTTCACCGTTCTCGCCCGGCAGGCCCGGGAGCTCCAGCGATACGGTCTGGAAGTGGGGCGGATAGCACACGCCGAGGTCGGCGCAACCCTGCGAGCGCGCGGTCAGTTCGATCTCGGTGCTTTCAGCCGCGAGGATCGGAAGCTCGATGCTGATCTCGTCGCGATAGGTCTCGACCTCGCCGAAGAACTCGTCGGTCTTCTTCTCGCCGTCGGGGATGTTCGGTTCGCCGAGCTCCAACCCTTCGCTCTCGGGTTCGAACTCGAACTGCTCGCGGTACATGTAGTAGCCGTCCGCGATCTCCCAGGTCAGGCGGATCGTGTCGGCGTCAATGGCCTCCGCGCTCAGGCTGAACGCATCATCCGGGTCCAGCAGATCGTCATCGAAGATGGCGTTCGCCAGGGCCGGGGTCAGCAGGAACGCGACCAGGAAGGTCGCCAGCCAGTTGCGCAGATTCAGGAGGTGCATTGCGTTATCCAGTTCAGGTAATCCGGGGACCCGTGCGTGATCGGCACGGCGATAATCTCCGGGGTCTCATACGGGTGATGTTCCGTCAGGTGGGCCTGCAACTCATCGCGGGCATCGACGGAGGTTTTGATCAGCAGTGTGACTTCGGAATCGGTCTCGATATTCCCTTTCCACACGTAAATTGAGCGTCCGGCCGGGAGGATGTGCACGCAGGCCGCCAGGCCGCGCTGGACCAGTTCACCCGCCAGGGTCTCGGCCTCGGTGGGGTCGTCCAGTGTGGTGAGTACCAGCCAGGCGCGCACGTTCGAGTTGTCGGGTTCCTTGTCCGGCATCATCGACTCTTGGGCATCAGGAGTTTGTGCGAAGTTCGATCCGGGCCGGCTGGCCGGGGCGCAGCACGGCATCGTCGCTCGGCGAGAATTCGGCCTCGATCCGGTATCCCTGATCCTCGTCTTTGCCTACAAGTTCCCAGCCGATCCGGTCGATCGTGCCCGAAAACTCGTGCTCGCCAACCGTAATCGTGACCTCCTGCCCCTCGCTGAGCGACTGAATGCGCTCCGGTGCCACCAGGGCGCGGACCCGCATGGTGTCCCCGGCCCCCAGTACCGCCAGCACGGCCGGCGCCAGGGCGGGATTCACGAACTGGCCGGGGGAGACATCAATACGCGTGACGCGGCCGCTGGCCGGCGCGCGGACTGTGGCGTCGTCGCGATCGGCGCGCGCCCGGTCGCGCTGGGCGCGCGCCTCGGCCAGACGCGCGGCGACGGTGGCCTGCTGGATGCGTGCCAGTTCCACCTCGCGCAAGGCGATCAGGGTCTGGTCGTACAGGTCCTCCGCCTTTTCGACCTCGCGATTGGCCTCGTCCAGTTCCAGTTGCAGGCGCTCGATGGCGGCCTGCGCGGCACGCAGGTCCGCCTCGACCCTCCGCGTATCCAGGCGGAACAGGGCGGCGTCCTGGTCGACATGCTCGCCCGGGCGGACCTCGATCACCTCGATCTTGCCGGCCACCGGTGCTGTGATGCGGTAGGTCTGGCCCCAGTCGAGCTGACCCTCAAGTGCGTCGCTGTCGTCGGTCGCCAACCCCGTGGAGGGCAGTACCAGCAGGGCGCAACAAGCGAGCGCCGAGAGCAGCAGTCGTCGGCCTGGGTTGCCCGGGATCAGGCGATCGATGGACATCGGGTGTTCTCCCTCGGGGCGCCCGCGGGCGCGCATTCGTTATTCCCGTTCTGCCATGGCCGTGCCGGCCAGGCGAAAGGGGCTCAGGTCGCTACGGCCGGTCAGCAGCGCGAGGCGCTCGTAGACCATAGCCAGTTCGAACTCGGTCTGGGCATTGAAATAAGCCGCCGCACTTTGCTGGACCATCGAGTCGCCGAGATCGGCCTGGTCCTCGATGTCGTACAGGTAGCGGGCGCGGTCGATATACAGCTGGCGATAATCCATGCGCCATTCGGCCTCGTCACGCTGCATCCGCAGGGCCTGGGCCTCGTGATAGAGCTCGCGCAGGCGGTTGCGGGCCTCGATCCGTGCCTGCCCCAGGTCCGCCTCCGCGCGCTGCCGGGCCGCGACCGCATGCCCGACCCGGCTGTCCTGGCGGCGCCCCTCGTACAACGGCACTTCCAGCACGAGCCCGGCGGCAAAGGGGTTGCGATCGCCGCCAAACTCGCGGTTCCAGTAGCCCGTCTCGGCCTCCGCATACAGGCGTGGGCGGCGCTGGGCGCGGGCCGCATCCACGCCGCGTGCGGCGGCCTCTACTTGCAGGCGCTCGGCGGCAAGGGTTGGATTGGCGCTGTCGAGTTCGGCCATCAGGTCGTCCAGGCCCGGGAGGTCCGGGAGATCCAGCGGCAGGGCGGGTGCCAGGACGGTGCGGATGCGCTCGCCGGGTCGGTTCAGGGCCTCGGCCAGCTCGTCGCGGGCTCGGCGCTGATTCTGCAGCGCGCGCTGGCGCTGCACGCGCAGGGTCTGGTACTCCGACTCCAGGCGAAAGACCTCGATATCCGAGACCTGTCCACGCTCGGCGCGTTCTTCCGCACGCTCCTTGCTGACGAATGCGGCTGCCATGGCCTCGGTGTCGCGGGCAAAACCGAGATCGGCGAGCAGGACGTTGAAGTACCGCTCCATGACATGCAGCGAGTGCCGGGCGTGCGCCAGGATCTCCATCTCGCGGGCGGCCTCGAGGCGCTGGGTGCTGGCGGCCTCGCGCGCGTTCGACTGGCCGAAGTCGCTCAGCAGCTTGCGGGCGACGATGGTGGCCCGCGAGTCGTTGCGGCTCTGATCCGGGGCGAGGTCATTGGGCTCGATCCAGCGAGCCTCCAGCCGCGCATTCACCGTGACGTCGCGCCCGGCCTGGGTGCCGGCCAGTTCCTGTTCGGCGATCTCGCGTTCCGCCCGCGCCCGTCGGACCTGTGGGTGGAGGGCGTCGACCGCGGTCAGCGCGCTTTGCAGCCGCAACGGCTCGGGCAGTGGTTCGGGATCGATCACGCCATCTGCCGGAGTGTCCAGTGCGCCACCGGTGGCAGGCAAAAGCGCAACGCCGAGTGCGACGAGGCTGGCCAGAAGGGGCGTTACCATTCGACGCCGCGCTTGCCGGCGCGCCGCATGTGCTGGATGCATCGGGGTACCTATCGTCCAGCGCGTTCGCGACGGAAGCGGGTGAAATTGCCGTCTTCGTAATGCCCTTCGGCGACGAACTCGCCCAGCAGCAGGAATTCGTCGACATCCCGGGTAGCCCCGGTAAAGCGAGCGATGGGTTCGCCTTCCAGGTTGAAGAACTGGAATACCGGCGTTGCACGCACCCGAAAGTCGCGGGTGGCGAAGTCCATCATCGTCTTGGTATCGCCCTCGAAGGTGACGACCTCAATCGAGCCTTCGACATCCACCGCGAAGATGCGGAAGCGGTCCTTGTAAAACTCCTGCACTTCCGGCTGATTCAGGACCTGATTCTTCATGCGGTGGCAGAACGGGCAGTCATCCATCTCGAAGAACAGCAGGATGCCTTTCTTGCCGGCCTCGCGGGCCTCTTCCAGTTCTTCCTGGAAGTCGCCGAAGGTCGGGTCGAAGAAGTGGTGGTTCGGATCGCGCGGGTCTTCCACGCCAGCGCTGCCCAATCCCGGGAGCAGCAGGAGCAGGGCCGCCAGTAGGGCGGGGAGCAGGGAAATGATGCGGCGCGGTCTCATGCGGCTGGGCTCCGGATTTCTGAAGACGTTCACAGTTAAGACGGGCCAGAGCGTCCCTCAATTCCCTCTCGGTTGCAAGGAAAAGAGAGCGAAGCGAGCGTTGGTGGCATGCCCCCTGAGAGGGCTGTTCGACAGCGGTTTGGGGGCGTGTTCCAATGTTCTGCTCTTCTTTTATGGAACCCGTTATTCATGCGCAGCCCCTTCCTCCCGTTGTTTGTTTTTCTCGGGTTGGTATTGCTCGAGATCTTCGGCTTTGCCTGGGTGGGCGACGCTGTCGGGGCGCTCGCCACGGTGGCGCTGGTGATCGCGACGGCCGCGGCGGGTCTGCTGCTGTTTCGCCTGCAGGGCTTCTACCACTGGCGCCGCTTGCAGCAGAGCCTGGCCCGCGGCGAGATGCCTGCGCGCGGGCTGGTCGAGGGCTGGCTGCTGATGTCGGCGGCGGTCCTGCTGCTGTTGCCCGGGTTTTTCACCGACGCGGCGGGCTTTGTGCTGCTGGTGCCGCCGCTGCGGCGCTGGGCGGCCGAGGGCATCCTGCGTCGGGGCATGATCCGGGCACGCACGAGTGGCTCGGGTCCGGCCGGGCCGGGCGGCCCGATCGAGGGGGAGTTCCGTCGCCACGACGCCGGTGACGAGTCCGCGCCCGATGATCGCCTGGACCACGACGACCGCCGCTGAGAATTCTCCTTCCCCGCGCCCTTGACTCGGCTTGGTGTGCCCCTATTATTAGCACTCGTTCGGGGTGGGTGCTAACAGGGCGCCTACCCGACATCCTCCAACCTGTTAAGAACATCGATATAAGGAGTTCGCACCATGAACCTGCGGCCTTTGCACGATCGCGTCATCGTGAAGCGTATGGAAGAAGAACGCACCAGCCCCGGCGGCATCGTGATCCCGGACTCGGCGGCCGAAAAGCCGATTCGCGGCGAAGTGGTTGCGGTCGGTAACGGCAAGATCCTGGAAAGCGGCGAAGTCCGCGCCCTGGACGTGAAGGCTGGCGACAAGGTGCTGTTCGGCAAGTACTCCGGCACCGAGGTCAAGGTCGAAGGCGAAGACGTCCTGGTGATGCGCGAAGACGACATCATGGCCGTGATCGAGGGCTAAGCCCCGCGGATCCGCCCCTATCCCCATTTTTTGCAGGAGTAGAACGAGACATGAGTGCTAAAGAAGTCCGTTTTGGTAACGACGCCCGCACCCGCATGGCCAAGGGCGTGAACACCCTGGCCAACGCCGTGAAGGTCACCCTCGGTCCCAAGGGCCGCAACGTGGTCCTGGACAAGGCCTTCGGCGCCCCGACTGTCACCAAGGACGGCGTGTCCGTGGCCAAGGAAATCGAACTGGATGACAAGTTCGAGAACATGGGCGCCCAGCTGGTCAAGGAAGTCTCCTCGCAGACCTCCGACGCCGCCGGTGACGGCACCACCACCGCGACCGTGCTGGCTCAGTCCATCGTCCGTGAAGGCATGAAGGCGGTCACCGCTGGCATGAACCCGATGGACCTGAAGCGCGGCATCGACAAGGCCGTGAAGTCCGCGACCCAGGAACTGAAGAAACTGTCCAAGCCGTGCACCGAGCACAAGGCGATCGCTCAGGTCGGCTCGATCTCCGCCAACTCCGACACCGCGATTGGCGAGATCATCGCCGATGCGATGGACAAGGTCGGCAAAGAAGGCGTGATCACCGTCGAGGAAGGCTCCTCGCTGGAGAACGAGCTGGATGTCGTGGAAGGTATGCAGTTCGACCGCGGCTACCTGTCGCCGTACTTCATCAACAACCAGCAGAACATGAGCGCCGAGCTGGACGACGCCTACATCCTCCTGTTCGACAAGAAGATCTCGAACATCCGTGATCTGCTGCCGATCCTGGAAGGTGTGGCCAAGTCCAACAAGCCGCTGCTGATCATCGCCGAGGACATCGAGGGCGAGGCCCTGGCCACGCTGGTGGTGAACTCCATGCGCGGCATCGTGAAGGTTGCCGCCGTGAAGGCCCCGGGCTTTGGCGACCGCCGCAAGGCCATGCTGCAGGACATCGCCGTGCTGACCGGCGGCCAGGTGATCTCCGAAGAGGTCGGCCTGTCGCTGGAGAAGACCACGGTGGAAGACCTGGGTCGTGCCAAGAAGGTGCAGGTGACCAAGGAAAACACCACGATCATCGACGGCATGGGTCAGAACAAGGACATCAAGGCCCGCGTCGACCAGATCCGTGCCCAGATCGAGGAAGCGACTTCCGACTACGACAAGGAAAAGCTGCAGGAACGCGTGGCCAAACTGGCCGGTGGTGTGGCGGTGATCAAGGTCGGTGCTGCCACCGAGGTCGAGATGAAAGAGAAGAAGGCCCGCGTCGAGGACGCCCTGCACGCCACGCGTGCGGCGGTTGAAGAAGGCGTGGTCCCCGGCGGTGGCGTGGCCCTGCTGCGTGCCTGTGCGGCGATCGCCAAGCTCAAGGGTGACAACGACGAGCAGACCGCCGGCGTGAACATCGCCCGTCGCGCGATGGAAGAGCCGCTGCGCCAGATCGTCTACAACACCGGCGAAGAGCCCTCCGTGATCCTGAACAAGGTCCTGGAAGGCAAGGGTAACTACGGCTATAACGCCGCGTCCGGCGAGTTCGGCGACATGATCGATATGGGCATCCTGGATCCGACCAAGGTGACCCGCTCGGCGCTGCAGAACGCCGCGTCCGTGGCCGCCCTGCTGATCACCACCGAGGCCATGGTGGCCGAGCTGCCGAAGAAGGACGACGGCGGTGCCGGTGGCGGCATGGACGACATGGGTGGTATGGGCGGTATGGGAGGCATGGGCGGCATGATGTAAGCCGCTCGGCCTTTTGTGACGCCAAGCAACAGGAGACCCCGCTGCGGCGGGGTCTTTTTGTCTGGATCGCGCCACCCTGTTCTTGTACATCGGAACCCACAAGTAATCTGTGTGTCCTTAAGGGAACAAGGTTCTAGGTAAGGTCGGCGTTTTGATGGGCAGGTAGTTGCCCTGATCAGACAGAAGAAGGGAGTCGCCTGATCACAGGCAGGTGTTTCCTTAATGTGACAACGTTGTGATGCCGATACAATTCTTGGCTGGAATGCGTGCAAAACCGGAAAGCATGTGCCACTATCAAGCTGCTGTAGAGGGCTTGGCGCTCGCTGCTCCAGATTCCGGTCGGGAGTCAACCGTTCGGCAACGCGCTTGTCTCTGATCAGTCGTCGTTTGTTTTTACAAGGAGGCTATGAACATGAATCACAAGCTGGTTAAGAATATTCTGGCCGCGTCCGTGGCCACGCTGCTGATCGGTACCGCGAGCCAGGCAGTGGCTCAGGAGCCGCCGGCGGCCAACGTCACCGACCGCAGCGGTAATGTCGTGATGGATCGCTCTGGCGAGTGCGTGCGCACCCGTTCCTGGGCACCGGAAAACGTCCGTCATTCCGAGTGCGCCGGTTACATCCAGGAAACCGCGGAGGCCCCCGAGCCGGATCCGGCCCCCGAGCCCGAGCCCGAGCCCGAGCCCGAGTTTGAAACCACCACGCTGAGCGCCCAGGCCCTGTTCGATTTTGACAGCGCCGAACTGCGTTCGGAAGGCCGCGATGCCCTGCGTGAACTGGCCCGCAGCCTGACCGCCGACGACGCCGAGTACAGCTCGGTGCTGGTCGAAGGTCACACCTGCACCATCGGCCCGGCCGACTACAACCAGGGCCTGTCCGAGCGTCGCGCCCAGTCCGTGGCCGACTTCCTGGCCAGCGAAGGTGTGCGTGAAGACGACATCCGTACCGTGGGCTACGGTGAGGACCGCCCGACCGCCGACAACTCCACCCGCGAAGGCCGCGAGGCCAACCGTCGCGTGGAAGTGACCTCCGACGTGCGTCAGCGCGCCGACTAAGGTCTCTATAGCTGTCGGTATCCGGCCATCGGTTCGTCCGATGGTCCGGGAATCAGGCCCCGCCTCGGCGGGGCCTTTTTTATGAAGGGTCTTGGAGCCCTGGTTATGTGGTTGCGGCGCGGGGGCGCGTTAAGTTCCGGTTAAGCCTTCCGTCCTAGACTAACTCCAAAACCGGAGGACCTTACTGATCATGAATCTGCATACGCTCAAGCTACACAAGGGCATCCGTCTGGTCGGCCTGACGATCGTCCTGATGCTCGGGGGCATGTTGCTGTCTGGCGCCGCCTCCGCGCATGGGATCGAGCGGGCCACGGATCTGCAGTCCCTGGTGCAGAACGGGGACGGCAAGCCGACCCTGATCATGTTCGCCTCCGACAGCTGTCCCTATTGTGATCGGGCGGAACACCAGCACCTGGGTCCGATGAGCGAGGATGCGAGCTACGAGGGTATCCACATTCGCAAGGTCATCCTCAACCGTGACGAGGTGCGCGACTTCGACGGCGAGGTGCGCCGCGGTCACGAGCTGGGCCGTGCCTACGGGGCGCGTGTGGTCCCGACCATCATGGCCTTTGACGCCGAGGGCAATCCGGTGGGCCAGCCGCTAGTCGGTATCCCCAACGAGCAGCTCTACCGCAGCCAGATCCGTCAGCGCATTCAGCAGGCTATCCGCCACAACGGGGAATCGAGCTAGATAGACGCACCAGAGGTCGGAACGCGCGAAGAAGCTGGAGCGATCTTGACAGGCCCCGGAGCCTGGTTCGGGCTTAGCGTTCGATCCGGTAGATCAGGTCTACGGTCTGCTCGGTGGTGCCGGAGGAGGTCTCCAGTGTCAGCCGCCGGCTGAGCTCGTAGCTCAGCAACACCCGCGAGGTATTGTCGAACAAGCCCACCGAGTAGCGCAGCAGCAGGCGCGGGGACAGATACAGCCCCAGGGTCAGGGCGCTCTCCTCGATACCGCCTTCAGTATCAATCGTAACCTCGTCCAGCCCCAGTTCCGTCCCGATCCGCTGGGTGATCAGCGCGCTTTGTTCGAGGCCGTAGGCCGCGGCCGCCGACGCGATCATGTTGCCGTCCGACTCCGACGCCCCCGAGAGTGGCCGTCCGGTCAGCAGGAAGGCCATGGCTTCGGTCTCGTCCATCGCGGGTTCCGAGAACACCCTCGAGCGCAGGTTGTCCGGGGTCCCGCCGATCTCGAGGCCCACCGTTACGTTGTACTCGCGTACCGTGCGCACGGCGCGCAGGTCCAGTTCCGGTGTTTCCGCAGGCCCCTGGAACAGCAGGATGCCGCGGTCGACTCGCAGATCCTGTCCGTAAGCATTGAAGCGCCCCTCGGGGATGCGAATCTCCCCGAACAGCTGGGTCGGACGCCCGGCAATCTCCTCGACATCCACTTCGCCGGCAAAGCGGGCCGTAAGCCCGTGGCCGTCAAAGCGCACGTCGTCACCCAGACGGATGCGGATGCGGATATCCGTCTTCAGCGCCTGTGCCTCTTCCAGCTCCTCGCCCAGGATGATCTCGTCTCCGGAGACGCGGATCGCGCCCGGGGGCAGGTCCGGTGGGCGGATTCGGGCCCACGGCAGCAGCACCTCGCCGCGCACGCGGATGCCGTCCTCGGGCGTGAACACCAGCTCCAGATCCGGTGTGATCGTCGCCTCGGCGTCCACCCGATTGACGGCGAGGAAGTCTTCTCCGCGCAGCTGCATCTCGGCACGCGGTCCATCACCCCCCAGGTCCACGCGACCCGCGAGGTCGATGGCACCATCGCCTGACTCCAGCCGCCCGTCCAGGGTCATCTCCTCGGCGGAGACGACGTTTGCGGTCACCTCGGGGATCAGGATGTCGATCCCGGCATCCGGGATCAGCACGCCCCCGTCGGTAAAGCGCACGGCGCCCTCGACCAGCGGGGCGTCCAGGCGCCCGCCGAATGTCAGACGGGCATCGAGCACGCCGCGAAGGCGCTGAATGTCGGGGCTTGCCGCCGCAATCCAGGACAGATCATCGAGGCGGGCCTCGAAATCGCCATCGATGCGCGTATCGTCGCCGTCGGGACGTAGTTCGAGTGTCGCCCGTGCGATACCGCCATCGAGAAAGCCGAGTCGAAAATCGACATCCACGTCGCGGTCGCGTACCCGCGCATCGAGATGGACATCCCGGTAGGGCACATCCTGCAACTCGCCATCCTCGTCGCGCACCATCAGGCGCCCATCCGTCGGGCGTACGGCCAGATCCGCGTCGATGCGCCCCTGCTCATCCAGGCGGCCGCTGGCCTCGGCATTGATCTGCCCCTCGATGCCCAGTTCAGGCGGCAACAGGGGCTCCAGCCAGCCAAGCTCCAGGTTCTCCAGGAGTGCACTGAAGTCTCCGCCTGTCGCCTCCTGCCAGCGACCTTCGGCGCAGATGCGCCCGCCTTCCCGGGCCAGGCACAGACGCTCGAGGTCTGCGGACTCCGGGCCGCCTTCCAGGCCGACCGGGGACGGCAACGACCAGTCGCCCGCCTGGGGTTGCGTCAGGTCCAGGCGGGTCAGCCGGCCGCTCCAGTGCGTGGCGTCGAGGTCGAAGCCCCCCGCCATCGCCAGTGCCAGCGTACCCAGTTCCCGGCCATCCACGTCCAGATCCAGGCGATGGTCGTCGACGGTCCCCGAGGCCCTCAGGTGCACGTCGGCCAGGTGGATCCCGGTGGCCGGTTCCAGGTCCTCCAGCCGCAGGTCCAGCCGGGCGGGGGTGTCTTCCGCGAGCCCGGCCTCGGCGTTCAGCTGCAGCCGCGCCAGCGCGATATCCCCCAGCCGGAGGCCGGCACCGTCGCCTTCGGCCGCTACCTGTGGCGCCTCGGGAGACCCGGTGACGTGCGCATCCAGGTTCAGTTGTCCCGCAAGGTCGGGCCATAGCTGCTGCAGTTCCGGGGCATCTACCCGCAGGCGGAAATCCAGCACCTCGGTCCAGCGGCCCTGTGCGCTCAGGGTGTTGGCGCCGAGCGCCAGCTCCAGTTGTTCGACCGTCAGGGCATCGCCTTCCAGCTCGGCTCGGCCGCGCCCTTCGACCGGCTGCTCGCGCAGGGTGCCGGTCAGGCGCTCCAGTTCGGCCTGCAGATGCAGTACGCCGTCCTCGGCCTGCCCGCCGCGGGTGCTGAGTGTCAGGTCGAGGCGGCCGGGTGCCTCGGGTGTGATGATGGCCGGGTCCAATGCCTCGGCCTGCAGTGCGAGGTCCCAGTCGAGACCCTCGGCCCAGCCTACGTCTCCCGCCAGATCCAGGCGCCCGCCGTCGTCCATCGCCAGGCGCAGGCGATCGATCCGGGCGCCGCTCTCGGTCAGGTCCACGCGCCCGTCGCCGGTCACGCCAATGCCATGACTTTCAGCCCGCAGGGGGTCCAGGCGCAGCTGGGCCTGGAGCTGTCCCGAGGCGGGGGTATAGCGGCCGGACACGGCGATGCGCAGCTGATCCAGGTGACCTTCCAGCTCTTCCTGCAGGCGCGCGAGATCCGGTGCGGTCAGTGCCAGATCCATTTCGAGATCCAGCGCGTGCCCCGGATCGGACAGGTCCCCGCCCAGCCCCGCGACCTGTCCACTGAGGGCGGCCGTCAGGGCGTCTTCGTCGACCTTGAGTTCGCTCTCGCGCAGGCGGGCCGTACCGTCCGCGAGCGTCAGGCCCAGCTGTCCGGTCAGGGCGTGGTCCTCGAAGTGGCCTCGCAGCTCGTCGATGTCGATCGCGGCTTCCAGGGCCGCGAGTGGTGTCTGTTCGCTGTCCAGCGGGAGGCGGCCCCGCAGGGTGGCCCGGAGCCGCTCCAGGCCGGCGTCCATTTCCAGACCCAGGGGGGCGGGGTCGAGGTCGTCGAGCGCCAGTTGCAGGTCCCAGTCGAGGACCTCGTCGAAGCGGATGGGTCCGGCGAGCGCCAGGCGTCCGGCCTCGGAATCCAGCCTCAGTGAATCGATCTCGGCCATGGACAAATCACCATGGGCCTGTAGCACGAGTTCGACTGCCGGCATGTCGTCCAGCCGGGCGCCGCCATCCAGGCCCAGCGACCAGTCGTCGGGCTCGCCGGAAGCACGCAGCCGTCCCATGGCGAGATGCGCGGTCTGGTCCGGGGCGAGACGGTAGGCGAACGGGGTCCAGGTGGCCTCGATGTCGAAGCGCGGGTCCTCCAGCACATTGACCACCTCGGCCTGCAGGGTCAGATCCATGCCGGCGCTCAGGGCGTGATGCAGCCGCAGGCGCTCACGCAGGTGTCCGTCCAGCTCCAGCCGCCCTTGTGCCTCGTTGGTGTCGAGGCCTTCGGCCACGGCGTCCGGCAGGGGCGCGGTCCAGGTGCCCTCGGCGTTCACCGCGTAGCCACCTTCAGTCTCGACCCGCGCCTGTAATCGTGCCTGGATCTCCGGCATGTCCAGGTCGAGGTGCTGGAGTTCGATCAGGGCGCCGCTGGCGCGGGCCTGGGCCGCGATCTGCGTGATGGTGACCAGCGGCTCGCCTTCGCGGTAGACCCGCAGGTCGCTCAGCAGGACATCCTCCAGCTGCACGGCCAATGGGAGGCGGATCGCATCGGGTAGTTCGAACGGCTCTTCGTCGTCATCGATCGCCTCGGGTGGCAGGTCGATCAGCAGCCCGGTCGCATGTACAACCGGGATCCGCAGCTCACCGCGCAGGCCGGCGCGGGCGTCGATGCCCAGGCGGCCCTCGTCCAGTTCGATGCGGGGGCCGTCCGGCAGGGACAGGTAGAGACCGTGGATTGCGAGCTCGGTGAACAGCGTGCCCTCCACGCGTTCGATGCGCAGATCCACTGGGGCGTGCTGCTCGGCCTGTTCGACCAGCCAGCGCGTGCCGCTCTCGGAGGCGAGCAGGGCGACCAAACTCCCGATCACCAGGACCAGGAGCAGCAGGACCCCGCCGATCAGCCACAGCAGTGTCTTGCCCAGGCGCCTCACAGGTCCGGCCCCATGGAGAAGTGGATGCGGAAGTCGTCATCGGAATCCGGGCCGTGGGCAATGTCGACGCGGATCGGTCCCACGGGCGAACGCCAGCGCACGCCCACGCCGACGCCGTAAACCGGGTCGAACTCGGTCCATTCGTTGACAACGTTGCCCGCATCCACAAAGGCGGCGGCGCTCCAGTTGCCGCGAACCGGGATGTCGTACTCCAGGCTGCCGACCACCTTGTGGCGCCCGCCGATCACGTCGCCGTCCTCGTTGGTCGGGCCGACCTTCTGGTAGCCGTAGCCGCGGATGCTGGCGTCCCCGCCGGCGAAAAAGCGCAGGGAACTGGGTAGTTCGTGGACCGAATCCACCTCGGTGAATCCGGCATCGGCGCGGGCCAGGACCCGTCCCGGGCCGATGGCGCGTACGACTTTGCCGCTGGCCAGCACCTGAGCGAACGAGGTGCTGGATAGCAGCTCTTCCTGGGCCCCCTGCACGGTGATGTCGAAGCGGTAGCCGCGGCGTGGGGTCATCGGGTCGTCCGCCTCCATGCGGCCGATGCGGTAAGACGGGATCAGCAGGCGGCTGCGATCCGTCTCTTCGCCGACGGTGTAGTCCTCGTACTCGTAGCGCAGGCCCTCGGTGGTTTGCCAGCCGCCGGTTCGCTGCAGCACGCGGTTGGCCCCGATCTGGAAGCGGTCCGACTGCTGGGAATCGGTGTCCTCGGTGCGGTAGGTCGTGAACAGGTTCAGCTGCTCGCGCAGCGGGTCACGCAGCGGGATCGCGTAGTTGAAGCCCACACCGGAGCGTACCGGGGAGGCCTCCAGCTCCGCGTGATAGCGGTGACCGCGCTTGTTGGCATAGCGGTTCTCGAAACGAAAGCGCAGGCGCGGGCCGATATCGGTGGAGTAGCCGATGCCGGCCTCGTAGCTGTGCCGCCGACGAGGCTCGAACTCGGCCACGATCGGGACGTGGCGGTCCTCGGCCTCGTCACGCAGGGGGCGTACCCGTACGCCGGAAAAGTACCCCGAGTCATTCAGGTTTCGCTGCAGCGCGATGATCTGCGAGGAGCTGTAGGGGTCGCCCTCCTCGAAAGGGATCATGCGCTCGACGAACTCTGGCGCCAGGATGTCCTGGTCCAGCGTGACCCGGCCGATGCGGTATCGCTCCCCGGTGTCCATGTGCAGGCGGATGGTCGCGGTGCGGTTTTCGCGGTCGACCTCCAGGCGGCGGGTGTGCAGGTCCGCGTCGAAATAGCCGCGATCCGCCGCAATCCGCGTCATGCGATTGCGCAGGGTGTCGTAGCGGTCATGGCGCAGGACATCGCCTTCCTGGATGTCGGTCTGGCTGAGTACGGCCTCGAACGCGAGATCGCCGACCCCCTCGCCGGTGACCTGGATGTCGACGGTTTCCACTGTGGTCGGAGGGCCGGGATCGAACGTCAGGTGCAGGTCCCAGCAGCCGTCGTTGTCGCGTTCCAGACTCAGGTCCAGTTCGGCATCGTAGTGGCCGACGGCGCGCAGGGCATTGCGGGCTCGCTCCTCCATATCGCGTAGCAGGCGGCGCTCGCGAAAGCCGGGCAGGTCGCAGGGCTGACGCGCCAGGTTGAGGCTGTTGCGAATGTTCTCGCGCTGGAGCTCCGTGCCGCCCTCCAGCACCAGGCCCGGTACCGGGCCATTGTCCTCGTCGGCCGCCAGGGGGAATGCCAGCAGCGCCAGCAGAATCCCGATCCATCTCATCCGCCGAACCGCATGCGCATGCAGCAGGGAAAATGGATGCGGGCGAGGAAGAAGGGTCATGGATCGATGATAGCGGGAAGCCGCAGGGCTTTGGGAAAAGGGGGCGTCCCTATCAGTGTCTTGCCGCGGACGTGAGTTCCCGACAAGGATCACGTCAGTGTCTCCCCTGGGTTCAGACGCTCGGGCAGTCCACTCCGCTCCCGCGCGAGAACACCACCAGATGGGTGAAGTCCAGGCGCAGGCGCACATGCTCGCCGATCACGAAGTTGTCGTGGCTGGGTGCGATGCACAGCACACTGATCCCGTCGGGGAGCCTCAGGGTGTAGAGGAAGTCAGCCCCGCGGAAGGCCTTGTCCAGGATCTCGGTTTGCACCGTGCCCTGTTCGTTGTCGATGGCGATATCGTCCGGGCGTACCAGCACGTCCACCGCAGTGCCCGGCGGGAGCTGCTCGGACATCGAACCCTGGATCTCGCCAAAGGCCGTGTCGACCTGGTCCTCGGTGCATACCATGCCGGGGATCAGTGTGCCCTCGCCGACAAAGTCCGCGACAAAGCGGTCGGCCGGGCGGTGGTACAGGTTATAGGCGGTATCCCATTGCGCAATGCGGCCCTGGTGGATCACCGCGATGCGGTCAGCAAAGGCGAAGGCCTCGTGCTGGTCATGGGTCACCAGGATCGCGGTGGTGTGCTCCGCACGCAGGATGCGCCGCACCTCGCGGGCCAGGTCACCGCGCAGCTCCACGTCCATGCTGGAGAAGGGCTCGTCCAGCAGCAGGAGCGCGGGTTTCGGCGCCAGGGCGCGCGCCAGTGCGATGCGCTGCTGCTGGCCGCCGGACAGGGCGTGCGGATAGGACTCGCCGTATCCGGACAGGCCGACGAGCTTCAGCAGTGTCTGAACGCGATCGGTACGTGCATCGCGGCTCCAGTCGCGGATGCCGAAGGCGATGTTGTCGGCGACACTCAGGTGCGGAAACAGCGCGAAATCCTGGAACACCATGCCGACGCCACGGCGTTCCGGGGGCACCGTGTGTCCGGGCTCGCTGACGGCCCGCCCGCCCAGATGAATGGCCCCGCGCATCACCGGTTCGAAGCCCGCAATCGCGCGCAGCAGGGTGGTCTTGCCGCAGCCGGAGGGGCCCAGCAGGCAGCCGATCTGCCCCTCGGGCAGGGCCAGCGAGACCCCGTGCACCACAGCCTTGCCGTCATAGCCGATGTCGATGCCATCCAGTTCCAGCAGTGGCGTATGGGTGACCTGGATGGCGGCGTTGGAAGTAGCGGCTTGTGTCATGTCAGGTCGTACCGGCGGGCATGGGGAGCGGTTTCTGTGGCGCGTCGGCCTCGGTGTCCGGGCGCTGGTCGGGTGCGCCCTGACCGGGTCGCGAGCGACCGATGGTCATCGACAGCAGGATAACGGGAACCAGCCCGACCAGCACGATGGCCAGTGCGGCACTGGAGGATTCCGCCAGCCGTTCGTCGCCGGCCAGCTCGAAGGCGCGCACCGCGAGGGTGTTGAAATCGAACGGGCGCAGGATCAGCGTCGCAGGCAGCTCCTTGAGTACATCGACAAAGACCAGCAACAGTGCCGTCAGCAGGGTGCCGCGCATGATCGGCAGGTGTACGCGGGTCAGGGTCTGCAGGGGACGCATGCCGAGCGAACGGGCGGCGTCGTCCATGCTTGGCTGGATCTTGCCCAGCCCCGCCTCCACGGTCTGCAGCGAGACCGCGAGAAAGCGCACCGCGTAGGCGAACAGCAGAGCGAACACGGTGCCGGACAGCAGCAGCCCGGTCGACAGCCCGAAGGTGTCGCGCATGAAGCCGTCCAAGGCGTTGTCGAAGGCGGCGAACGGGATCATCACGCCAATCGCGATCACCGTGCCGGGGATCGCGTAGCCCATGCCCGCTACGCGCACGGCGAGGTTGGTAAAGGTCCCGCCTTGCATGCGCTTGGCGTAGGCCAGAACCAGGGCCAGGACTACTGCGATCACGGCAGCGGCCACCGCCAGCCAGAAGGTGTTGAACACCAGCTCGGCGAAGCGGGCGTTCATCCAGTGGTCGGTGGTTTGTGCCGCCCAGATCGTGAGCTGGGCGGCGGGCAGCAGGAACCCGAGCACCACCGGCAGCAGGCAGGCGGTGAACGCCGCCGCGGCCTTCCAGCCCTGCAGGTGATAGCGCGGCAGGGTGGAATAGCGACGGCTGGTGTGATGGAAGCGGGCCTTTGCGCGCGACCAGCGCTCCAGCACGATGAGTATGAAGACGAAGGTCAGCAGCACCGCCGAAAGCTGCGCGGCGGCGGCCGGGTCGCCCAGTCCGTACCAGGTGCGGAACACGCCGGTGGTAAAGGTGCTGATGCCGAAATAGGCGACCGTGCCGTAGTCCGCGAGCACCTCCATTAGCGCAAGGGTCAGCCCGGCGATAATCGCCGGACGGGCCAGCGGCAGGGCCACGCGACGAAATCCGCCGAATGGCCCCTGACCGAGCGTGCGCGAGACCTCCAGCACACAGACCGATTGTTCGAGAAAGGCCGCGCGACTGAGCAGGTACACATACGGATAGAGCACCAGCATCAGCATGACCATCGCCCCGCCGAGCGAGCGGATCTCGGGGAAGAAGTACTCCCCGTAGCCCAGCCCGGTCAGGTCGCGGATCAGGCTCTGCACCGGCCCGGAGAAGTCCAGCATGCCGGTATAGGTGTAGGCGATGATGTAGGCCGGCATCGCCAGCGGCAGCATCAGCGCCCACTGAAAGATGCTGCGTCCGGGGAACTCGCACATGCTCACCAGCCAGGCGACCGGGACGCCGATCAGCAGCACCCCGATGCCGACACCGACCAGCAGGGCCAGGGAGTTGGTGACGTAATCGGCCAGTACCGTCTGGCGCAGGTGTTCCCAGACCTCGCCCGCGGGGATGAACACGTGCCCGAAGATCACCAGCACCGGCAGTGCGAGCACCAGCGCCACCGTAATCGCCACGACCGACCACAGACTGAACGACAGTCGCGGCCGGCCCCGAGAAATGGTTCGCGTAGCGGGCAGGGCTGGGTTGGAGGGCTGGGCGCTCATGGAGTGCGAATAATAAAGGTTCTTGTTTCGAATACCACCAAGACCGCTCCTCCATTAAAGGCTTCGCAGAAACAGTAAGCCCCCGGACGGAGCCGGGGGCTTGCGAAACGCGTGGACCCGAAGGGCATCAGCGCCAGCGTACGCGGTCCATGATTCGCACCGCCTCGCTATTGTTGTCGCCCAGCAGGTGCAGCTCGATGTCGTCGGACTTGAACTCGCCAAAGCCCTGCAGGATCTCGCTGGCCGGCACGTCATCCCGGATCGGGTATTCCTGGTTGGCCTCGGCGTACCACTGTTGCGCCTCCTGCGAGGTCAGGAACTCGATCAGGCGGATGGCGTTGTCGCGGTTCGGGGCATGTGCCGTCACGCCCGCACCACTGATGTTCACGTGTGTGCCGCGGTCGTCCTGGTTGGGCCAGAAGACGCCGATCTGTTCGGCGACATCGCGGTCGCTGCCATCGCCGTCCAGCATCAGCCCCAAGTAGTAGGTGTTGGCGATGGCAACATCACAGACCCCGTCGGCCACTGCGCGAATCTGGTCCCGGTCGCCGCCCTGCGGTCGGCGCGCCATGTTGTTCACGATGCCGGCGGCCCAGGCCTCGGCGGCCTCCGCGCCCTCGGTCGCGATCATCGCGGCCACCAGCGACTGGTTGTAGACGTTGTCGGACGAGCGGATGCAGATACGACCTTCCCATTTCTCGTCGGTCAGGGCCTCGTAGGTGGACAGGTCATCCGGATCGACCCGGTCCTTGTGATAGAGGATTGGGCGCGCGCGCAGCGACAGGCCGTACCACTCGCCTTCCGGATCGCGATAGCGCTCGGGGATGTTTTCGGTCAGCGTGTCGGATTCCACGGCCTGCAGCACGCCCGCCTGCTGGGCGTGGTGCAGGCGCCCGGCGTCCACGGTGATCAGCACGTCCGCGGGCGAGTTGCGTCCCTCGTGGCGCAGGCGTTGCAGCAGGCTGTCCGCGCTGCCGGTGACCAGATTCACCTTGATCCCGGTCTCCTCGGTGAACTGCTCGAGCAGGGGCTGGATCAGATTCTCCTGCCGCGCCGAGTAGAGGTTCACTTCATCTTCGTCGGCCGGGCTGCAGCCGACCAGGGGCATGGAGACGGCCACGGCTGCGGCGGCCATCACCAGCCAGGAAAGGGGGCGAAACGACATACTGAATCTTCCATTGATCAAATTAGACGAGAACGATTGTTATTTGTGTTCTCATCCTTGTCAACGATTTTCTGCTGCCGAGTTGGGGCTTTGCACCTTTCCAAGGGGGTGGCATGCACGTCGGCCGGTGTTTCCTAAGGGAAACACTGATCAATTTACACGCTCGCGCTCGAGTCGCTTTTGCGTGCGAACAAGGCGCGGCGACTGCCGTGCAGTCATTCTGCACAAGGGAGCCGCAACGCCGTTCCCACGCAACAGCGGCCGAGCCCCTTCGGGGTTGGCACCCCAGGTTCCCCGATCCTGCGTTGCGCCGCTTGCGGGTAGAACCACTACCCGCTGAACGACGCGCCTTGTCTCGGAAAACCTGGGGTGCCAACGCGAGTGTGTAAATTGGTCAGTGTTTCCCTAAGCTTGGCCCATGGACAAGCCCCTGCCTGATACCCCCGAAGCCCTGCCCCCCTTCCTGGACGAGGAGGTCGAGCACCTATTGCAGGACCTTGGCGAAAAGGCCGACTGGCCCGGCAGCCTGTCGGGTCAGTCGGCCAGCCCGCTGGCCTTCAGCCATTACCTCGCCCAGACGGTGGGTCGGCATCCGGACTATCTGCTCGACACCCTGGATGACAAGGGGCGGGTGCCCGCGCGGGATGACGACGCCTTTGCCGCGATGCTGGGCGCCGCGCTGGAGAAGGCCGAGGGCGAGGGGCCGCTGAAGCACGCGCTGCGGGAGGTGCGCCATCGCGAGATGATCCGCATCGCCTGGCGGGACCTGGAAGGGCGCGCGGACCTGGACGAGGTCATGCATGACCTCAGTCGTCTTGCCCAGGGCCTGATCCAGGGCGCGCTGGACTGGCTCGACCGCCACTACCAGGGTCGCCACGGGCAGCCGCGTGGGGCCGACGGCGCACCTCAGTCGCTGGTCGTGCTGGGGCTCGGGAAGCTCGGTGGTGGTGAGCTGAATTTTTCCTCCGATATCGACCTGATCTTCGCCTACGCCCAGTCCGGCGAGACTGATGGCGAGCGGGTCCTGGATAACGGTGCGTACTTTCAGAAGCTGGGGCGTGCCCTGATCGCGGCGCTGTCCGAGGTGACCGCCGACGGTTTTTGCTATCGCGTGGACATGCGCCTGCGCCCGTTCGGCGACTCGGGCCCGCTGGTAATGCACTTCGATGCGATGGAGGACTACTACCAGGCGCATGGCCGCGAGTGGGAGCGCTACGCCCTGATCAAGGCGCGTCCGCTGGCGGGCGATGCGGCCGCGGGGGATGCGCTGATGAAGCGTCTGCGTCCGTTCATCTACCGCCGCTATCTGGACTACGGCACGCTCGCGAACCTGCGCGAACTCAAGCAGATGATCAACGACGAGTCCGCCCGGCGGGGGCGCTACGAGGACGTCAAGCATGGCGAGGGCGGGATCCGCGAGATCGAGTTCATCGCCCAGTCGTTCCAGTTGATTCGCGGCGGGCGCGACCAGGCCCTCCAACGGCGAGACCTGCTGGGCGTGATGGAGGTGCTGCGAGCGCGCGACCTGCTGCCGGGCTACGCGGTCGACCAACTGGAGCGCAGTTATCGCTTTCTGCGCCGGGTCGAAAACCGCCTGCAGATGCTCAACGATCAGCAGACCCACCGTCTGCCGCGCTCTGCCGGCGACCGGACCCGCCTGGCCCTGTCGCTGGGATTCGACAGCGAGGTGACCTTCGAGGCGGCGCTGGTGCGCGAGCAGCGCCGGGTGCATGCGCACTTCGAACAGGTGTTTACCGCCCCGCAGCGCGACGATGCCGAGTCCATGGACAGCTCGCCCGAGGCGGACCGCGAACAGCAGTTGCATCGCCTGTGGCAAGGCTCGCTGGATGACGATGTGGCACGGGAGGCCTTGTCCTCCCTCGGCTTCGACGACCCCGGAGCGGCCCTGGAGGGGCTCGTGGATTTGCGCGAGAGCCCCGGCGTGCGCGCGATGAGCACCACGGGACGCCAACGGCTGGATCGTCTGATGCCGCTGCTGATCGGGGCCCTGGCCGAGATGGATGCCCCGGACGCAGTGCTGCCCCGCGCCCTTCAGATGGTACGTACCATCGCCCGCCGCTCGGTGTATCTGTCGCTGCTGGTCGAGAATCCGCTGGCGCTGTCGCAGCTGGTCAAGCTGGTCGCGGCCAGCCCCTGGATCAGCGAGCAGCTGACGCGCTTCCCCGTCCTGCTGGACGAGTTGCTCGACCCGCGTGCCCTGTATGCCCCGCCGGACCGGGACGGGATGCGCGAGGAACTGGAGGCGGAGCTCGCGCAGTTCCCGGGTGAGGACCACGAGCAGATGCTGGACCGCCTGCGCCAGTTCAAGCAGGTGCAGACGCTGCGCGTGGCGGCGGCCGACATCATGGGCTTTCTGCCGTTGATGAAGGTCTCCGACCACCTGACCTGGCTGGCGGAGGTGATGCTCGAGCGTGTGCTCAAGCTCGCCTGGGACAAGCTGGTCGAGCGTCACGGCGCGCCGCGCTGCGGCGAGGGCGACGACCTGCGCCCGGCGCGCTTCGCGGTGATCGGCTACGGCAAGCTGGGCGGCTTCGAGCTCGGATATGGCTCCGATCTGGACGTCGTATTCCTGCATGATTCCGAGGGCGAGGACGCGCAGACCGCCGGGCCGAAGGTGATCGACAACACCGAGTTCTTTGCCCGGGTCGCGCAGCGCGTGGTCCATCTGCTGGGGGCCTTTACCGCGGCCGGCAGGCTGTACGAGGTGGATACGCGGCTGCGCCCGAGCGGCACCTCCGGTCTGCTGGTCAGCGGGCTGCAGGCCTTCCGGCGTTATCAGGACGAATCCGCCTGGACCTGGGAACATCAGGCACTGGTGCGCGCCCGCTTCGTCGCCGGTGATCCTGAGCTGGGCAAGCGGTTCGATGCCCTGCGCCGCGAGGTGCTGACCCGCGAACGCGACACCGATGCCCTGCGGGCGGAGGTCGTCGAGATGCGCCAGCGCATGCTGGCCGAGCACGCCTCGAAAAAGGGCCAGGGCTTCCATCTCAAGCGCGATCGGGGCGGTATCACTGATATCGAATTCATGGTTCAATACTGGGTTTTGGTATCCGCCCACGACCATCCCGCCGTCTGCAACTGGCCGGACAAGATCCGCACGCTGGAGACCCTCGGGCGCGAGGGCGTGATCGGCGAGGACCTGAGCGAGGTGCTGGCGGATGCCTATCGGGATTTGCGCAACCGCATCCATCGCCTGACGCTGGCGGGCCGGGAGGCCCGGGTCGAGGAGCCGGACGACGAGCTGCTGGCGGTGCGCGACCGCATAATCGAAACTTGGAATGACCTGTTCGGCGCGCCGGATCCGGTCGCCAACAAGAACGCCTAGAGGGATACAAGACATGTCGATGGCCGACCGCGACGGGGTGATCTGGCTGGACGGGCAGATGGTGCCCTGGCGCGAGGCGCAGACCCACGTGCTGACCCACACCCTGCATTACGGCATGGGCGTGTTCGAGGGCGTGCGCGCCTACAAGACCGAGCGCGGCCCGGCGATCTTTCGCCTGCAGGACCACACCCGGCGCCTGTTCAACTCCGCCAAGATCCTCGGCATGACCATCCCGTACTCGGCCGACGACCTGAACGAGGCACAGATCGCCTCGGTCCGCGACAACGGCCTGGAGAGCGCCTACCTGCGCCCGATGTGCTTCCTCGGTTCCGAGGGCATGGGCCTGCGCGCGGACAACCTCAATGTGCACGCGATGGTCGCGGCCTGGCACTGGGGCGCCTATCTGGGCGACGAGGGCATGGAGAAGGGCATCCGCATCCGCACCTCGTCCTACAGCCGGCACCACGTGAATGTGACGATGTGCAAGGCCAAGGCCAACGGCAACTACATGAACTCGATGCTGGCCCTGCAGGAGGCGACCCGCTGCGGCTACGACGAGGCCATGCTGCTGGATACCGAGGGCTACGTGGCCGAGGGCAGTGGCGAGAACATCTTCCTGGTGCGCGATGGCGTGCTGGTCACCCCGGACCTGACCTCCGCGCTGGACGGCATCACCCGCCGCACGGTGATCACCCTGGCCGAGGAGGAAGGCCTGCGCGTGGTGGAGAAGCGCATCACCCGCGACGAGGTGTACATTGCCGACGAGGCCTTCTTTACCGGGACCGCCGCCGAGGTGACCCCGATCCGCGAGGTCGACGACCGGCCGATCGGCTCCGGCACCCGCGGGCCGATTACCGAACGCCTGCAATCGCGCTATTTTGATGTCGTACAGGGCCGCGACCGTCAGCACGACGGCTGGCTGACCTACCTCTAGGGAAACACTGATTAATGCACACGCTCGCGTTGGCACCCCAGGTTTTCCGAGACAAGGCGCGTCGTGCAGCGGGTAGTGGTTCTACCCGCAAGCGGCGCAACGCAGGATCGGGGAACCTGGGGTGCCAACCCCCACAAGCTATTGAAAGACGGGGCTCGGCCGCTTTTGCGCGGGAACGGCGTTGCGGTTCCCTTGTGCAGAATGACTGCACGGCAGTCACCGCGCCTTGTTCGCACGCAAAAGCGACTCGAGCGCGAGCGCGTGCATTAATCAGTGTTTCCCCAACACGCGAGACGAAAACCATGGTCAATCCCGATACCGCTCATCACCAGGACCAGTACGAGACCGCGAACGCGCAGCCGGAGATCACGGTCACCAAGAAAGACCTGCCGCTGCACTGCCCGACGCCGAAGATGGCGCTATGGGCCTCGCACCCGCGCGTCTACCTGCCGATCGACGAGACCCCGGACGGCCGCTACCAGTGCCCCTACTGCGGCACCCAGTTTATCCTGAAGGACGACGCCTGATCATCGTGGGCCCGCGCCCTGGCATCTGCGCCGGGGTGAATCGTGCCCGCCCCGGGCGTTCCCGCGCACGCATCCGATGAAGCTCTCCCTGCCCCCGTTTGATCAGGCCCGTGTGCTGGTGGTCGGCGACCTGATGCTGGATCGCTACTGGCACGGCGGCACCGATCGTATCTCGCCCGAGGCCCCAGTCCCGGTGGTCCACGTGAGCGAGATCGAGCAGCGCCCGGGCGGGGCCGGCAACGTCGCACTGAACCTTGCCGCCCTGGGTGGTCATGCCGATCTGGTCGGTGTGACCGGCGAGGACGAGGCCGCGGCCGAACTGTCCGGTCTGCTCGAGGGCGCGGGAGTGGCCTGCCACTTCCGCCGCCAGCCCGGGGCGGCCACCATCACCAAACTGCGCGTAATCAGCCGCCACCAGCAGCTGATCCGCCTCGACTTCGAGGACGGTTTCCCCGGCACCCGCGCCGCCGACCTGCTGCCACAGGTCGAGCCCCTGCTGGCCAACTGCGGCGCCGTCGTCCTGTCCGACTACGCCAAGGGCGCGCTGCGCGATCCCCAACCCCTGATTCAGGCCGCCCGCGCCGCCGGGGTCCCCGTACTGGTCGACCCCAAGGGCCGCGACTTCTCCCTCTACCGTGGAGCGGACCTGATTACCCCCAACCTCGCCGAACTGGAGGGTGTGGCAGGCCCCTGTCCGGACGATGAAAGCCTGGAACGGGCGGCCCGGGACGTGATGGAGCGCTGCGGGATCCCGGCGCTCCTGGTCACGCGCGGCGCGGCCGGGATGACGCTGTTCCGCGAAGGGCAGGCAGCCGTGCATCAGCCGGCTCGAGCACGCGAGGTGTTCGACGTGACCGGGGCGGGTGACACGGTGATCGCCACTCTGGCCGCCGCCCTGGCGGCCAGCGCGACGATCGAGGACGCGATGCAGCTGGCCAACCTGGCGGCCGGCATCGTGGTCGGCAAGCTGGGTACCGCCACCGTCTCGCTGCCCGAGATCGAGCGCGAGATCTACGCCCCCCGGGCGGCCGGCCAGAGCATGCTGTCCCGAGCCGAGCTGGCGGATGTGCTGCGCCGGGCTCGCGCAGCGGGCGAGCGGGTCGTGATGACCAATGGCTGTTTCGACATCCTGCACGCCGGCCATGTCGCCTACCTCGCCCAGGCCCGTGCCCTGGGGGACCGGCTGCTGGTCGCGGTGAACGACGATGCCTCCGTGCGTCGCCTGAAGGGAGAGGGACGCCCGGTGAATCCGCTGGATCAGCGCATGGCCGTGCTGGCGGCCCTGGGCGCCGTGGACTGGGTGGTCCCGTTCTCCGAGGACACCCCGGCCGACCTGATTGCGGAGGCCCTGCCGGACGTACTGGTCAAGGGTGGCGACTATCGACCCGAGGCCATCGCCGGACACGATGCGGTGGTGGCGAACGGAGGCGAGGTGCGAGTGCTGGATTTCGTGGACGCCTGTTCCACCAGTGCCGTGGTGGAACGCATACGAGCGAGTCAGGAACAACGATGAAAGTACTCTACCTTGTGGGGATGGGCCGCAGTGGCTCGACGCTGACGGATATCCTGCTGGATGCCCACAGCCAGATCCGGGCGCTGGGCGGGGTGCGGCGGCTGGCGCACTATGCGCGCAAGCATCCCTGCCCCTGTGGTGCCCCCAGTTTCTGGGAGTGCGAGTTCTGGTCGGCCGTCAACGCCCGTCTGGAGGAACGCCTTGGCTGCACCCTGGAGACGCTCGATGTGCACGCCCGCGATCCGGCGCGTTTCAACGAGCACAACCGCACGCTGTTCGAGGTGGTCTCCGAGGTCAGCGGCGTCCCGTTCGTGACCGACAACTCCAAGTCGGTGCAGCGCCTGCGTCGGCTGATGGCCGCGCCCGACATCGACGTCATTCCGATCCATGTCCTGCGTGACCCGCGTGGTAGGGCCCAGTCGTTGCGCAAGCGCAAACAGCAGAACTACATCCCCACCTTTTCGTATTCGCATCGCTCGCTGCGGCTCTACTACCTCCTGCGCAACGAACCGCACATCGTGCTGAACTACGAAAAACTGGCGTACGACCCGGAAGATCAGCTGCCGAAGCTGATGGCCCGGCTGGGTCTGGAGTTCGAGCGCCCGCAGCTGGACGCCTGGGCGGAGATGCCGCACCACAACATCGGTTCCGCGGATGTCTTTCGCAAGACCGAGGGCAGTCAGATCCGGCCCGACGATGCCTGGAAACAGGTGATCCCGCCCTACATGCAGCGCATCCAGAACCTGATTGCCTGGCCGGGTCGGGTCGCCAACGACGCCAAGGAGCGTCGCTGGGGAATCGACTGAGCCCCAGCTGGATCAGCGCGGCTCGCTAACCCGTTCCAGCCATGCCCGGTCGCCCTCCGCGGCCCGCAGAAACCCCCGCGACTCCGGACGTCCGAAGGCCAGCGGCAGGGGATCCAGGATCCACAGCGCCTGGCCATCGCTGCCCAGCATGCGCGGGTCCCGCCCCCGAAAGCGGATCCCGTAATCCCGCAGCCCGGCCCACAGGGTCTCGGCCGCCGCCGCTCCCGGGGGCTCGCTGGCGGCATCCAGCGGGCGCAATTCCGGGTCCGTCTCCCAGACCAGCCAGACCAGGCCGCGATCGGCGGCGATGATCGCTACCGGCCGGGGCACCGAGAGTCCCAGACGCCGCAGCGTGAGAGCATGGCTCCAGGCCCGCCGGGCCGTCTGACGCGTGAGTGCAGGGCGCAACAAGCCGGGCAGAGTCTGCCAGGGGGCCTCGATTCGCTGGGCCTGATATGGCCGTTCGGCATGCCCGGAGAACCCATCCGGCAATTCGCCGGTTTCGTACAGCTGGAGGGCGAGGTGTTCGGCCTGTCCACGGGAGAGGGCCCGGCGGTCATGAATCACCCGGAGGTCGTCCATACGGAATCGGGGGTAGTGTTTCCACCCCCGGCACGCCCGCCGGGCGACGCGGCGAGCGTGCCGGAGACGAGCGCGGCGCAGGTCGCGCAGGAAGCGTGGCAACCCGGCTTCCGTCACTCCCCAGCCCCTCAGTTCGTGATACTGCCGGAAGCCCTCCCGTATTAGTGTCTCGGGCAGGCGGGTCTTGGAGGCGTACAGCCGTTGCAGGTGGTCGAGGGCCGCTCGGCGGCCGAGCGGCCCGTTGCGGCGACGCACGCGATCTCCGTCGATGGCGAACAGACGCCCCTCGCGGGGGATGAAGTTCAGCCAGTTGAGATCGTTCTGGACGATTCCGGCGCGATGGTGGTCGGCCAGTGTGGCCAGCAGGCGTGCATGGGCCTGGTCTCCCGGGTCGTCTCCCGACGGTGGCCAGGGTTCGTCCGCCTCGACGAGACCCAGGACCAGCAGCCAGGCACGATACCGGGGGCAATAAGCGGCGTGGTGTACGGCTGGCGCGGCGACGCCGGCGGCTTCCAGCAGGCGCGCTCCACGCGTCCCGCGCCGCCATTCGGCCCACTGGCTGATGCGTCCAAGGTAGAACTTGGCGACCACCGGCTGCCCGCTGGCAAGCCGGGCGCGGAAGATCCGGCGTTTGCCCGGGTACTCGTGAATGCACTGTTCCAGTGCGAGTGGTCCAAGCCCGGGGATATCCGGGCGGTCACCCGCTTCCGGTGTTCGGCGCATCGAACTGGTAGCCCAGCAGGTCCAGGTCGCGGCGATAATGCTGCGCGACCAGCTCCACGAGGGCATCGTCATAGTAGGTCCGGTAGTCGTCGCGCTCGGTGGCGCGGCGCAGATGCGGCAGCTCCGGCGCAGGTATCCCGATGCGGTCGCAGATGGTGCGGAAATCCTCCTGCAGGTTCTCGTAGCGGCCGATGAAGTCGACGATCACCCGGCCCTGCAGATCCACGATGTACTCGTGTTGCAACTCCGCCGAGGTGTCCAGCATGTAGTCGTATGGGCGCTCGGGATCGAACTTCAGGCGCAGGAAATCTCCGAAGGATTTGACCCCTTTCAGGACCTCCGGCTTCTCCCGCTGGATGTGGTGCCAGGAACTCACCTGAAGATCCCATGGGTTGCGCACGATCGCGCACTTGAACAGCTCGCGGTAGACCGGCTCCGGCAGCATCTCCTTCGCCGCGATCGCCTTCGCGTGGCGGGGAAACTTCAGCCCCAGCTTGTGCCGGGGGCGGGTCAGTTGGCTGACCTGGCTCGCCGCCCACAGCGGAATGCTGTACCACCCGCCCCAGCGATACGGCCGCAGGGCCGCCCGGATGCTGGTCCCGCCCGTCTTGGCGATGTGCACGAACAGGAAATTCTTGCGGTAGGAGATCAGCATGGTGTCTTCGTTATCGGAGCCCCGGCTCGGGGCGCCATTCTAGCGCTGGCGAGCTTGACGCGCCTGGCGTCTAGTCTGCGCCGGCCCGGCGCGGATTAAAGTCGGTGAGTGCGGCCTCGATTCGCTGTCCAGACGTTCCGGGACCGCGGGCGTGATGGCGGAGCCACGCACTATGGACAAACCGCAGCTCCGCGACCACCTGATCGACGCCAGCCAGCCTTGCCGCCGCCAGTCGATGATTGCCGTTGGCGACCTTGATGAACTCCCCATCCGGACCGATCGCAACACCGATCTCGTCCTTTCCGGCGCCGGCGATGTAGCCGTGAGTGCGCAGGCTTTCCCATAGTGCCCGGTACTCGCGCACGTAGTCCTCGCGTATGTGCTGCGCCTTTTCAGCGGCGTGCGCCGGCGACTTTCCACGCGCCTCATAGTAGGTGCGCAGAGCGTTTTCCTGTTGATCGGCCGTTGATTCTGGATCCAGCAGTGCACGCATCATCGGAACCACCGGGTGATCCTCAAAAGGGATCGCATCCCGGTGCCATCGACCGCGCCGCACGCCCTGCGGAAGGAGAAGTCCCTCGACAGCGAACAAAGCCTTGTCGATGGCCCCGCGCTTGACCAGGCAGCGCTGCAGGCTTTCGGTGGGCAGGTCGATCAGGAGGGGGGAGGTCATGTTTGCTCGTCTGCTGGGTGGTCGCGCGGAGCCAGCCGCAAGACACGCAGATACTCCCGGCTGCTGCGGGATATGGTGTAAGGGGCGACCGCATCCCGCAGCCGTGAGGCAGGAACCGGCGCATCAAGGGCCTGCAGGATGCCCCGCGCGAGTTCGCCCGGGTCTCCAGGTCGCACCAGAGGACCCAGTGCCCCATGTTCCAGGATGTCGCGCGGCCCGCTGGGGCAGTCGGTTGCGACGACAGAAGTGCCAAGCGCCATCGCTTCGATCAGCACATTGGGAGCACCCTCGAACCTCGAGGAGAGTACGAACAGGTCGGCGGCCCGCATGATGGAATAGGGGTTGGGCAGGAATCCGACGAAATCCACGGACGGACCGATGCCCAGTTCCGCTGCCTGGTTTTCCAGGGCTTTGCGGTCCGGTCCTTCGCCCAGGATGAGCAGACGCACGTCGCGTTGTCGGGTCACCTCGGCCAGGGCTTCCAGCAACAGATCGAACCCCTTTTGCGGTCGCAGCCTGCCAGCCGCCACCAGTACCGGTGTCTTGCGTGGTGATTCGTTCAGCCACGGATGGTCCACAGGTGCCGCAGCGAGTTCGTCTAGCCAGGGGGGAACGACGGGGTTGGCAATCACATGGAATCGGGATTCCGGTATCCGCCCAATCGCGGCGAGGTCCTCGGCTACGGGCCGGGCCACGGTGATGATCGCATCCGCATGGGGGTACAACCATCGCACAGGGATGTGGCGTGCCAGTCTTTGCAGCCGGGTTTTCCCGGCCAGGGAACCCGAAAGGTGCATGCCCATGCGCAGGACCACGCGGGTCGACACACCGGCAAGTGCGCGGGCGAGAACTGCGACCCGCCCCGCTCGGTCCTTGGCAGCCAGGAGCGCCGCAGGCCGATGGTCCCGGAGGTAGCGTGCAACAGCGGGCAGTGCGAGGAGTGACGTGCGGACGTTCAGGCGGATCACGTTAACGCTCGCGGGGATCTCTTCAACGTGACGACCACGAGCCTTGAGCAGGAGAAGGTCTACGGTGACGCCCGCATCCACGAAGCCTCGCAGCAGGTGGTTCATCATCTTCTCCACTCCGCCGTCGCCGCTATAGGCGATGAGGATTGCCAGCCGGTCAGCCATCCTGGCCTCCCTGCGCCTTGCGGTAAGCGCGCATCAAGTCTGGCCAGCCAGCGCGACCCCGTTCGCGGGTTTCGGGCCATTTTTCGAGCGAGCGTTGCAGTCGGCTAAGGTTGCGCTTCAATCCTCTGGTGGTGTTCATTCGGCCCCGGTCCCAGTCGATCAGCCACACCGCATTATTTGGCTGGACCAGGATGTTGCGTACGTTGAGGTCCGCGTGCCAGGCACCCGCCTGGTGAAAGCGGGCCAGCGTTCTGCCGACCGCCTCCCATATCGCGGGCGGGTCATTACATTGCTGGATGAGCTCGAACAGGGTGCACGCGTGCGGTATGACCTCCGTGATGAGATCTCCCTTCCAAGTCAGACCAGAATATCGAACCCGCGCGGCGATCGGCCGCGGAACCGGCAGGCCGCGCTGGTAGAGCGTGCTGAGCAGGCGCCATTCACGGATGGGACGAGCGCGCTGCACTCCGGTTCTCAGGTAGGCGTCGCTGGATAGCCGGGCCATGAGCCCGCCCCGCCAGTAGTGTCGAAGCACCCAGTGTTCGTCCTCATGGCGGATAAAGTGCACGGGTCGCCGACCGGTTCCGGATCCGGTCAGGAGTCCGCGAGCAGCCAGTAGATCCGGGGTGAACCACACAACGTCGCAGCGTTGCAGGCGGGTGGTGTCGACCAGGCAGGTTTCTTCCGGGGTGTGCGTGAAGCGCTCAGTGATGGGGTCCGTGGTTGCAGAGTCATTCATCACGCCACAACCCCATGGTGCGCAGATATTGTTCGGCGACGGCCTTGCTTTCGAATCGATCAAGCCGGGCCTCGGCGTGGCGGGTGGTGCGATCCCCGCGCAGGCAGGCGATCATCTCTTCGGCCATCGCATCCGCATCGCCTATCGGCACGAGTGGGGCGACGTCACCATCGCGGAGGATTTCGCGCGGGCCGCTGGGGCAATCCGTGGACAGCACATTGGTCCCCGCGGCCAGGGCCTCCACGAGTACATTGGCCAGCCCCTCGTAGCGGGACGAGAGCACGAAAAGCCGGGACCGCGCCAACCATGGAAGCGGGTCGGGTACATAGCCCGGCAGGTCCACGTCCGAAGCAATTCCGAGTTCCGCTGCCAGAGACTCGAGGCGTACCCGTTCGGGGCCCTCTCCGGCGATTACGAGACGGGCGGGGACATGGGCGCGAACCCTGGAGAAGGCATGTAGCAGGGTCGCGAAATCCTTCTGCGGGGTCAGGCGTCCCAGCCCCATGATCACCGGGCGGTTCTCGGTCGTGCCCAGCCATCGGTGATCCACTGAGTGCTGTGTGCGCTCGGCCATATCGGCCGTGATGACCGGGTTATAGATGACGGATACCCGGTCCGGGGGAATCGCAAAATGCTCGACCAGGTCATTGCGCACGCCCTGCGATATTGCGATCAGTCGATCTGCCCGGCGATAGAGCCGCCGGGCCCAGCGCCGTTTGGAGGGACGGCGCAGAAATTCGCTGGGGGTATTGGTGACCTTCGCGAACACGGGTATGTCTAGGCGAAACAGGTCCCGCGCCAGAACGGCGACCTTGGCGCCATGGTCCTTCGCGGTAAGCAGCGCATCCGGTTGGCTGCGCCGAAGGTGCTTCTGCAGGCGCAGTACACTGTCCCACTTGTGGCGGCTGCTCAAATCCACGATGTCCACGGCCGCCGGGAATTGATCGGGATACGGAACCTCGCCGCCCCGGGTCAAGATGAACTCCACGCGGATGCTCTTGGCGAGAAACTCCCGGCAAAGGGTCAGCATCTTTCGTTCAATGCCGCCCCACGCCTTGAGGGGTGCGAGGATCGCCAGTTTGCGCTGTTGACCGGGGGGGCTTCCCATCCTGTTGACCAAGTGCGGCTCAGGGCCGGCCACTGTAGCCTCGTTGCTGAAGGAGTTCGTGGTGACTTGCCGCGAGACTTTTCAGTTCCTCGTCGCGGGTCCAGGCCCCGGCGCGGTCTGCACGAAAACCCGCTGCAGTGTCATTCACCTGTTCGGAGTCGGGGGCGCAACCACAGAATTCCAGGCCCCGGGCGAGTGTTTCGTGCGGATGGTTCAGCAGATCCTCGTAGCGTAGTTCAAGGGCGCGTTCGGGACCGATTTCTTGCAGGTGCCCGCGAGCCCTGTCCATGTATTCGGCCCACAAGTCCAGTCCGGCTTCCAGCCGTCGACAGAGGGGTTGCGGACCGAATCCCCTTCGTTTGGGCGCGAGCGGGTTCAGCCGGTAAACCCACCGGTGTCGATGGTAGCGTTCGAGACGGGTCTGCACGACCTGTCGACGACGGGACCGCAAGCTGGCCGCGACATCGACGCCATGACGAACGATATGCAGAACCCGGGCGTCCGGAAAAAGTTCCAGCCACAACGGAAGCGTCCAGGTGTTGCGCGGATCCTTCCAGCCCCACGCCTGGCGTTGGCCGAACATGCCCCGGCCTCGGGCGCCCAGCCAGCGTCCTGGCCCGAGGAAGCGTGCACTTGCGGGGCCTCGCACGATCCCTTCCAGGTAGTCCACCAGCTCCGGGCGCAGGTCCGTGTCGGCCAGCAGCTCGTCCATCGACTGCGGGCGTTCCCATGTGGCGGATGCCTGGCGAAACAACCAGGCATTGATTGCGTTGGTGAACGCCGCTTCCTCGTTCCGGCTCGCGTCGCGACCCATGAAGAAACCAGCCTGCTGCAGCACACGTGTCAGCAGACTGGTGCCGGAGCGGTGCATCCCGATAATGATGACCGGTGGCCTTGTCATGGCTCGAGCTCGACTATTCATGACGGGGATACTGGCGGCGTGATGCCCATGAAATCCAGATAGGCGCGCGCGGCACGCTCCGCCCGGAAACGGTCGACTGCCTCCGCAGGGTCGTATTCGGGTGTCTCCCCGCGCAGTCCTTTCAGGATGCCTTCGGCCAGCGCGTCAGGGTCGCGCGGGGGTACGAGAATCCCGTATCGCCCGTCCTCCAGAATCTCGCGCGGTCCGCTCGGGCAGTCCGTCGAGACGACAGGTGTTCCGAGGGCCAGGGCTTCGATCACGACATTTACTAATCCCTCCCAGCGTGATGACAGTACGAAGAGATCCGCCTGGGCCATGTAGGGGTAGGGGTTGTCCACATGTCCGCATAAATCCACGCGCTCGCCAATCCCTAGCTCGTTTGCCAGACTTTGGAGCTCATAGCGTTGCTCTCCCTCTCCGAGAATGATCAACCGTGCAGGAATGGCCTCGCAGGCACGAGCGAACGCATGGAGAAGGTTCGGGTAATCCTTCTGGGGTGCAAGCCTGCCGGCAGCCACCAATACGGGCTCGGCATGGTTCGAACCCAGCCAGCGGTGGTTGGCAGGGAGTCGAGCACGATCATATGTATGGCGCGTTATTGTCCCACTGTAGATCTTTCTTGTTTCCAAGTTGCGCAGGCCGATCTGCTTGAGGTCGTCCTGGACGCCCTGGGAAATCGCAATCAGGCCGTCCGCCAGTGGATAAACCTTCTGGATTTCTCGGAATTTCCGGTCTCTCTTTTTGGGAGATTCTGCCTGTTTTTCCGAAGCGCCAAAGGTATTGGGGACACTCAGGATTCGTCGTGAATGGATGCCCGGAAAGTAAGCGGTTCGAGCGAGTATGGTGTTGCTTGCGTGAGTGATCGACAGGACCGCCTGGGGCTGGTAGCGATACAGAAAGGCTGCGAGAGCCAATGTGGTCGCGGGACGGCTTCGCGTTTTCAGATCATGGAAACTCACAGACTCTGGCATTTCTTCCGGGAAGAATTGAACGCCCTTGCGGAACGTGACGAGCGCAGTACGCATACCCAGTCGATGCCAGACCTGGATCTGATTGGTCAAGCGCCGATAGATTCCTCCAGCGGGCTTGAACGAGCCAAATATGGCGATGTCGACATCGTCATTCATCCTCATGAGAGCGCTCGTCTGGATAGGAGGTCAGCCTGGCAAAATGGGATGCGGCCATTAGTGCCAGGACCAGACCGTAAAAGTGTTCTACGGAAAAGCGTTGAATGATTTGTGCGTTCATGGCCCAGAAGGCCATTGCAGGCACGAAACCGAGCGTAAAAAGGGCGATGGTTCGCGCTGCTCCTGGTGTTTGCAGTCGCCGCCACGCTTCAAGGAGGATCAGGAGTATTGTGGCAGCGAACAACAGATATCCGACAAGGCCGAAGCGAAGCAGGATGTCGATGTGCGAGTTGTGATACGTGTCGGTGCGTCCCTCCAGTTGGGGAGGAATCGGATACTCATCGGTCAGGTGTCTTTGATCGGCGGCGCCGCGGCCAACCAGGGGTCGATCAAGAAAGCGCTCCCAGCCAAAGGCCCAGTATGCGACACGAATGCCAACGGGGTCTTCGGCCAGGTCTTCGACTCGGCCGCCAAACGGCAATGCCATCGTCTGCTGCACGGTTTCTGCCGTCTCGCTCCAGCGCTCGCCGATCGCGCTCCATGCATACGTTGTGATCGCCCCTGTTCCGAGCATGATGGTCAGGGCACCTGCGAGTAGCGGGACGCGCATTTGCCAGAGTCTCGAGCGAAAAACCCACAGGGCAAAGACAGCGGAAACCGACAGGAGGATGATCAAGGTCAGCCAGGAATTCCGACTCTTGGATGCGACCATGATCGCGACGAAAAAGCAGAAGAACAGGGCCAGGAGTACTCCGGTCACAATGCGGGTGCCGCGCCGATCCTGTGGCCCGGAGATGCCGGAGAACATATGGATGGTTGCGAAGAGTGCCCCGGCAGCCAGACCTGGCAACACAAGGGCCGCGGTGCGAAAACCGAGATCGGGTTCCTGACGGGCGGAGGTGTGCAGCGCTTCCAGTGTTCCGCTCCAGGAGGTGGTGGCCACGAAGAAGATCATGTAGCCGACCAGCAATAGCCCGAGTACCACGATACCGTGGCGGAGCCAGCGCCCGGTCGCGGCGAGTGCAAGCCCGTAGATCAGCACGGGAACGGCGGCCGATTTGAACCAGGTGGTCATTTCGTCCCAGTGTTCCGCGGCGCGCGCAGGGTCCTCCCAGAGCGCGGCCATGGCGGTCCGGATAATCACCCACAGGGCAAACCCGACCGGCAGCCACAATAGTGGGCTGTTGCGCAACGCCGACCAGTGGCGTCGAACAAACAGGATGCCCACGATCAGCGCCGCAAACTGGAAAAGCTGCCCCAGGGACGTTGATACAGGGGAAAAGAATGCCCCGAGATACAGGACGACGACCGCCGACAGTGCGAGACGATCATCCGCCAGACGGGATGGTACAGAAGCGTAGGCTGAAGGGGGGTAGTGGCTCATGAGCGTGAGGTGACAGGGCTGCGATAATCGGAATAGGATTCATCAAGCTGCTCGTCGATAACCCGGTTGACCTTCTCCAGCGCGCTGCCCCGGAGGTGTTCGCGGTAGCCTCCGACCTCTCCTTTTCGAGTCTTGAAGCTGGCCTCGTCATTCCGGTCGCGCGCGGCCAGGGCGCTGGTGCCCAGGGCATTGCTGGACTCCAGCTTGCGCATATTGTCGAACCGGGCATATTCCGCGGCTTCAGCGATGACTGGGTCCGGGATGTGTCCGAGCCCACTGAAATCGAGCACTCGTCGCAGTTCGGCCGAGGGGTTGGCATGCAGATCCTCGTACCGAACCATAAGAAACTTGTCGGGAACGTCTCGGTTGCTGGCCCATATGTTGTAGAACTCGGTAATCGTTTCGATCCCGCCTCGACGTTGACGGACGTAATCCTCGAGTGTGCCTTCGTAGTTGAGGTTGCGCCGGGTCTTCTGGAAATAGGATGACACCAGCACGTCGCGCGGGTCTCGTACCATGAAGATCACCTTGCGTCCGCGATATTCCGATTTGTCGCGCGGAAGCTCTTCCGGTAGCAGGAACTCCGGGCCGCCATCATGGTGCTGGAGGATATACGGGATGTTGCGCCATGGGCGTACACAGGCGCGCAATTTGAGCAGATTGCGGTTACGCAATCCGTAGTGTTGCTGGATGGCGCGGCCGATCATCAAGACGAGCCAGGTTCGGCCGCATTTGGGATAGGAAATCAGGTGAACGTCTGCGCGCCATCGGCGCCAGGCGCGGCGGGCTTTTTGAACGGATCGGCGAAAAGGTCCGCGTTTTCGAACGATGGCGCCCATGGGGCTAATAGTTTCCTGAATCCTGAGTCGGCGGCCAATAGCGGTCCTCGCGGGCCGGGCCGATTAGATCACAGAGGCCCACGGACAGGCCAGTGCCGCGGATGTCGCCAGACTGTCCGGGACAGACTCGTCACTCGGTTTCCGAGTGCGAGAGGTCCAGGGCCTTCAGGTAGCTCACGGCCGACAGGGATGCGTCGAACGGTGCTACGGCTTGTCTCAGGCTCGTTGGGGATGGCGGTGCGTCGAGTAACTGCACGAGCCCGCGGGCCACGCCTTCGGGATCCGCTACCCCCACGACCGGTCCGAGGCGGCCGTTGTCCAGGATTTCAGCGGGGCCGGTGGGGCAGTTTGCGGTCAGGGCTGGCGTACCGCAGGCCAGCGCCTCGACCAAAACTGCGCCGGAGCCTTCGCGGCGGGACGTCATGGCAAATACGTCGGCCCGGGACATCCAGGCATAAGGGTTGGAGCGGAATCCTGGCAGGCGCAGGTGTTGCTGTACGCCCAGCTCCCGGGCAAGTCGCTCCAGCGCTTCGCGCTCGCGACCTTCGCCGAGGATGATCAATCGCGCCGCTCGCTGTCGGCGCACTTCCGCGAAGGCCCGGATCAGGGTGGCGAAATCCTTGCGTGGTTCGAGCGATCCCGCACCGAGGATGACTGGGACTTCCCGGCTCTCGTCATCCAGCCAGGGTTCCCCGGTGGGCTCTCTGGCCTGTTCGTGCAGGCGCGTGGTTACGATCGGGTTGGGGATCACATGGAGCAGATCATCAGGCACGCCCACGAGGGTGCGCAGGTCGTGTCCAACTCCCTCCGAGGGTGCGATGACGGCGTTCGCTTGCGGATACCAGCGCTGCATTGAGCGCTGGAGGCGTCGAGCGCGGTGGGGCTTCATCTCGGCGAGGGTGGCGCTGATGGACATGCCCATGCGGATCGCCACCGGCATGCCGGGCCGGGCCAGGCGGCGTGCCAGGAGTGCGGTGCGGTTCAGCCGATGGCTGGCGGTATATAGCGCCTGTGGTCGATGGCGCAGCAGGTAGGCGATCAGGGCGGGCAGAGCCGTGTTGCGATGGGCGGCGCGCAGCGGTACCCGACGCACGTTGGGGGGCAGGTCGTCGATATAGGGGCCATGTCCGCGCAGGGTCAGCAGATCGAACTCCAAAGAGTAGTGGCCAAATTCCCGGACGAGGTTGGTGACCACTCGATCGACCCCGCTATGCCCCGAGGTGGCAAACAGCAGGGCGACCCGGGGCGACGGGGTTTCAGGCATTGGTTGCCTTCGCCTCCATCAGCTCATCCAGTTTCGCGGTGACGTCTGCGACGTTGATGCGGTCCATCACGGCGGGATCGCGGACTCGCTGTCCCCAGCGCAACGCCCCCGGTGGCTTGCCGAAGGCCGCCTGGCAGGCCTCGGGGTATGCGTTGACGACCCACTGGCGGCTGCAGTACGGCCCCGTACGTTCGGGATTGGAGCCGGCATAGAGTCCGATCACGGGTGTGCCGACTGCGTTGGCCATGTGGGCCGGGCCCGAGTCGGGTGAGACCACCGCGTCAGCTCGTTCGAGCACCGCCAGTAGCTGTTTGAGGCTGGTCGTCCCGATCAGGTTGATCAGCGAGTGGTGGCAGCCGGAGGCGATCGCTTCGCCATAGTCCCGCTCCAGTTCGGTGGGGCCGCCGGTGAGCACAACGGTCATGCCGTGGTGCTCCACCGCATGTTCGGCGACGGCCGCGTAGTGTTCTGCGGCCCAGTTACGAAAGTTGCGAAAGCGGGCGCTGGAACACGCGTTGATGACAAGGACGGGGCGGTCGGTGGGCAGGTGCCGATCGGCCCACTCCCTCGCGCTATCCGGGATCGGGATGTCCCAGCGCAGTTCGCGCTCCTGTACGCCCAGCGACTCGGCAAAGCCGAAGAAGGAGTCCAGGACGTGCTGGCGCGGCCGGGCGGCGATGCGTTCCTGGGTGAACAGCCACTGGAAGTCGCGTGCACGCTCACGGTCGAACCCGATCTTGCGCCGTGCCGGAACCTGCATTCCCATCAGGCTGGCGCGCAGGGAGACCTGCATCTGCAGGAGGACATCGAACTGGCGGCCCTTCAGGGCGCGCCGGAGGTCTGTGTAGGCGCGTAGCCCCCGCGCCTTGTCGACCACGACGAACTCCACATCGGGCAGGTCTCCCAGCAACTGGTATTCGAGGCGCCCGATGATCCAGGTGATGCGGGTGCGCGGCCAGGCCTTTTGCAGCGAGCGCACCACGGGGACTACATGGGTGGTATCGCCCAGCGCCGAGAGTCGCAGCAGGGCGATCTCCCGGGGCGGCCCCGGGGTTGCTGAGGCTGTGGTTGGCTGGTCAGGCGCCGTCACCGGGCGTCTTCCGCTTGTTCTTCTTTTTGAGCTTGTTTTTCTGCCACGGCAGGCGGCCGATGTGTTTGCTGCGAATGGCCGGATAGGGGTCCGGGGATCCCTCGGGCTGGGTCTTGAAGCGTCGATGCGCCCAGAAATACTGCTGTGGATAGGCCCGTACGGCATCTTCCAGTACCTGGTTCATGCGCGCCGCATCCGCAGCGCGGTCGCCGGAGGGATAGTTCTCCAGGGGCGGTCCGATCACGATCTCGTAGCCATCGTCCTGCGAGTCCACGTGATAGAACAATGGCAGTACGCGTGCCTTGCCCATGCTGGCGAGACGGGAAAGGCCGGTGGTGGTGGCCGCCGGCTGCCCAAAAAACGGGGCGAACACCAGCTCCGCCTGGCGAATGTTCTGATCGCCGGCATACCAGACCGGGACCCCGGCCTTGAGTGTGCGAAGAATGCCGCGAATGTCGTCCTTGGAAATCGCTCGGCTCAGGCTATTCTCGCGCCCCTGCTTCATGGCGCGTTCGAGCACAGGCTTTTTCTCCATGGGTTTGTAGATCACGGCCATTTCGGCCCGCTGCCCGAACAATCTTCCGGCGAGTTCGATGCAGGTGAAATGCCCGGACAGCAGGATCACAGGGCTGCCTTCCTCGGCGGCGTTATGCAGGTGATGAAGGCCATCGACTCGGCAGGGAATCCGGTCGACGGCCTTGCCGCCGAACCAGCCGAGGGCGACTTCGGCCATGCCACGCCCGGTATAGCGGAAGTTGGCGCGCACCCATTCCTCGCGCTGGGTCTCCGTCAGGTTCGGGAAGCACAGTTCGAGATTGCGGCGCACGATGTAGCGGCGTGATTTCGCCACGTGGTAAAGGGCGCCACCCAGTCTTTCGCCGAGGCCGACCGCCCAGCGCCACGGTAGTCGCGCAATGAGCCACAGCGCTACGATTGCGGTGGTCTGTCCCCAGTTGGATGGGTGCAGGGCGTTGTTGCTACGCGGGCCTTTCATCGCGCGGAGGAGATCCTGTCAGGCAAGGGCCGGAGGCCGCTTATTGTACATCGCATACCCGGCTGCCCGGCTCAGGGTGCGGGGGTGTCGTCATCCGCGTGTTCAGGCGGCTCGGGCGTTTCCTCGAACTGGGCCATTTGCAGTGCGGCGTAGTGGCCGTTGCGCTCGAGCAGTTCCGCGTGGGTGCCGGCTTCGATGATGCGGCCCTGATCCAGCACCACGATGCGGTCGGCATTCTCGATGGTGGAGAGCCGGTGGGCGATGACCAGCGTGGTGCGGTTCTCCATCAGCCGTTCCAGCGCATTCTGGATCTTCTGCTCGGATTCCGTGTCCAGTGCCGAGGTGGCCTCGTCCAGAATCAGGATCGGGGCGTCCTTCAGGATTGCGCGGGCGATGGCAACCCGCTGGCGCTGCCCGCCAGAGAGCATGATCCCGTTCTCGCCGACGATGGTGTCAAAGCCGTCCGGCAGTTCGTCGATGAAATCCATGGCGTTGGCGGCGCGTGCCGCCTCGCGCAACTCGTCCAGCGAGGGTTCGCGATTGAGCCCGTAGGCAATGTTGTGGCCAAGGGTGTCGTTGAACAGCACGACATGCTGGCTCACCAGGGCCATCTGTGCCCGCAGGTCGCGCAGGCGGTATTCCTGGATCGGGTGACCGTCCAGCCGGATTTCGCCTTCCTCGATCTCGTAGAAGCGGGGCAGCAGCCGGGCGAGGCTGGTTTTGCCACTACCGGAGCGACCGACGAGTGCCACCGTCTGACCGGGCTCCACGGTCAGGTTGATATCTTTCAGCACCCGTTCGTGGCTGGTGGGGTAGCGGAAGCCCACGTGCCTGAATTCGATGTGCCCTTTGGCGCGATCCAGCGGTCGTTGACCGTGGTCGGGCTCCGCGGGCGTGTCGAGCACCTCGAATACGCTTTCCCCTGCGGCCAGGGCCTTCTGAATTTCGGCATTCACCCCTACGATTCGTTTGAGGGGAGGGAGCATCAGTACCATGGCCACGATGAATGAAACCATCCCGCCAGGAGTGATGGTCTGGAGAACCAGATCCATGGTTGCCAGATATACGATCACGGCCAGCGCGATGATGGCTCCCAATTGCGAAAGGGGTTGTGCGGCGGCCTGGACCGCTTTGTGGCGCATGGCTTGGCGGTGGAATTTTTCGTTGGTCTCTTCGAACCGGCGGGCCTCGTAATCCGTGGCGCCGAAAATCTTGACCTCGGCCTGCCCGCGAATGCCGTCCTCCGCGATCTGGGCATAGTCTCCGGTTGAGCGTTGCATGCGCCGGCTGATCTTCCGGAATTTTCGATTGGCGCTAGCGATTACGACCCCAACGATCGGCGCGAGGGTGAACACGATTAGTACGAGCCACCCGCTGAGATACGTCATGTATGCCAGCAGGAACAGCACCGTGAACGAGTCGCGGATCAGCACGACGATTGCCTTGGACGCCGCTGCGCTGATCTGGGTGACGTTGTACGTCAGCTTGGCAAGCAGAGTCCCCGGTGAGTTCCGGTCAAAGAAAGACGAGGGAAGGTGTAGATACTGTTCGAATACCGCCTGACGGATATCTTTCACGACCTTCCGGCCGATCCAGGCAACGCTGTAGTCAGAGGCAAAAGTAGTCAGCCCATGAAACAGAAAGATCCCGATGAGTGCCGCTGGTACCCAGATGCGTGCATCCGGGTCTTGCTCGATGAATGTCCCGTCAACAAGGGGCTGAATGACCCAGGCGAACGCAGTCTGTCCCAGTGCTGCCAGGATCATCGCGGCAATCGCCAGTACACCCAGGCGCCAGTACGGTTTGACGAACGCAAAAATGCGCTTGTACAGCGTCCAGGATTCGCCGGCCGTTGGCTGGGCCAGTTGAGGATGTTTCGGCTTGGCGTTCATCCAAGAGATCCTTCAAGGGAGCTGCGTCGATCAGGGGGCAAGTGTCGTCGTAAAGCTTCGGACTTTGGCAACGAGAGCGCGCCATGCTACCAGAGGCTTGTGTTGCCTGGTGGCGCGTTTGCGCCCGTCGTTCGTCAGGTTTTGTACTTGCGGCGTTATACTCCGGGGTTTGCGGATGCGGGGAACGATCTTGCAGAACAGGGTAGCAACGGAGCTTTCTGCGGCCAGCCGGCTGTTCGGGCGGCTGGCTGAAGACCGGGCGTTTGTAGCCGAGGTCGAGACGGTCGGGCGGCGCTGGCTGCAGTGCATTCGCGACGGGGGCAAGATCCTGCTGGCGGGCAATGGCGGCAGCGCGGCGGATGCGCAGCACATTGCGGCGGAGATTGTCTGTCGTTATCGGGCGGTGCGTCCGGGCGCGGCGGCGATCGCGTTGACCACCGATACTTCGGTGCTTACGGCGATCGGCAACGATTTTGGATACGAGCATGTGTTCTCGCGTCAGGTCGAGGCGCTGGGGCAGCCGGGTGATGTATTCGTCGGGATCAGCACATCCGGGCATTCGCCCAATGTGCTCGAGGCCATCGGGATGGCGCGCAAGCGTGGGCTGGTTACGGTTGCCCTGACCGGCGAGAAGGGGCTGCCGGAGACGCATCCCGCAGATCATGTGCTGCGGGTGCCCGATGCCGCTACCGCGCGAGTTCAGGAGGTCCACGGGCTGATCGGGCATCTGTTGTGCGGGATCGTCGAGGATGCGCTGGTGGCCGATCAGGAACGTTCGGGGTCGGCGTGAGTGCGCGCGCCCTGTTTCTCGACCGCGACGGGGTGATCAATGTCGACCATGGCTACGTGCATCGCCCTGACCAGGTCGAGTTCGTCCCCGGCATCTTCGAACTGGTGGCGGCCGCCACTTCCCGGCACTGGCCGGTGGTGGTCGTCACCAACCAGTCCGGGATTGGCCGCGGCTATTACGGCGACAGCGATTTCCGGCAGCTGACGGACTGGATGCGCGAGCGCTTTGCCGAGCGCGGTGGCCGCATCGAGGCCGTCTACCACTGCCCTCATCATCCCCATGATGCGCAGCCCGACTATCGTCGGGCCTGTCCGGATCGCAAGCCGGAGCCGGGCATGCTGTTGCGGGCGCGGGATGACCTGGATCTGGATCTCCCGGGTTCGGTGCTCGTCGGGGATCGCGCGTCCGATCTCGAGGCCGCGCGGCGCGCCGGGGTCGGCGCCCGATTGCTGTTTGATCCCTCGGGCGCGGAACCGCTGCCCACTGAAGACGGAGACATCCGTATCCGCACCCTGCCCGAGGCCATTGCGTGGCTCGACTGAGCCGCTAGCCGCGATGCGCCACATCTTCTATACGGCCCTCCTGCGACTGACTTCTCCGGCCTTGCTGGCGCGGCTGGTGCGCCGCGCTCGGACAAACGCGGTACCAGTGGCCCGCTGGCGCGAATGGCTGGGAGCCGGGGAGCCGCTAACATCCGGCACCATCTGGCTCCATGCCGCCTCGGTGGGCGAGGTGGAGGCGGCGGTACCGCTCGCACGTGCCTTGCGTAGCCGCTATCCGGAGCATGCGCTCCTGATGACGACCACGACACCGGAGGGGGCCGCCCGGGTGGAAGCGGCTCTCGGGAGGGATGTCCAGCACGCCTATCTGCCGCTGGACCTGCCCGGGGCCGTTCGCCGATTCTTGCGGCGCACCCGTCCGGCCGTCGCGCTGATCGTCGAGACCGAGCTTTGGCCCAATCTCTATCGTGCCTGCGAACAGGCCGGTATTCCGCTCTGGGTGGTGAGTGCGCGGCTATCACCACGCTCAATCAAGCGGTACCGGCGTCTGCAGCCTCTGGTGCGGGAAACCCTTGCGCGTGCCGAGAAGATCCTGGCCCAGGACGAGTCGGCCGCCCGGGGCTTTCGCGAGCTGGGGGCGCCGAACGCGCGTGTCCAGGTGGTGGGGAACCTGAAGTTCGATCGCACATTGCCGCCCGGCCATGAGCAGGCGGCGGATCTGCGTGCGACTGTTGCGCCTGAAGGCGTGCCGGTCTGGGTGGCGGTCAGTACGCGGGAAGGCGAGGAAGAGGCCGTGCTCGAGGCCCATCGCGCGGTGCGCGAATCCCATCCCGACGCCCTATTGCTCTGGGTGCCGCGCCATCGCGATCGCTTTGACGTGGCTTTCGAGGCGGCCCGGCAAGCCGGGTTTTCTGTCGGGAGGCGCACGCAATGTCCGGGGCCGCCGCTGGATGTGCTGGTGGGCGATACGATCGGCGAGATTGGGGCCTACCTTGGTGCTGCGGATGCCGCTTTTGTCGGGGGCAGCCTGGTTCCCCTGGGAGGGCAAAATGTACTCGAGCCCGCCGCACTCGGACGGCCGGTGCTTGTGGGGCCCAGCACCGAGCATTTTACATTCGCAGTCGAGCGCCTCGAGGAGCGAGGCGCTTTGTGGCGTGTGCAGGATGCCGAGGCGCTGGGCCGCGCCGTCGCGGATTTGCTGGGAGATTCCGAGTGTCGGAAAACCATGGGTGATGCGGCGCGCACGGTGATCGAGGAGGGGCGTGGCGCAGTGGAGCGCGTATTGGCCGAGTTGGAAAGCCGGTTGCATGATCTGCATTGACCGCCCCGCCAGGTTTTCTAATGATCTTTATTTCTCCTGCTGTAGTCGCTGTCCGCACTCTCGGCATTCATAGCGGTATCGGCGCCGCTGAATCAGATAATGCCGACGCGCACTCAGCGCGTGGGTCTGGCAGGCGCAACGGTAGGTATAGGTCCTGACGTTTCTGCCTTTCAGGGGGGTGTTGTGCGTAACGCGTGGCTGGCAGCCGAACGTTTCCATCCAGGCCCGCCATTCCGGGCCGTGAGGGCGTACGCGGCGTAACCCGGACGTCCGGTACACGAGCGAGTGTGCCACCTCGTGGGCGACGGTATCCGGGAAGTGTGAATCCCAGTCCTGACAGAACGCCTCGGGGTTGAACCGTAGCTGCTCGTGCCCGTTGCGCAGTCGCCATTGTCCGGCGGCTTTGCCCCGCAGGTTAAAAAGAACTTCTGGAATCGTGTTCGACTGTTCCGGATGCGCCTTAATGTAAAAGCCGCACACCTTTTGTCGGATTTTCGATTCCTCTTCGGGTGTTAATTTATTTCTCGGCTCTTGTAATTTACTTCCATTTTTATCATATTCACCCGTGCGATATGTGCCGTCCAGGGCGTGCGAGGAGTTGGAAGCCGTTCTGGTCATTGAGAAGTTCCGAACGAGGAGACGAGTAATGAGTCTGGATAGCAAGAAGGCCTCCGAACTTTCCGCCGAAGAGCTGTATGCACTGGCCCGTCAGCGGGAAAAGGAAGAAGCCGAGCGCCAGGACGCCGAGCGCCGCAAGAAGCGCGAAAAGCTGATGGAAAAGCGCAAAGAGATGATCGCGCGTCATCGCAAAGAACTCAACGAGCTTGAGCGCCAGATCCGTGAACTGGGCGGCCGTGTCGGTCGTGCTGGTGGTGGTCGCCGTGGTGGCCGGGGCGGCAGCTCGGTCAGTCAGCAGTTGGTCGAGATCGTGGCGGAGAAATCCGAGATGGCGACCAAGGAGATCAAGGAGCGTGCCGAGAAGGCCGGCCTGGATACCAAGAACATCTCGCAGACGCTTGCCTACCTCAAGCGCCAGGGCCGTCTGAAGTCCCCGCGCCGTGGTGTGTACAAATCCGCGGCCTGAGCAGGTTGCATCTGCATCTTGCGACGATTGCGGCGGCTATTCCGTCGCAATCGTTTCGCTAACGGGTTCCATATCAAGCTCACCACTGGGCTTGCAGGCCAGGCGGCTCTCGCCGCTGAACCAGTGCTGGATGGTCTGACCTGCAATCTCCCGGCGCCAGCCACTAGCCAGGCGGCCTTCCGTGCCGTCGCTCTTCAGTAGTTCGATCACATCCTTGCGTTGCGCGATCGCCGCGGCGCTGATCTGGTGTTCGCGGGCACACTCGCGCAGCAGCGCCATGCCGATATCGACCAGCACCTCGTCACGCTCACTCAGGCGCGGCTTCTCCGGCAAATGCGGCCATTGCTCGCGTGGCAGGGCCTGGCCTTCCCGGATGGCGGCCAGAAGCGATTCGATGTGGTCGGGCTTCATGCCGCCGGGGAACTGGCGCAGTTCGCGCAAAGCCTGGGTATCAGCCGGTGTGCGGCGTGCGATGTCCAGCAGGAGGTCGTCGGACAGCACCCAGCGCCGGGGACGATTGCTGCTTTGCGCGGTACGCTCGCGCCAGGCCGCGACGCATTTGAGTACCGCGCGTTCTTTGGGCTTCAGCCGCTTGACCCCCGATACGCGCTGCCAGCTTTGTTCCGGGTCCGGTTCGTACAGGGCCGGATTGCTGAGCGCCTCCATCTCCGGGCGCAGCCAGTGCATGCGGTCGTGGGTATCCAGCTCGTGCAGCAGGCGGTTGAACAGTGTCGCGAGGTGGCGGACGTCGTCGGCGGCATAGCGGATCTGGTCCGCGCTCAGCGGACGCCGGGACCAGTCGGTCCGGGTCTGGCTCTTGTCGAGATCGCGATCGAGCACGTTCTTGACCAGGTTGGCATAGCCGACCTGCTCGCCGTAGCCGAGCATGCTGGCCGCAATCTGGGTATCGAACACGGGGCTGGGCACAAAGCCCAGCTCGCGATACAGCAACTCCATGTCCTGCGAGGCGGCGTGGAAGACCTTGGTGATGCGCGCGTCCCGGAACAGCGGGGCGAGCTGCTGGATGTCGAGGCGCAGCGGGTCGATGCAGGCGAGCTGATCCAGCGTGGCGGCCTGTACCAGGCAGAGCTGCGGATAGTAGGTCTTCTCGCGCAGGAACTCCGTGTCCAGCGCGATCCAGTCCGTCCCGGTGATCGAATCGAGAAACGCCTGCAGGGCCTCGGGCGTCTCGATCAGTCCGTGGTCATGCATGGGTCGATTTCTGGCTCGCCTCGAAAGCCGCCTTCTGCTCGGCGGTCGCCTCCTTCTGGTAGCGCTCCTTCCATTCGCTGTAGGGCATGCCGTAGACGATCTCGCGGGCCCCCTCGTAATCGATCGACTCGCCGCGTTCCTCGGCGGCGGCGACGTACCACTTGGACAGGCAGTTGCGGCAGAAACCGGCGAGATTCATCAGGTCGATGTTCTGCACATCCTTGCGTTCATCAAGATGCTGCAAGAGGCGCTGGAATACAGCGGCCTCGATTTCGGTGCGGGTCTTCGGGTCCATCGTGTCTCTCTCCATTCGTCAGGGGACTAGTGATCAACGTACACGCTCGCGCATGAGTCGCTTTTGGGGGCGTTCGACCAGAACGGGTGGCCCGTGTTCAGCTCAGGTGGAGCAGCCAGCGCCGCCGCATGTCCCTTAGCAGCACGAAGATCAACGGCCAGACCAGTGCGCTGGTCGCCACCGGCGCCCAATACCAGGCGCTGTCGGGCGGCAGTCCAATCGCGCCCTGTGGCCACAGGGCCAGGAGCTTGTAAAGCGCCGTGAGGACGGCCACCACGATGGCCTGCTGCCAGACGGGGTAAACACGCAGGCGTGGATGAATCTGCAGCACGATGTACGCCACCACCGCCAGGGCGATGGCGTTCTGCCCGAGCAACTGGCCGTACAGGGCATCCAGTAGCAACCCCATGACAAAGGCCGTCAGCACCCCGAAGCGCTGAGGGAAGGCCATGATCCAGTACACCAGCGCCAGCAGGAGCCATTCAGGTCGGGCTGGGGGCAGCGCATCGGGTATGGGCACGATGGCCAGGGCCAGCGCGACGACCAGGGTCAGGGCGATTAGCCAGGGGATGCCCAGCGTGTGGTTCATGGGTTCTCAGCCGCCCCCGGAATGTCGGCCTCGCCCTCCGGTTCTGCTTCCCGTTCGGTCGTTTCCCCTTCTTCTTCCGGGCGGGTATCGGTGTCCGCGTCCGGACGTTCGCTGGTCCACAGCAGCAGGACCTCGCGCGAGCGGTCCAGGGCCGCCAGAGGCTCGGCCTGGATATCAAGAAAGGGTTGTCCCGGCTGGCGTTCGACCGAGGTCACTCGGGCGACCGGGTAGTCCGGCGGGAAGCGCCCGCCGAGCCCGGAGGTCAGCAGCAGGTCGCCCTCCTCGATGTCCTCCTGGGGCGGTACGTGCCGCATTTCGAGGCGCCGCGGGTTGCCGGTGCCGACGACAATGCCGCGCAGGCCGGTACGGGCACTGAGCACAGGCAAGGCGTGGCCGGGGTCGGAGATCAGCAGCGCGGTGGAGCTGGTCATTTGGGTGGACAGGACCTGTCCGATCACGCCATCGGGGTGGATGACAGGCTGCCCCGGGTAGACACCGTGCCGGTTGCCCTTGCTGAGCACGATCTGCTGGCGGAAGGGGTCCAGGTCCACGGCCAGGAGCTTGGCGATCTCGACGCGCTCTTGTGCCCGTTCGGCGGTGTTCAGGAGTGCGCGCAGGCGGTCGTTTTCCATCTGCAGCGCATCGAAGCGCAACTGGCGGGCCCGCAGCTCAGCGTTCTCTTCGCGCAGGATGCGGTTCTCGGTAATCAGGTCTTCGCGGCTGGTAAAGGACTCGAGCAGCCGGCTGCCCGCCCGGATCGGTGCATCGACCGCGACCTGCAGGGGGTAGGCCACCGTGGACAGCGCATTGCGCACCGTCTGCAGCTCGTTCAGTCGGTGATCCAGCGCCATCAGCGCGACACCCAGCAGGATCACCGCGAGCAGGCGCAGAGTGGGCGATACACCCAGTCTGAACAGCGGCTTGCTGATGGCTTAACCTCCGGTTGCGGGTCGTGATTGGGTCAGGGCGGCACCGCGGTTGGCAGGTGCGATGGGAAGAGCCCCACCAATTTCCCAGGATGCGGGGCGACACCCCATCCCCCGATCCAGCCCGGAGTCTACTCCATGGACAGGAAGTCCACCTGTTTCTCGTCGAGCATCTCCAGCACACGCCCGCCGCCACGCGCCACACAGGTCAGCGGGTCGTCGGCGATGACCACCGGGATGCCGGTCTCTTCCATCAGCAGGCGGTCGATCTGCTGCAGCAGGGCGCCGCCGCCGGTCAGCACGATGCCACGCTCGGCGACATCGGAGCCCAGTTCCGGCGGGGTCTGTTCCAGCGCGGTGCGCACGGCGGAGACGATTCCGTACAGCGGATCCTGCAGGGCCTCGAGGATCTCGTTGGAGTTCAGGGTGAACGAACGCGGCACGCCTTCAGCCAGGTTGCGGCCCTTGACCTCGATCTCCAGCAGCTCCTTGCCTGGATAGGCCGAGCCGACCGCATGCTTGATACGCTCGGCGGTGGCCTCGCCAATCAGCACGCCGTAGTTCCGGCGCACATACGACATGATCGCCTCGTCGAAGGTGTCACCGCCGATGCGCACGGACTCGGAGTAGACGATGCCGTTCATCGACAGCACCGCGACCTCGGAGGTCCCGCCACCGATGTCCAGCACCATGGAGCCCACGGCCTCATCCAGCGGGATGCCGGCGCCGATGGCCGCGGCCACCGGTTCCTGCAGCAGGTAGACCTTGCGCGCCCCGGCGCCGAACGCGGATTCGCGGATCGCGCGGCGCTCCACCTGGGTCGCGCCGCAGGGCACGCAGACCAGTACCCGCGGGCTGGGCCGGAAGATCCGCCGCTCGTGCACCTTCTTGATGAAGTACTGCAGCATCTTCTCGGTGGTGGTGAAGTCGGCGATCACGCCGTCCTTCATCGGGCGTATGGTCACCACGTGCTCCGGCGTGCGCCCCAGCATCTTCTTCGCCTCGATCCCCACGGCTTCGATGGAGCGCGGGCCGCCCGGGCCTCGGTCCTGCCGGATCGCGACCACGGACGGCTCGTTCAGGACGATCCCCTGGCCGCGCATATAGATAAGGGTGTTGGCAGTGCCGAGGTCGATGGAGATGTCGTTGGAGAACAACCCCAGGAGGCGTTTGAGCATGAAGAAGAAACCTGCGTTGGTGGTCGGGCGGGAAAGCCCGAGACTCTAGCAACTGCCCGGGGTTTGGGCAATAACGGCTTTGTGGTAAGTTTGCCGGCCGCATTCCGCATCACCATCGACTGATACAGGGGCCCTTGCCGATCATGTCTGTAGAAGCCTCCGAAGTTCAGCGCATCGCGCACCTCGCTCGTCTGGCGATGAGCGACGAAAAGGCCCGCGAATTTGCCGGCGGTCTGAGCGATATCTTCGATTTTGTCGAGCAGCTCGACGGCGCCCCCATCGAGGGCGTGGAACCCATGGCCCACCCGCTGGATGCCGAGCAGCGCCTGCGCCCGGACGCGGTCACGGAGACCGACAATCGCGAGGGTTTTCAGGCGATTGCGCCGGCCGTCGAGGGTGGGCTTTACCTGGTGCCACGCGTGATCGAGTAAGCCGCGGGCACCGCTGGCCGATTTCGCCGATTTCATCACGCTTTATTAGACAAGAGTTCCCGAAACCATGTCCCAGGAAACCCTGTCCGGCTGGGCGCGCAAGCTCCAGGCCCGCGAGATCAGCTCGCGCGAGCTGACCCAGCTGTATCTGGACCGGATCGAGCGCCTCGATCCGCAGCTCAACAGCTTTATTACCGTGACCGCCGAGTCCGCGCTGGCGCAGGCCGAAGCGGCCGATGCCCGCCTGGCCAATGGTGAGCAGACCCCGCTTCTGGGCGTGCCGGTCGCCCAGAAAGACATCTTCTGCACCGAAGGCGTGCGGACCTCCTGCGGCTCGCGCATGCTTGATCCGTTCGTCTCGCCGTACAACGCCACCGTCGTCGAGCGCATGAACGCCGCCGGGGCGGTGATGCTCGGCAAGACGAATATGGACGAGTTTGCGATGGGTTCGTCCAATGAGACCAGTTTCTATGGCCCGGTGCGCAATCCCTGGGATACCGAGCGCGTCCCCGGCGGTTCCTCCGGTGGCTCCGCCGCGGCGGTGGGTGCGCGCCTGGTGCCGGGGGCGACCGGCACCGACACCGGCGGCTCGATCCGTCAGCCGGCCGCGTTCTGCGGCATTACCGGGCTCAAGCCGACCTACGGGCGCGTGTCGCGCTACGGCATGATCGCCTTTGCCTCCAGCCTCGATCAGGGTGGGCCGATGGCCGCGACCGCCGAGGACTGCGGCCTGATGCTGAACGCCATGGCCGGTTTCGACGAGCGCGACTCCACCAGCGTCGAGCGCCCGGCCGAGGACTTCACCGCCGGTTTGAGCCAGGACCTGAAGGGTCTGCGCATTGGCCTGCCGAAGGAGTTTTTCGGCGAGGGCCTGGACGAGAAGGTACGCGGCGTGATCGACGCGGCCGTCGAGGTGCTCAAGGGCCGCGGCGCCGAGATCCGCGAGGTGAGCCTGCCGAACAGCCACCTGTCGGTGCCGGCCTACTACGTGGTCGCTCCGGCCGAGTGCTCCTCGAACCTCGCGCGCTTCGACGGCGTGCGTTATGGCCACCGCTGCGACAACCCCGCGGACCTGATGGACCTCTACACCCGCTCGCGCGGGGAGGGCTTCGGCGACGAGGTGAAGCGCCGCATCATGGTCGGTACCTACGTGCTGTCCGCCGGCTACTACGACGCCTACTACCTGAAGGCGCAGAAGGTCCGCCGCATCATCGCCGACGACTTCCGCAGCGCATTCGCGGACGTCGACGTCCTGCTCGGCCCGACCACGCCGGAGCTGCCGTTCGCCCTGGGCGCCAAGGCCGATCCGGTCAGCATGTACCTGTCGGACATCTACACCATCGCCGCGAACCTCGCGGGCCTGCCGGCGATGTCGCTGCCGGCCGGCGAGATCGACGGCCTGCCGGTGGGCCTGCAGTTGATCGGCAACTACTTCGACGAGGCGCGCCTGCTCGGCGTTGCCCACCAGTACCAGCAAGAAACCGACTGGCACACCCGTGTGCCGGCGGCCTTCGCCTGAGGATCGCCGCATGGAATGGGAAACCGTCATCGGGCTGGAGATTCACGCCCAGCTCAACACCGTCTCCAAGATCTTCTCCGGGGCGCCGACCGCCTACGGCGCCGAGCCCAACCGCCAGGCCTGCGCGGTGGACCTGGGCATGCCCGGCGTGCTGCCGGTGCTGAACCAGGGCGCGGTCGAGCGGGCCGTGATGCTGGGGCTGGCGATTGACGCCGAGATCGCGCCGCGGTCGGTGTTTGCGCGCAAGAACTACTTCTACCCGGATCTTCCCAAGGGCTACCAGATCTCGCAGTTCGAACTGCCGATCGTCGGGCTGGGGCATCTGGATATCGAGCTGGAGGACGGCACGATCAAGCGCATCGGGGTAACCCGCGCGCACCTGGAGGAAGACGCCGGCAAGAGCCTGCACGAGGGCTTCGAGTCGATGACCGGCATCGACCTCAACCGCGCCGGTACGCCGCTGATCGAGATTGTCTCCGAGCCGGAACTGCGTTCGGCGAAAGAGGCTGTCGCCTACATGAAGAAACTGCACTCGCTGGTGCGCTATCTCGATATCTGCGACGGCAACATGCAGGAAGGCAGCTTCCGCTGCGATGCGAATGTCTCGATCCGGCCGAAGGGCCAGACCGAGTTTGGCACTCGTGCGGAGCTGAAGAACCTGAACTCCTTCCGTTTCGTCGAGCGCGCGATCAATCACGAGATCGAGCGCCAGATCGACGTGATCGAGGGTGGTGGCAGCGTGGTCCAGGAGACCCGCCTGTACGACCCGGATCGTGACGAGACGCGCTCCATGCGCAGCAAGGAAGAGGCCAACGACTACCGCTACTTCCCCGACCCGGACCTGTTGCCGCTGGTCGTGGACCAGGCCTTCATCGAGTCCGTGCGTGCCAGGCTGCCTGAGCTGCCGGATGCCAAGCGCGCCCGCTTCGTCGAACAGTACGGCCTGTCCGACTACGACGCCGGTGTACTGACCGCCGCGCGCGAGATGGGCGACTTCTACGAGGCCGTGGCCGCCGGCTGTGGCGCGCCGAAGATCGCCGCCAACTGGGTGATGGGCGAATTCTCCGCCGCGATGAACCGCTCCGAGGTCGAGCTGGCCGACGCCCCGGTGAACGCCGAGGGCCTCGCCGGGCTGCTGGCGCGCATCCAGGACGAGACCATCTCCGGCAAGATCGCCAAGGAGGTCTTCGAGGCGATGTGGAACGGCGAGGGCGATGCCGACACCGTGATCGAGGCCAAGGGGCTCAAGCAGATCACCGATACCGGCGCGATCGACGCGATCATCGACGAGGTGATGGCCAACAATCCGCAGCAGCTGGAGCAGTACCGTGGTGGCAAGGACAAGCTGTTTGGCTTCTTTGTCGGCCAAGTGATGAAGGCCACCCAGGGCAAGGCCAACCCGGCTCAGGTGAACGAGCGCCTGAAGGCCAAGCTGGACGGATGATGCAGGGCTGCGGACTTCATGCTTGAAACCGACACCCTGCACCGCTTCATGCTGGAAGAAGCCGGGGTGCGTGGCGAATGGGTACACCTGGACGCGGCCTGGCAGGCCCTGCTGGAACGCCACGAGTATCCGCCGGTGGTGCGCGACCTCCTGGGGCAGGCCTATGCGGCCGTGGCGCTGACGGCCGCCACGCTCAAGTTCGATGGTTCACTGATCCTGCAAATCACCGGCACTGGTCCCGTGCACATGATCGTGGCCCAGGCCGATGGCCAGGGTCGGCTGCGCGGCCTGGCGCGCTTTCGCGAGACGCCCCCCGAGGATGCGACGCTGGCCCAGTGTGCCGGCGACAACGCCCGGTTGATGCTGACGCTGGACCCGGGCGATGGCGGCGAGCGCTACCAGGGGGTGGTCGAGCTGGAGGGCGAGACCCTGGCGGATGCGATGAATGTCTACTTCGAACGTTCCGAGCAGCTGCCCACCCGGCTGTGGCTGGCGGCCAACGGTCAGTCCGCGGCCGGGATGCTCCTGCAGGCGGTACCGGGTGAGGGTGGTCATGCAGTCACGCGTGACTCCGAGGACTGGAACCGCGCGAACATCCTGGCCGACACCACCACCCCCGAGGAGATGCTGAAGCTGGATGCCGGCACGCTGCTCGGCCGGCTGTTCGCCGAGGAGCGCGTGCGCCTGTTCGACGGGACCCCGGTCCAGTTCCACTGCCCCTGCTCGCGCGAGCGGGTTGCCGAGACCCTGCGCGGCCTCGGGCAGGACGAGATCCGCGGCATCATCGAGGAGCAGGGCAAGATCGAGGTGACTTGCGAGTTCTGCAACGCGCAATACCACTTCGACCCGGTGGATGCCGAGGCCCTCTGCGCCACCCAGACAGCCCAGCCGCCAACCCCCGACACGCGCCAGTAGCCGGGTGCAAATAAACCGGACACGGAATCTTCCCGCCGAGAGACAGTCTTTGCTATAGAGATAGTAATGGCATCAGTGTTTCCCTGGCGGGGGGCTGGTCATGTATTCCCGGCATACCGAGATTCCCACCCTGGATACCCGACCCGGATGGCAGGTCGAGGCCCGCTATTACAACCAGGTGGCCCTGGCCCTGCGGCGGCTGGGCCCCGAGATCCGTCTGCCCCTGCCAATCCTCAAACACCTGGACCTGATCCTGCAGCCGGATGCCTGGGTTGTGGTCGATCGTGTGCTCAACGATATGCCGGTGGTGGCCTGGACGGCCTTCCGCGCCGCCCACCGGTACAACCTGCATCGCCCGGTGGCCTGCGAGCTGCGTCTTTACCACTCCATGGCGCCCATGGTTACCAATCGCGCCCTGAACTGTATGGCCGACCGCCTGACCGCCGCCCTGGCCCAGGAGGATCAGCGTATCCCGCGTGGCCAGGTGGTCGCCTTCCGACCCCGTTCCAGCGCCTGACTCAGCGTGCCGCTCAGGCCCGGGCCGCGCGCTGTGCGCAGACCGGGCAATCCGGGTCGCGGCGCAGACCAATCTCGCGAAACTGCATGCCGGCCGCATCCACGATCAGTAGCCGCCCGCTCAGGGTTGGGAGCCCGATCAGCAGCTTGAGCGCCTCGGTGGCCTGCAGGCTGCCGATCACCCCCGGCAGACTGGCCAGCACGCCATTGGCCGCACAGGTGTCCTCGTCCCCGCCGCCCTCGCCATACAGGCAGTGGTAGCAGGCGGCTTCCGGGTCGCGGTAGTCGAAGGTGGTGAGCTGTCCCTCGAAGCGGATCACCGCGCCGGAGACCAGCGGTGTGCCGCTGGCTACGGCCGCGCGGTTGATCGCGCCCCGACTGGCGAAGTTGTCGGTGCCGTCCAGGACCACGTCGGCCTTTGCAAACAGGGTGGCCATGGCATCCACATCCAGGCGTTCGGCGCGGGTCTCGACGTGGCAGTTCGGATTCATCGCCGCCAGGCGCCGCGCCGCGGACTCCACCTTGTCGCGACCGATATCCGCATCGGTATGCAGGATCTGCCGCTGCAGGTTGGTGACCTCGACATGATCCGGATCGACCAGCGTGAGTCGCCCGACCCCGGCGGCCGCGAGGTAGGCGGCCACCGGCGAACCCAGTCCGCCCAGGCCCATGATGACCGCATGTGCTTCCTGCAGGCGCTGCTGCCCCTCGACTCCGACGCCGGGCAGCATGATCTGGCGGCTGTAGCGCAGCAGTTCCGGGTCATCCACGGGGCGTTCTCCAGTGTGAATCGCGTCAAGGCTTAGTCACGTAGTACGGCAAAGTGTAACCGGCGTCACGCTCCTGGGGCGGCTCGGTTAGGAACCGTTCAGGAAGACCCCGTAATTTGGACCTTGGCAATTCTGCCAGTTGCGCAGTTCAAGGAGGTACACGATGAAACGCATGATGATCGCCCTGGCGCCGGCGGCGTTGCTGGCGTTTGCCCTGGCGGCCCCGGCGCATGCGGCCCAGCCGGTCTCCGGCTTTGTGCACACCGGTGCCGCGGCCTTCGACCCTGATGCTCTGCAGCATGTGCATCATCGCCCGGGCCATTATGGTGGCCCGCCGCATGCCCGCAGCCATCCCGGCTATCGTGGCTACAAGCATTCCAAGCGCTCGCATAAGCGCGGGCGTGGCCATCAGCACCGGCACTACCACAGCTACCAGCAGCACCATCATCACCACTACCACAGCCGTCCGCGGCACCGTTCGCCCAGTGGCTCGATGAACCTGCACCTGCATCTGCCGTTCTAGGCGCCTGTCCGTACCCGCATCACACGGTTGGCCCCGGCGCACGCGCCGGGGCTTTTTTATGGGCGGATGCCGATGGTGATGCGCTCGTGCCCGGCCGGGTCACGCAGACTCTGCACATCCTGATAACCGGCCTGTGCCATGCGGGCGCGAACGTCAGGGGCCTGATCGAACCCGTGCTCCAGCAGCAGCGGGGCACCCGGGAGCAGGTGGTCGGGCGCGGTATCGATGAGGGTGCACAGGTCGCCGAGCCCGCCCTCCGGCGCGGCCAGCGCCTCCCGCGGCTCGAAGCGCAGGTCGCCGCGGGTCAGATGCGGGTCATCCGGGGCGATGTAGGGCGGGTTGCTGACGATCACGTCGAAGGTGTCCCCGGACCTGAACGGGTCGAGCCACGTCCCCAGCAGGAAGGTCACGTCCAGCCCCAGGGTGTCGGCGTTCGCACGGGCCTGGCGCAGGGCGTCCGCGCTGCGGTCGGTGGCGACGGCCTCGATGGCCGGGCGTTCCGCCTTCAGCGCGAGGATGATCGCGCCGCTACCGGTGCCCAGGTCCAGCACCCGGGGATGCGCGCGGTCGCAGGCGTCAATGGCCGCGAGGGCCTGTTCCACCAGCAACTCGGTCTCCGGGCGCGGGATCAGGCAGGCGGGGGAGACCTCAAGATCGAGGGTCCAGAAGGCGCGGCGGCCGAGGATGTGGGCGATCGGTTCGCCCGCCTCGCGGCGGCGGCACAGGGCTTCGGCGCGTTCGTGCTGCGCCGCGGTGGGGGCGTCGAGCCCGCGGGCGATCAGGGCGCTGGTGTCGAGGCCGGTCGCCGCGCCGAGCAGCAGGCGGGCCTCGAGCCCCGGCTCTTCCAATCCGGCCGCCTGCAGGCGGCGGCGAAGTTCGCGCAGCAGGGCATCCAGCGTCGCGGGCGTTTCCATTACGCCTCCGCGAGAGTCGCGAGCTGTTCGGCCTGGTATTCGTGGATCAGCGGGTCGATCACCGGGTCGAGGTCGCCAGCCATCACCTGCTCCAGCTTGTACAGGGTCAGGTTGATGCGGTGGTCGGTCACTCGGCCCTGCGGGAAGTTGTAGGTGCGGATGCGCTCGGAGCGGTCGCCGCTGCCGACCAGACTCTTGCGCTCGGCGCTCTGCGCGGCGGCCTGGGCCTCGCGCTCGGCCTCGAACAGGCGCGCGGCGAGGTAGGTCATCGCCTTGGCGCGGTTCTTGTGCTGCGAGCGTTCTTCCTGGCACTCGACCACGATGCCGGTGGGCAGGTGGGTCAGGCGGATCGCGGAGTCGGTCTTGTTCACGTGCTGGCCGCCGGCCCCGGAGGCGCGGAAGGTGTCCACGCGCAGGTCGGCCGGGTTGATATCCGGCATCTCGACCTCGTCCAGCTCCGGCAGGATGGCGACGGTGGCCGCGGAGGTGTGGATGCGGCCCTGGGACTCGGTCTCCGGCACGCGCTGCACGCGGTGGGCGCCGGACTCGAACTTGAGTCGCGAGAAGGCGCCCTGGCCGGCCAGGCGCCCGATCACCTCGCGGTAGCCGCCGTGTTCGCCCTCGCTGGCGCTGAGGATCTCCAGCTTCCAGCCCTGTTGTTCGGCGTAGCGGGTATACATGCGCAGCAGGTCGCCGGCGAAGATCGCGGCCTCGTCGCCGCCGGTGCCGGCGCGGATCTCGAGGAACACGTTGGCGTTGTCGTGCGGGTCCTTCGGGATCAGGTGACGATGGAGCTCGGCCTCCAGCGCCTCGGCCTGTTCCTCCAGGGTCGCGATCTCGGCCTCGGCCATTTCGCGCAGTTCGGGGTCGTCCTCCGCGAGCATCGCGCGGGCCTCTTCCAGTGCGCCCTGGTTGTCGTGCCAGGCCTTCCAGGCCGCGGCGACCGGCTCGAGCTGGCTGTATTCCTGCGACAGGCGGCGCAGCTGGTCGGCGTCCTCGGCGGCGTCCGGCGTGGCCAGCAGCTGTGCGATCTCGGCATGGCGCTCGGCCAGGCCCTCGAGCTTGGTGCGGAACGAGGCCTTCACGAACGGGTGCCGGACTCGGGGTCGTGGCCGGGGTCGTCTTCCGGGCTGGGAAGCTGGAACAGCCGATGGGCGGCATTGAGCAGGCGCGCGTCGCCCTCGTGGGCGGCGGTGTTCAGTGACTTGCAGGGGGCGTGCATCAGCTTGTTGGTCAGGCTGTGGGCCAGCAGTTGCATGGCCTCTTCCGGCGACTTGCCGGCGCGCAGCATCGCCTCTGCCCTGGCCAGGGATTCGGCCTTGACGGTCTCGGCGCGCTGACGCAGCTGGCGGATGCTGTCCACGGAGTCACGGGCGCGCAGCCAGCGCATGAATTCGCTGGCGCGCTGGGTGATGATCTCCTCGGCCTGTGCGGCGGCGGCCTGGCGCGAGGCCATGTTCTCGTCGATCACTTCCTGGAGGTCATCCACCGTGTAGAGGTAGACGTCCTCGAGCTGGCCAACCTCGGGCTCGATGTCGCGCGGGACGGCGATGTCGACCATGAAGATCGGCTTGTGACGGCGCTTGCGCAGGGTGCGTTCCACCGCCCCCTTGCCGAGGATCGGCAGCGGGGCAGCGGTGGACGAGATGACGATGTCGGCCTCGGCCAGGCGATCCGGTAACTGGTTCAGGCTGATCGCTTCGCCATCGAAGCGCTCGGCTACGGCCTGGGCGCGCTCCTCGGTGCGGTTGGCGACGATCACTTTGCCGATCCCGTGGCCGGATAGGTGCTGCAGCGCCAGTTCGATCGTCTCTCCGGCGCCGATTACCAGCGCGGTCAGCGGCTTCAGGTCGCCAAAGATCTGGCGCGCCAGCGAGACCGCGGCAAAGGCCACTGAGACGGCGCTCTGCCCGATCGCTGTCTGGGTACGCACATCCTTGGCGGTGGCAAAGGCGTGCTGGAACAGTCGCTCCAGTGAGCGGCCCAGCGTGCCGGCGTCATGGGCATGCTGGTAGGCCGTCTTCATCTGCCCGAGGATCTGGGGCTCGCCGAGGACCAGCGAATCCAGGCCGCTCGCCACGCGCAGGGTGTGGCGCACCGCGGAGCCGTCGTGGTGCAGGTAGAGGTAGGGCCTGAGTTCGTCGCGGTCGATGCCGTGGTAGCCGCCCAGCCAGTCCAGCACGCGATGTTCCGACTGCTTGCCGCCCTCGCGGAAGTACACCTCGGTGCGGTTGCAGGTCGACAGGATCGCGGTTTCCGGCAACAGGACGCCCGAGCGCAGCGAGTGCAGGGCCTCGCCGAGCTGGCTTTCATTCACCGACAGCCGTTCGCGGATCGCGACCGGGGCGGTTTTGTGATTGATACCAAGAGTGAACAGCATGCTGACGCTATTGTGCCGCAAATACCCGGAAAAGGCCCCCAAAACATACAAGTCACCCAGGATACTTGTGCTTCCCCAAGGGCGACGCGCGTAGTGTAACGACCCGTGCCGTCCGTTACAGTGTCCAGCCGGTGTGCCGCACGGTTGCCGGTTTGGAACCGTGGCACGGGATGGGCGTCCCATTAGTGATGCAACTAAGTGATGCACTTATCCGAGTCTCCCCAGAATGCAACGGAGTAATCCGATCGGACCCGAAATGATTCGACCCCTTTTTGCGGCGCTGGCCGCGCTCGTGCTGGTGGGCTGCGCCCACATGCCTCTGGGCGCCTCGGAGGGCGAGGCCCCGGAGGTGGATCGCCCCGTGATCCTCCCGATCATGCCGGCGCAGGACCCGGAAGCGGCCCTGATGCTGGGTGTGCTGGTCGGCGAGATTGCTGTGCGCTCCGGGCAGTACGAAGAGGCCGCGCGCTACTACGGCGCCGCGGCCCTGCTCAGCGACGACCCGGCTATCGCCGAACGGGCCACCCGCATTGCGCTGTTCGCCCAGGACCGCAACCAGGCCCTGCAGTCTTCCGAGCGCTGGCGCCAGCTGGCACCGGAGAGCCTGGATGCCCTGCAGCTGTCCACGGTGCTGCGTCTGGACCTCGGGCAGCCGGACCCCGCTGCCGAGCAGATGGGCACGGTGATTGACCTGCAGACCGTGCAGGGTGGAGATCCCTACGCGGCGCTGGGGGCGGTGGTCGGTCAGACACGCAACCGCGAGGCCGCGCTGGAGGCCCTGGAGAGCCTGACGGATCAGCGTCAGGACGACGTCGGTGTCCATCGCGTATTTGCAGAGGCCGCACTGCGCTTCGCGCCCGGCGAGCCGGCGCTGGAGGCGACCGCTCGGGGTGTGGAGCGCTTCCCGGAATCCGTGTCTTTGCGTCTGTTGCGCGCCCGTGCCCTGGACGAGGTGGGGCAGTCCGACGAGGCACTGGAAGAGCTGCGCACGACGGTGGCCAGCCACCCCGAGAGCCGAGAGGCCCGTTTTGGCTATGCCCGCATGCTGGCGGAGCACGATGATCGCGAAATGGCACGCGAAGAGATGGACCGCCTGGTCGAGCAGGACCCGGAGGATGTGCAGCTGCTGCTGGCCCTGGCGCTGATGAACCTCGAGGCCGAACAGCTGGGACCGGCCCGGACCTATCTGGAGCGACTGGACGCCCTGGGCGAGCGCGAGGACGACATCGCCTACTACCTGGGGCGGCTGCACGAGATGGAAGACGACCCGGAGGGGGCGCGCCAGGCGTACGAGCGGGTCGGGGGCGGCAGCCACGCCGATGATGCCCGCCTGCGTGCGGCGCGCATGACGCTGGAGGTCGAGGGCGAGTCGGCTGCGCGCGAGCGTTTCGAACAGATGCAGCAGGGCCCGGATACGGAGCTTGCCCGACGCGCCTATCTCGGCGAGGCGAACCTGCTGCGTGAAAAGGGCGAGTACACGGCTGCGCGCGAACGCCTGAACCGGGGGCTGGTGCAGTTCCCCGGCGATACCCGGTTGCTGTATATGCGCGGCCTGGTGCACGAGCGCCAGGATGAAATCGAGGCCGCCGAGGCGGATTTCCGCGCGATCCTGGACAACGATCCGGAGAACGTCGCCGCGCTGAATGCGCTCGGCTATACCCTGGCTGATCGCACCGACCGCTATGAGGAGGCGCTGGACCTGATCGAGCGGGCCTACGCGCAGGAGCCCGACGACGCGGCGATCATCGACAGTTATGGCTGGGTCCTCTATCGCCTCGGACGGCTGGACGAGGCCGAGGATTTCCTGCGCCGCGCCTACGATCTCTCCGACGACGGGGAGATCGCGAGCAACCTCGCCGTGGTGCTCTGGGAGCGGGGCGAACGCGACGAGGCCCGCTCCATTCTGGAGGCGGCACTGGAGCGCGAGCCGGATCACGAGCGCCTGCTGCGGGTGCGTGACGAACTTCTCGAGTGATGTTGTCTGGATCCCCAGAGTCCCGTGCGCCCTCGTGGGCGGGAGTGACCCGTTGGGTGTCAGGTGTCGTCGTGGCGCTGGTGCTGATCGGTTGTACGGCCCCAATGCCTCGTACCGAAGACCCCGCTGCACGACAGGCCTTCGACGAGCGCGCCGAGGTCGTGAAGGCCTTTGATGAGTGGCGCCTGGCGGCCCGTCTGGGGCTCTCCACCGAGACGGAATACTGGTCCGCGCAGCTGAATTGGCGCGTGCAGCAGGAGCGCCATGTCCTCGACTTGTCTGGTCCCATGGGGCGTGGGGGTGGCCGTCTGACGCTGGCCCCGGATCAACCCGCGGTGCTGATCACGCGAGCCGGCGAGCAGTATCAGGCCGAGGACCCGGATGCTCTGGTCGCCTACCTGACGAACGAGTCGATACCGGTGTCCGGCATGCGCTACTGGGTGCGGGGTCTGCTCGCGCCGGGCGCCGAGTACGATCTCGAGGTGGACGAGGACGGCTTGCCCCGGCGCATCGAGCAGTCCGGCTGGGTGATCGAATTCGGCGAGTTCGATGAGGTTGACGGCATGGCGCTCCCGGTGCGCATGGACCTCGAGCGCGAGGGCGTGGAGCTGCGTGTGCGCATCGCTAACTGGCACATGGCGACGCGATGAGCGGCGATTTCGATGTGGCCTTCCCCGCGCCGGCCAAGATCAACCGATTTCTGCATATCACGGGGCGGCGCGCCGATGGTTACCATGAGCTGCAGAGCGTGTTTCAGTTCGTCGGGCTGGCGGATTCGCTGCGCTTCGAACCGCTGGAGCGGGGGCGATTCGAGATGTCGGCCGGGGCGCTCGATGGAGGTCACAACCTGTGCCTGCGGGCCGCGCGGGCGCTGGCGGAGGCCAGCGGTTCATCCTTTGGGGTGCGGGTGCATCTCGACAAGCGCATCCCGATTGGAGGTGGCCTGGGTGGGGGCAGTTCCGACGCCGCAACCACGCTGGTCGTACTGAACCGACTATTCGATCTCGGGCTGTTGGAGGATGACCTGGCCGCGATTGGATTGGGCCTGGGGGCTGATGTGCCGGTTTTTGTGCGCGGCCGGGCGGCCTGGGCCGAAGGCGTCGGGGATCGCCTGGTTCCTCTGGAGCCGGATCTGGCCTGGTTGCTGCTGGTGGACCCCGGCGTTTCGGTGGCGACAGGGCCCATGTTTGGCTCAGCGGAATTGACACGCGACTGTCCCGCCGAGACAATTTCGCCCGAAATTGATGCCGCGCGCTTTCGTAATGTGTTCGAGCCGCTGGTTCGCCGGCAGTATCCACTCGTTGCCGAGGCACTGGACTGGATGGGCGGGCAAACGGAGCGCGCGCGGCTGAGCGGCACTGGGGGCTGTATCTTCGGGATGTTCCCGAACGAGCAGGCTGCCCGCCAGGCGCAGGCCGCACAGCCCCGTCCCTGGCGGAGCTGGGTGACGCCGCTGACGAACGTGTCGCCCCTGCGGCAGTGGCTCCCGGGCAGCGCCGCCGCCGAGGGTGCCGAACAACAAGTAATTGGGCCGTAGCCAAGCGGTAAGGCAACGGGTTTTGATCCCGTCATGCGCAGGTTCGACCCGAGCGGCGCAGCCGCGAGAGCACGCCACCGCAGGTGGCGCCCGAAGGGTGGCGCGCAGCGCCATCATCCTGCCGGCCCGGATCGGCGGCAGCCGATCCGCCATCGGTTCCGGAAGCGGAACCTGGACAGGGTTGGGGCAGGCAACAACGAGTAATTGGGCCGTAGCCAAGCGGTAAGGCAACGGGTTTTGATCCCGTCATGCGCAGGTTCGAATCCTGCCGGCCCAGCCATACAACGCGGGTGGTGATGCTGGATATCGCCACCGCGCCACACACCACCGGCCCCGGCGCCACGCCGGGGTCTATTTTGGAGCCAGGTGACCCGTTCACCCGCTCCGCACCACCCAGACCGGAAAAAACCGTGGTCGACAAGAGCCGAATGATGGTCTTCGCGGGGAACGCGAACCCCCGCCTGGCACAGAGCGTTGCCGAGCACCTGGGCCTGCCGATGGGCAAGGCGATTGTGGGCCGCTTCAGCGACGGCGAGGTGCAGGTCGAGATCCTGGAGAACGTGCGCGGTCGCGACGTTTTCCTGATCCAGCCGACCGGGCAGCCGACCAACGAGAACATCATGGAGCTGGTCATCATGGTGGACGCGCTGCGGCGCGCCTCGGCCGGTCGCATTACCACCGTGATCCCGTACTTCGGCTACGCCCGCCAGGACCGCCGGGTGCGCTCGGCGCGGGTGCCGATTTCGGCCAAGGTGGTCGCGAACATGATCGAGGCGGTCGGTGCCGATCGCGTGCTGACTATCGATGTGCACGCGGATCAGGTGCAGGGTTTCTTCAACGTCCCGGTGGACAACATCTACGCCTCGCCGGTGCTGCTGGGCGATGTCTGGCGGCATGTCTCCGGCAATCTGACCGTGGTTTCGCCGGATGTTGGCGGTGTGGTGCGTGCCCGCGCGATTGCCAAGCGCCTGGATGATGCCGATCTGGCGATCATCGACAAGCGCCGTCCGCGTGCGAACGAGTCCGAGGTGATGCATATCATCGGTGATGTGCGCGACAAGTCCTGCATCATCATCGACGACCTGGTGGATACCGCCGGCACGCTGTGTCAGGCGGCCAAGGCCCTGAAGGCGCACGGTGCGGCGTCGGTGAGCGCCTACGCCACGCACCCCGTGCTTTCTGGTGCAGCAATTGATAATATTAACGGTTCGGCGCTGGACGAGCTGGTGGTGACCGACACTCTGGCCCTGCAGCCGAATGCCCAGGCCTGTGCAAAGATCCGGCAGCTGTCGGTCGCGGAGATGCTGGCCGAGACCATTCGTCGGATTAATCTCGAGGAATCGGTCAGTTCGCTGTTTGTGGACTGAAGCCTCGGGCGCAAGGCGCTACTGGCGCCACGATTTCGGGGGATTGTCCCCCAACTTCACGCCTCATCTGGTCGCGGATGAGGCGTGTTCATTTGGAGAAAGCAACGATGAGCATGAGTTTTACCATTGAAGCCGAGAAGCGGGACGAGCAGGGATCGAGTGCGAGCCGCCGCCTGCGTCGCGCCGGCAAGCTGCCCGCCATCCTGTACGGTGGCGAGAATGACGCGCAGCCGATCACCCTCGACCACAACGCGATGGTGCACAACCTGAAGCATGATGCGTTCTACTCGCACATCCTGACGGTCAAGCTGGATGGCAAGAGCGAGAAGGCGATTCTGCGCGACGTGCAGCGTCATCCGTTCAAGCCGACCATCTACCACGTGGATCTGCTGCGTGTGTCGGCGAACCAGCCGATCCGTGTGCACGTGCCGCTGCACTTCCACAATGAGGAAGAATGCAAGGGCGTGAAGCTGGGTGGTGGCATGGTCAGCCGCATGCTGAACGACATCGAAGTCGAGTGCCTGCCGGGCGACCTGCCCGAGTCCATCGACATCGATGTGGCCGAGATGGACGTCGGTGACACCATCCACATCTCCGAGCTGACCCTGCCGAAGGGTGTGGAGAGCGTGGCCCTGATGCACGGCGAGGACTACGACTACGCCGTGGTCAGTGTCCTGCTCCCGCGCGCCGCGAAGGCCGAAGAGGAAGAGGGCGAGGAAGCCGAAGCCGCCGAGGCCGAAGGTGCCGAGGCCGAGGGTGGCGAAGAGGCGGCCTCCGGCGACGAAGGCGAGTCCGAGGACAAGGAATAAGCCTCACGGCCATTCCTGAGCCCTTCTGACCCATGGCTATTCGCCTGATCGTCGGGCTGGGCAATCCGGGCCCGCGTTATGCCGAGACCCGGCATAACGCGGGCTTCTGGTTTGTGGATGCCCTGGCCCGTCGTCACGCCACCGAGTTCCGCAGCGAGAGCCGCTTCGATGGCGAGGCGGCGCGGCTGACCCTGCCCGAGGGCGACTGCTGGCTGCTCAAACCCATGAGCTTCATGAACAAGAGCGGCCTCCCGGTGCGCAAGTGCTCGGATTTCTATCGCATTGCCCCGGAAGAGATTCTCGTGGTGCATGACGAGCTCGACCTGGACCCCGGTGTCGCGCGCCTGAAGATGGGCGGCGGGCACGGCGGCCACAATGGTCTGCGCGACCTGCATCGCCATATGGGCGGGCCGAACTATGCCCGGCTGCGGCTGGGTATCGGTCACCCCGGGCACCGCGACGACGTCGTCCCGTTCGTGCTGGACCGGCCTGGCCGGGACGATGCGCGTGCGATCGAGGATGCCATCGATGCCGCGCTGGATCAGGTGCCGGCGCTGATTGCCGGCCGCTGGGACGAGGCCGTACGTAATCTGCATGGCGGCGGGTCGAAGGCGGCCCGCGCAACATCCGAGGAAACCCCATGAGTCTGAAGTGCGGGATCGTCGGCCTGCCGAACGTCGGCAAGTCGACCCTGTTCAATGCCCTGACCCGCGCGGAGATCGCCGCGGAGAACTACCCGTTCTGCACCATCGACCCGAACGTGGGTGTGGTGGAGGTGCCGGATCCGCGCCTGGCGCGGCTCACCGAGATCGTGAAGCCCGAGCGTACGCTGGCCACCACGGTGGAGTTCGTTGATATCGCGGGTCTGGTGGCCGGTGCCGCGCAGGGCGAGGGGCTGGGCAACAAGTTCCTGGCCCATATCCGCGAGACGGATGCGATCGCCCAGGTGGTGCGCTGTTTCGAGGACGACGACATCGTGCACGTGGCCGGCAAGGTTGATCCACTGGCCGATATCGAGACGATCAGCACCGAACTGATGCTGGCGGACCTCGAGACCGCCAGCAAGGCGCTGACCCGACTGGCGCGAGCGGCGAAGTCGCAGGACAAGACGGCCATCGCGCAGCTGAAGGCGGCCGAAAAAGTCGCGGCCGGCCTGGATCAGGGGATTCCGGCGCGGGCCCAGGACCTGGACGAGGACGAGCGGCGCCTGCTCTATGACCTGCATCTGCTGACGATCAAGCCGCTGATGTATATCGCCAACGTCGACGAGGCCTCGCTGGCCGGCGGCAACGCGATGGTCGAGGCGGTGCAGGCCAGGGCGGCCGAGGAGGGCGCCGAGGTGGTCAGCGTCTGTGCGGCCATCGAGGCCGAGATCGCCGTGCTGGATCCGGAGGAGCGGGCCGAATTCCTGGCCGATCTCGGGCTCGAGGAGCCGGGGCTGGATCGGGTGATCCGTACCGCCTACCGGCTTCTGGACCTGCAGACCTTCTTTACCGCCGGCGAGAAAGAAGTGCGAGCCTGGACCGTGCGTCGGGGTTCCACTGCGCCGCAGGCCGCGGGTGCGATCCACACCGATTTCGAGCGCGGTTTCATCCGTGCCGAAGTGGTGGGGTATGACGACTTCGTCGCGAACAATGGCGAGCAGGGTGCGAAGGACGCCGGGAAATGGCGCCTGGAAGGCAAGGAATACCTAATGCACGAAGGCGACGTGGTACATTTCCGCTTCAATGTCTGAGCGTTACACTGCGAATTGATTATCGGGTGTGGTGCCGCTGGTGCCTCGCCCTGTTTTGCACCGAATCTTTGGGAGTACTTCGATGGACGTAATGGACCGCATCCGCCAGCAGGTGGAAGACAATCCGGTGGTGATCTTCATGAAGGGCACCCCGCAGTTCCCGATGTGTGGCTTCTCCAGCCGCGCGGTCGAGGCGCTCAAGCGCTGCGAGCAGGAGTTCGCCTACGTAAACGTGATCGCTGACCAGGAGGTCATGCAGAACCTGCCGCGCTTCGCCGACTGGCCGACCTTCCCGCAGGTCTATGTGGATGGCGAGCTGATCGGTGGCTGCGACATCACCCTTGAGATGTTCGAAAGCGGTGAGCTGAAGAAGGCGGTCGAAGAGGCCCACGCCAAGCGCGCGGCGAGTTAGAACTCCTGGTGCGTCAGCCCGAAGGGCTGTCGCACACCCCGAAACCGTCATCGCGAGGCCCCGCCAGGGGCCGTGGCGATCTCCTGACGTAGCCCCCGGGCCCTGCCGCCGCCGAAATGTCGGGCGATTGCTTCACCCCCTGCGGGGTTCGCAATGACGGGGTTGCGGTTGTGTCATCGCGAGCCCCGCAGGGGCATGGCGATCTGTGGGTGTTACCCCGGGTCGGGGTCAGCTCCCCGGCGGCAGCTCTTCCGGGTCGGGCAGGCGCAGGGCGTTCTGCGGGACCCCGACCCCGTCCTGCCAGCGGTTCGCGATCTGGCAGAAAATATCCGCTGTCTTTTCCGCATCAAATGCCGCGCTGTGAGCGGCTTCCGTATCCCATCCCAGCCCCGCGGCATCGGCCGCCCGTGCCAGCACCGTCTGGCCGAACGCCAGTGCGGCCAGGGACACGGTATCCAGGCTGGAAAACGGGTGGAACGGGTTGCGCTTGATCCCGCAGCGCTCGGCGGCGGTATGCACGAAGCCGAGATCAAAGTGTGCGTTGTGCCCGACCAGGATCGCCCGCTTGCAGTGGTTGATCTTCACCTCCCGTCGGACCTCGCTGAACAGCCGGCCCATGGCCTGATCTTCGGGGTAGGCCGCGCGCAGCGGGTGGTAGGGGTCGATCCCGTTCACCTCCAGCGACTTTGGATCCATCTCCGACCCCTCATAGGGGCGCACGTGCAGGCTCACGGTGCGGTCGCGCACCAGATGGTCGTTTTCGTCGCGGCGCAGGAACACGGCCGCGACCTGCAAAAGGGCATGTCGCCGACAATCGAAGCCTCCCGTCTCGACATCTACCACAACGGGCAGGAAGCCGCGAAATCGGTTTGCCATGGGGCGGTGTTGCGGGTCCAGCTGGACGGGTTCGGCCATCGGTGTGCTCGGTCCTGAATGGGGTCGGCGGGCGGTATTCGCGGGTGTTGGCGGCGAGAGCGTGGGCTTTCGTGATGTTTGCGGCTTTTCCCGCAGATTTTCCCGAAGATCGGCGCCATAGGCGGCTTTCGCTTGACCTGTTGGCGGCTCAGTCGGGATACTTGCGCCTTTTATGCCCGCCCAACACCGGCGCATGGTAGCAAATGCCCGCCCGCCCGGTGGCCTGGAGCCGTGATGGCATCCTGATTCCCAACCCGTTTTCAGGGGTAGACGCATGGACCCGAACGCGACCGAACACGATATCGACCCGCAGGAGACCCAGGAGTGGATTGACGCCCTGGCCTCCGTGCTGGAGACCGACGGCCCCGAACGGGCGCACGCCCTGCTGGAGCGCCTGGTCGACAAGGCGCGCCGCAGCGGGGCCTATCTCCCGTATTCGGCCAACACGGCCTACGTGAACACCATCCCCACGCACCTGGAGCCGGAGTATCCGGGCGACGGTGCGGTGGAGCACCGCATCCGCTCCTATATCCGCTGGAATGCGATGGCGATGGTGGTCAAGGCCAACCGCGTATCGGCCGAGCTGGGCGGGCATATCGCGACCTTCGCATCTGCCGCTACGCTCTATGATGTCGGCTTTAATCACTTCTGGCACGCCCCGTCGCACGATCATGGCGGCGACCTGCTGTTTGCCCAGGGGCACTCCTCGCCGGGGATCTATGCCCGCGCGTTCATGGAAGGCCGCCTGACCGAGGAGCAGCTGGACCACTTCCGCCGCGAGGTGGACGGCAAGGGCCTGTCCTCCTACCCGCATCCCTGGCTGATGCCGGACTTCTGGCAGTTCCCGACCGTGTCCATGGGTCTGGGCCCGATCATGAGCATCTACCAGGCGCGTTTCATGCGCTATCTGCAGGATCGCGGCCTGGCGCAGACCGAGAACCGCCGCGTCTGGAGCTTTGTCGGTGACGGCGAGGTGGACGAGCCGGAGACCCTGGGGGCAATCACGCTGGCCTCGCGCGAGAAGCTGGACAACCTGACCTGGGTGGTGAACTGCAACCTGCAGCGCCTGGACGGCCCGGTCCGCGGCAACGGCAAGATCGTCCAGGAGCTGGAGGCGATCTTCCGCGGCGCCGGGTGGAACGTGGTCAAGGTGCTGTGGGGCCGCTACTGGGACCCGCTGCTGGCGAAGGACACTGACGGCCTGCTGCAGAAACGCATGATGGAGGCGGTCGACGGCGACTACCAGAACTACAAGTCGCGCGATGGCGCCTACGTCCGCGAGCACTTCTTCGGCAAGTACCCCGAGCTCAAGCGCATGGTGGCCAATATGTCCGACGAGGACATCTGGCGCCTGAATCGCGGTGGCCATGACCCGGTCAAGGTCTATGCAGCCTACAAGGAGGCCGCGGAGCACAAGGGGCAGCCGACCGTGATCCTCGCGCACACCGTGAAGGGCTACGGCATGGGGTCGGCGGGCGAGGCCCAGAACCGTACCCACAGCCAGAAGAAGATGGACGCGGACGACATGAAGCAGTTCCGCGACCGCTTCAACATCCCGCTGTCCGACGAGCAGGTGGAGAAGGCCGAGTACATCAAGCCGGACCCCGACTCCGAAGAAATGAAGTACATGCACGAGCGGCGCAAGGACCTGGGCGGCTATTTGCCGGTGCGCCGCCCGCTGGCCACCCCGCTGGAGATCCCGGGGCTGGACGCCTTCAACGGCCTGCTGGAGGCCTCCGGCGAGCGCGAGATGTCCACCACCATGGCCTTCGTGCGTCTGCTGACCCTGCTTGCCCGCGACAAGAAGATCGGCAAGAACATCGTCCCGATCGTGCCCGACGAGGCGCGTACCTTCGGCATGGAAGGGCTGTTCCGCCAGCTGGGAATCTACTCCTCGGTCGGTCAGCTCTACGAGCCGCAGGACAAGGACCAGGTGATGTATTACAAGGAGGACAAGAAGGGCCAGATTCTCGAAGAGGGGATCAACGAGGCCGGTTCCATGTCCTCCTGGATCGCGGCGGCCACCTCCTACTCCACCCATGGCGTGGCGATGGTGCCGTTCTACATCTTCTATTCGATGTTCGGCTTCCAGCGCATTGGCGACCTGATCTGGGCCGCTGGCGACATGCGTGCCCGTGGCTTCCTGATGGGGGCGACCGCCGGGCGTACCACCCTGGCCGGTGAGGGCCTGCAGCACGACGACGGCCACAGTCTGATGATGGCCGCCAACGTGCCCAACTGCATCGCCTACGACCCGACCTTCGCCTTTGAGCTGGCGGTGATCGTGCAGGACGGCATGCGCCGTATGTACGCGGAGCAGGAGAGCGTCTTCTACTACATCACCGTAATGAACGAGAACTACCCGCAGCCGGCCATGCCGAAGGGCGCCGAGGAAGGCATCCGCCGCGGCCTGTACCGGCTGCAGGCGGGTGGGCGCAAGAAAAAGAAGGTGCGCCTGCTGGGTTCCGGCACCATCCTGCGCGAGGCCATTGCCGCCGCCGAACTGCTGGATAAGGACTTCGGCGTCGCCGCCGAGGTCTGGAGCGCGACCAGCTTCAACGAGCTGGCCCGCGACGGCCGCGATGTCGAGCGCCATGCGCGGCTGCATCCGGAGGCCAAGCCGCGCAAGTCCTGGGTGGAGGAATGTCTGGGTGGCTCGGAGGATCCGGTAATCGCCGCGACCGACTACGTGCAGGCCTATGCCGACCAGATCCGTGCCTTCGTGCCGGCCGAATACCGCGTGCTGGGGACCGACGGCTTCGGTCGCTCGGATACCCGTGCCGCGCTGCGACGCCACTTCGAGGTGGATCGTTACCACATCGCGGTCACGGCCCTGAAGGCCTTGGCCGATAACGGGACCGTCGAGGTCAAGACCGTCTCCGACGCGATCAAGAAGTACAAGATCGACGTCGAACGGCCCAACCCCTTGCAGGCCTGAGGCCGCCGGACCCGAGGCAGGAGCAGACATGAGCAACACGACTACTGTGCACGTCCCGGATATCGGCGACTTCAAGGACGTCGAGATCATCGAGGTCATCGTCAGCCCCGGCGACACCGTGGCCCCCGAGGATCCGCTGATCACGCTGGAGTCCGACAAGGCCTCCATCGAGATCCCGGCCCCGCAGGGCGGCACCGTGAAGGCGCTGAAGGTGAAGGCCGGCGACCGCGTCAACCAGGGCGACCCGATCCTGGAGCTGGAGCCCTCCGACAAGGGCGCGGCCGAGGACACCTCAGCCAACGACGAGGCGCCGAAGCAGGAAGCGCCGTCTCCCTCGGGTGGGCAGGCCGAGTCGGCCCCCGAGGCCGAGCAGCCGAAGCCGTCCGAGGCGCCGAAAGCGGCCGGTCGGGCCGATCCGCGGCCGTCGCCGACCGAGCACATCCGCGACGAATCGGCCTTCCGCAAGGCCCACGCCTCGCCGGTGGTGCGCAAGTTCGCGCGCGAACTGGGCGTGGACCTGAGCAAGGTCGAGGGTTCCGGGCGCAAGGGGCGCATCCTGCGCGAGGACGTGCAGGGCTTCGTCAAGCGCGCGCTGAGTCAGGGCGCCGGCGGCGGCCTGGGGGTCGAGCCGATGCCGGAGATCGACTTCTCCGAGTTCGGTCCGATCGAGACCCAGCCGCTGTCGAAGATCAACAAGCTCACCGGCAAGAACCTGCATCGCAACTGGGTCACTGTCCCGCACGTGACCCAGTTCGACGAGGCCGACATCACCGAGCTCGAGGACTTCCGAAAGTCGCTGAAGGCCGAGTACGAGAAGAAGGGCGTGAAGGTTACCTTCCTGCCGTTCCTGATGAAGGCGGTGGTCTCCGCGCTCAAGCAGTACCCGCGCTTCAATGCCTCGCTGGATGCGACCGGCGAGAACCTGATCCTGAAGCAGTACTACAACCTCGGTATCGCGGTCGATACGCCGGACGGCCTGGTCGTCCCGGTGGTGCGCGACGTCGATCGCAAGAGCCTGGTCGACATCGCCTCCGAGCTGATGGACCTGTCCCAGCGCGCTCGCGACAAGAAGCTCAAGCCCGCGGACATGCAGGGCGGCTGCCTGACCATCTCCAGCCTCGGCGGGATCGGCGGGACGCAGTTCACGCCGATCGTGAATGCCCCCGAGGTGGCGATCCTGGGCGTGTCGCGCTCCAGCATGAAGCCGGTCTGGAACGGCAAGGAGTTCGAGCCGCGCCTGATCCTGCCGCTGGCGCTGTCCTACGATCACCGGGTGATCGATGGCGCGCTGGGCGCCCGTTTTGCCACCACGCTGAGCGCATTGCTGTCCGACATGCGCCGCATGCTGCTGTAACGACCGGAGCTTTGTCATGAGCCAGACCAAGACCATCGAGGTCCCGGATATCGGGGATTTCAAGGACGTCGAGATCATCGAGGTCCTGGTACAGCCGGGCAGCGAGATCGCACCGGAGGACCCGCTGATCACGCTGGAGTCCGACAAGGCGACCATCGACGTGCCCGCCCCAGAGGCCGGCACCGTGAAGAAGCTGCATGTGAAGGTCGGGGACAAGGTCTCCCAGGGCAGCAAGCTCCTCGATCTCGAGGCCAGTGGCGAGGCTGCGGGCGGAAGCGATGACGCCCCCGCATCCGGTGGCGAGAAGACCGAATCCGCCAAGGTGGAATCGGGCGCCGCGAGTGAGCCGCAGAAGGCGGCACCCAAGGCGGCCGCCGACCTGAATACCGACAGCCAGTGCCAGGTCCTGGTGCTGGGCTCCGGCCCCGGCGGCTATACCGCCGCCTTCCGCGCCGCGGACCTGGGGCTCGACGTGGTGATGGTCGAGCGCTACCCGCAGATCGGCGGGGTCTGCCTGAACGTCGGCTGTATCCCGTCCAAGGCGCTGCTGCACGCCGGCGAGGTGCTGCACGAGGCTGAGCGCTTTGCCGCGCTGGGCATCAAGTTCGGCGAGCCGGAGATCGATCTCGACGGCCTGCGGGGCTACAAGGACAAGACGGTCAAGAAGCTGACCGGCGGGCTCAAGCAGCTGTGCAAGCAGCGCAAGGTGCGCGTGGTGCAGGGTGTGGGCGAGTTTGTCGGCGCCAACAGCATCGCGGTCGAGGGCGACGGCGGCCGCGAGGTGATTGGCTTCGAGCACGCGATCATCGCGGTCGGTTCGCAGGCGATCAAGCTGCCCGGTTTCCCCTGGGACGACGAACGGGTGATGGACTCCACCGGCGCCCTCGATCTGGCCGACATCCCCGAGCGCATGCTGGTGGTCGGCGGCGGCATCATCGGCCTGGAGATGGCCTGCGTGTACGAGTCGCTGGGCGCGAAGGTCACGGTGGTCGAGCTGTCCGATACCCTGATGCCGGGCGCGGACCGCGACATCGTGCGCCCGTTCGAGAAGCGTGCGAAGAAGCGCTTCGAGAATATTTTCCTCAAGAGCAAGGTGTCCGGGGCCAAGGCCACCAAGGCCGGGATCGTCTGCCAGTTCGAGGGCGAGGCCAAGGGCCTGCCGGAAGAAGACACCTTTGACCGTGTGCTGGTCGCCGTGGGGCGCAGCCCGAACGGGGCGAAGATCAAGGCCGAGGCGGCGGGCGTGCAGGTGACCGAGCGCGGCTTTATCGAGGTCGACAGCCAGCAGCGCACCAACGTCGAGCACATCTTCGCCATCGGCGACGTCGTCGGTCAGCCGATGCTGGCGCACAAGGCCACCCACGAGGGCAAGGTCGCGGCCGAGGTGATCGCCGGGCACAAGGTGCACTTCGACGCCCGCGCGATCCCGTCGGTGGCCTACACCCATCCGGAGGTCGCCTGGATGGGCGTGACCGAGGAGCAGGCCAAGGCCGACGGCATCGAGTACACCAAGGGCGTGTTCCCCTGGGCCGCCTCCGGCCGCGCAATTGCGCTGGGTGCCGAGGACGGCATGACCAAGCTGCTGTTCGACGCCGATGGCCGGGTGATCGGTGCGGGCCTGGTGGGCCCGTCCGCCGGCGACCTGATCGGCGAGGCGATGCTGGCGCTGGAGATGGGGGCGGAGATGGAAGACATTGGTCTGACCGTGCATCCGCACCCGACCCTGAGCGAGACGGTGGCCTTCGCCGCCGAGGTCGCGCACGGTTCGATCACCGATATCCTGCCGCCCAAGAGTCGCTAGTTTCGTGTCCGTGCTGCGCCGTCTTGCTCTCCTGGTTTTCGGGGGACTGTGGCTGGCGCACGGGGTGGCTCAGGCGGGGGTCGTGCCTCACCGTGAATCGCTGGAGCGCAGCGACTGGCAGGTGATCGAACTGGACGATGCCTGCCGCATCGAGCAGGGCGTTCGCCACGGCGGTACGCTGCGCTTCGAGACCCGGCCAGGCCTGGCGCTTCGCGCCTTCTGGCTTGCCCCCTACGCAATGCCCGAGGGCGCCACCGCGCGATTGCGCACCGGGGCCCCGGAGTGGCTTGGGGCGAGTCCGAAGTCGCCCCTGGATCTCGAGTTGCGGGCCGAACGACCCGATCGTTTCCGGGTTCCGGACGCGCATGTTCAGGCGCTCCAGGCCCGCCTTCTGGTGGGGCATGACGTGCGGATCGATTTCCCCGGTGCCGAGGACGCGGTGCATTTTCGCGGCATTCGTTTTGCCCAGCGTGCCGGGGCCTTCGAGGCCTGCTACACCGGGGCCGAGGGCCCGGATGTCGGGGCGCTGGATCGCTGGTCGGTGTACTTCGCAACCGGCAGCCGCGAACTGGATTCCAGGGGGCGCGAGACCGTCGCCCGTGCGGCCGAGACCCTGCGCACCGTAGAACGCCCGCGCGTGCGCCTGGTCGGCCTGACCGACGCCGAAGGCCCGCGCGAGGTTAACGAGCGTCTGAGTCGCCAGCGCGCAGAGGCGGTGCGCGCGGCGCTGGTGGAGGCGGGTGTGCCGGGCGATGGATTGACGGTCGAGGCCGGTGGTGTCGACCCGGACGCGGACGGCGAGCGCGAGGGTTCGCGCCGGGTGGATATCTGGTGGCTGGGTGGCGCGGACGCCGCAGCCAGACCGTCTTCCGTTGCGGAAACCGCTGTTGACGCCGGCCGCGAGCTGCCCCCGGCCGAGCCGCGGGCGGCGCCGGAGTCTCCCCGGGGCGCCCCGGCCTCCGCGGGCTGGTAGTGAAGCCCGTCACAAAAACGACTATAACTCTCAAGAAGAAAGAAGGATTGGTATTCCCATGAGTTCGAAGATTTCCCGTGTCGTGCTGGCCTATTCCGGTGGCCTGGATACCTCCGTGATCCTCAAGTGGCTGGAGGATCAGTACGGCTGCGAGGTGATCACCTTCACCGCCGATCTGGGCCAGGGCGAGGAGGTCGAGCCGGCCCGCGCCAAGGCCGAGGCCCTGGGGGTCAAGCAGATCTACATCGAGGATCTGCGCGAGACCTTCGTGCGGGACTACGTGTTCCCGATGTTCCGCGCGAACACGATCTACGAGGGCGAGTACCTGCTGGGCACCTCGATTGCGCGGCCGCTGATCGCGCGCCGGATGGTGGAGATCGCCGAGGAGACCGGCGCCGACGCCATCGCCCATGGCGCGACCGGCAAGGGCAACGACCAGGTCCGCTTCGAGCTCGGGGCCTATGCGCTGAAGCCGGGCATCCAGGTGATCGCCCCCTGGCGCGAGTGGGACCTGAACTCGCGCGAACGCCTGATGGCCTACGCCGAGCAGCACAACATCCCGGTGGACTACGCCAAGAAGGGCACGAAGTCGCCGTACTCCATGGATGCCAACCTGCTGCACATCTCCTACGAGGGCGGCCCGCTGGAAGACCCGTGGACCGAGGCCGAGGAAGACATGTGGCGCTGGTCGGTCTCCCCGGAGGCGGCACCGGACGAATCCGAGACGCTGACCATCGGTTTCGAGAAGGGCGACCCGGTCTCGATCAATGGCGAGCGTATGAGCGCGGCCGAGCTGCTCGCGAAGCTCAACGAACGCGGCGGGGCCCACGGCGTCGGCCGTCTCGATATCGTCGAGAACCGCTATGTCGGCATGAAGTCGCGCGGCTGCTACGAGACCCCGGGCGGCACCATCCTGCTCAAGGCGCGCCGGGCGCTGGAGTCGATCACCCTGGATCGCGAGGCCGCGCACCTGAAGGACGAGCTGATGCCGCGCTACGCCAGCCTGATCTACAACGGATACTGGTGGAGTCCGGAGCGGCGCATGCTGCAGGCCGCGATCGATGACACCCAGGGTGTGGTCAACGGCGAGGTGCGCCTGCGTCTGTACAAGGGCAACGTGATCGTCGCCGGCCGCCGCTCCGAGGACACCCTGTTCGACGACGCGATTGCTACCTTCGAGGACGATGCCGGCGCCTATGACCAGAAGGACGCCGAGGGTTTCATTCGCCTGAACGCACTGCGCCTGCGCATCGCCGCCAGCCGCAATCGGAAGCCCACATGAGATGAGCCCGCGTGCGTGCCTCCGGCGATCGCCTGGTTTCCTGTCCTGGTTCGGCAGGGGCGGTCTCGGAGGTGTCGTTCTGCTGTGGGGGCTGGTCTTTGGCGCGCTGCTGGCAACGCCGGCCGGTGCGAAGGCCGGGGTGGCCGAGCGCGAGCTGATCCTCGCGGTGCTGGCGCACCGGGGCGAGGATGCCGCGCGCGAACAGTGGACGCCTTTCGCCGAGTACCTGGAGCAGGCGCTGGAGGCCATTCAGGTCCGCCTGGTGCCGGTCGACAATGATGCCCTGCAGGCGGGTGCGGCCGAGGGTCGCTTTGACCTGGTCCTGACCAACCCCGGCTCCTACGTGATGCTGGAGCAGCGTCACGGCATCTCCCGTATCGCGACCATGCTCCCGGCCGAGGTCGGGCGCGAGGAAGACCGTTTTGGGGCTGTGATCATCGCGCGCGAGGACCGCACGGACCTGGTCGAGCTGAGCGACCTGGTCGGGCAGCGGGTCTCCGCGGTCCACCCCGACGGCTTTGGCGGCTGGTGGATGGCCTGGCGGGAACTCGAGGCCGCCGGGCTGGATGTCGAGACCGATCTGGATCGCGTGGTATTCACGGGCTTCCCGGTTTCCCGGGGACTGGATCTGCTGCTGGCGGGCGAGGTGGATGCCGCGACCTTTCGCACCGGGATCCTCGAAGACCTGCGCGAGCAGGGCGACCCACGGGTCGAGCAAGTGCGTCTGATCGGCGAGCGGGCCGTGCCCCGCTTCCCCTACCGGACCTCGACCCGTCTGTACCCGGAGTGGCCGCTGGCGATGCGCGGCGATCTCGATGTGGATATCGCTCAGGCAGTGCTGCGCGCCCTTCTGGCGCTGGATGCCGAGCACCCGGTGAGCCAGGCGGTCGGGATTACGGGCTGGGCCGCGCCGCGTTCCTACGAGGACGTGCAGGGCCTGATGTACGACCTGGGCGTGGGGCTTTACGCCCCCGAGCCGTTCGCCGTGCTGCGATGGGCGCGCGACAACCTGGCGGCGTTACTCGCCGTCCTGGCGGCAGGTATCGCGGCGATCCTCCTGTACGTGCTGCGGGTACATGCCCGTATGCGCATCGCCGGGCACAACCTGCGCCGGGCGATGGGCGCGATCCCGAACGCGGTGATTACGCTGGATGCCCGTGGCGGGATCGTCTATATGAACCCTGCGGCCGAGCAGATGGCGGGGCTGGTCCGTCTGCAGGCACTGGGGTGCAGCCTGGATCAGGTCCTGGACCTGCGCGAGATGGGGACCGATCGGCCGCTGGGTGCAGACCGATCCCAGCCGCTCGCCAAACATCTGGGCGAGCATACCGAGGCACGCTTGGTGACGCCCAGCGGCCACGAACGGATCGTGCGCATCGACCGCACAGCGCTGGATCCGGTGGCGGGCAGTTCGGTGCGCACCCTGCTCGTGCTGGCCGATATCTCCGAGGAACGCGAGTTGGTGGACCGGCTTGTGCATGAAGCGAGCCACGATCCGCTCACCGGTCTCTTGAACCGGCGCGCATTCGAGCGCGAGATGCAGCACGCGATGGACAATGCCCGGGAATACTCGTCGGTGGCGAGCCTGCTGCTGGTGGATCTGGATTATTTCAAGGCGGTAAACGATCGCCATGGCCACCGGGTGGGCGACGAGCTTCTGCGCCGGGTGGCGACGATCCTGCGGCAGCTGACGCGATCGCGCGATGCCGTGTCCCGGATCGGGGGCGACGAGTTTGCGGTGATCGCGTACGAGACCGATGCCGAGCAGGCCCGGGTCCTGGGGCAGCGGATCTGCAGTGCGTTGGGCGACCGGCCGTTGCAGGTCGAGGCGCGGGACGTCACCATTGGGGCCTCGGTGGGTGTGGTGCAACTGGGCGAGACGCTGCCGAGTGTGGATGCGGCCTTCGTGGCCGCCGATCGCGCTTGTTACACCGCCAAGAACGAGGGACGGGGCCAGGTTGGTGTGGCCCGCAAGGCGGATATTCACCCCATTACCGGTTCCTGACGCCTAGGGAAACACAGATTAATGTACACACTCGCGTTGGCACCCCAGGTTTTCCGAGACAAGGCGTGGTGCGTAGCGGGTAGTGGTTCTACCCGCCCGTTTTTGATGAATGCGGGGCGCAACGCAGGATCGGGGCACCTGGGGTGCCAACCCCGCAACTCACTCACTGCAGGGGCTCGGCTGCCCGTTGTTATCAAAAACGGGCGCGCGTACGGCGTTGCGGCTCCCTTGTGCAGAATGACTGCACGGCAGTCACCGCGCCTTGTTCGCACGCAAAAGCGACTCGAGCGCGAGCGTGTACATTGATCCGTGTTTCCCGAGGTCGGGCGCGGCGAAAAAGGAATCGTATGTCGGTTGTTTCCCGTTTACGCATGGGGTTGGCGGCCCTGATGGTACTGACGCTTTCCGGCTGTGCGACCGTGCCCAGCGAAGATCGTCATCCGGACGACCCCTGGGAGTCGTACAACCGGGTGGTGTTCGAGATCAACGACGACTTTGACCAGGCCCTGCTGCGCCCGGCCGCAGTCCAGTATCGGCGGCTGCCGCAGCCCGTCCAGACCGGGGTAGGCAATTTTTTCTCCAACCTCAATGACTTCACGGTCCTGTTCAACAACCTGTTGCAGGGCAACCTGGACAACGCCGCCTCGGATACCGGGCGCATCATGTTCAATACGACCTTCGGTCTGCTCGGCCTGATCGATGTCGCGACTCCCATGGGCCTCGAGAAGAACAACGAGGACTTCGGTCAGACCCTGGGTGCCTGGGGCGTGGCACGTGGCCCGTACCTGCAGCTGCCGCTGCTTGGCCCCAGTACCGCGCGCGATGCCCCGGCGCGTCTGGTTGACGGCTATACAAGCCCCCTCTATCACACAAATCTGCGCACCGATCACACCGGTTGGTGGGTGGGTCTGATCGCGCTGGATGTGGTTGATATGCGCGCCGGATTGATACCGACCGAGCGTATGCTGGCGCAGATCTCCGACGATCGATACATCGCCATGCGCGAGGCCTATCTGCAGCGCCGCGACTTCCTGGTGCGCGGGGCGTCGGACGAGCGCGCAACCGAGATGCTGGATGAACTCGACGAGCTCGAGGCCCTGGAGGCGATGGAAGCCGAGGAGGACATGGATTGAACAGCCTCTGGACGATGCTGGACATCCTGCGTCTGCGCAGTGGCCCGCAGGACCTGCCGCCCGATAACGCTACGCTGATCTTCTGGCTCGGGATTGCCCTGGTCACGGGCATGGCGGTCGGCATCCCGATGTACGGCACGGGCCAGGCCCTGGTCCTGAATGTGCTCGATCTCGCCGTGCTGTATATGTTTATCGTCGTGGTGCTGCGCATGGGGGGTGTGCCTGACCGCTGGCTGCAGACCTTTACCGCAATGGCCGGCACCGGGGCCCTTCTGGGCCTGCTGATGGCCTTGTTGATGCTGATCGATGCCCCGACCGACCCGGAGGAGGTCTCCACCGGGGCCCTGCTGGCCCTGCTGACGCTGGTGGGCTGGCTGCTGCTGGTGTTCGGGCACATCCTGCAACAGGCCCTGGAGCTGGGCAGCCGCTTTGTCGGCATGCTGATTGCGCTGGGGTATGTGGTGGTCTCCAGTGTGATCACCCAGGTGGCCCTGGGAGCGCTGTAGTGAGCACGGGCCAGCTGCATATCCTCGGTATTGGCGGGACCTTTATGGGCGGGCTGGCCCAGCTTGCCCGGGCGCGCGGCTACGAGGTCACCGGATCCGACCAGAAGCTGTACCCGCCGATGAGCGAACAGCTGGAGCAGGCCGGTATCCACTACCACGAGGGGCATGACCCGGCGACCCTGCCGGAGCAAGGGCCGGTCGTGGTCGGCAACGTGATGACCCGCGGTATGCCGGTCATCGAGGCCCTGCTCGATCGCGGCCTGTCCTACACCTCCGGCCCGCAGTGGCTGGCCGAGCATGTGCTGCATGATCGCTGGGTGCTGGCGGTGGCCGGTACCCACGGCAAGACGACGACCGCCAGCCTGCTGGCCTGGATCCTGGAACATGCCGGGCTGAGCCCGGGATTCCTGATCGGGGGCGTGCCCGGAAACTTTGGCGTCAGCGCGCGGATGGGCGAGACCCCGTTCTTCGTGATCGAGGCGGACGAGTACGACTCTGCATTCTTCGACAAGCGTGCCAAGTTCGTCCACTACCGGCCGCGTACCCTGGTACTGAACAACCTCGAGTTCGACCATGCAGACATCTACCCGGACCTGGCCGCGATCGAGCGTCAGTTCCATCACCTGGTTCGTACCATCCCCGGCCAGGGCCTGATCCTGGCGCCCGCAGGTGATGCCGCGCTGGAGCGCGTGCTGGAGATGGGCTGCTGGACGCCGGTGGAGCGCATCACCACCGACCCGGACACCGGGGATACGGTGTCCCTGGTGGCGCGGCCTTTGAATGACGATGCCTCGGAGTTCGAGGTGCTGGCCAACGGGGTGGCCCAGGGGCGCGTGGCCTGGGAGATGACGGGGCAGCACAATCTTTCCAATGCCCTGGCCGCGCTCGGGGCGGCCCGCCATGCCGGGGTACCGCTGGCCGCGGGGATCGCGGCCCTGCCGGCCTTCCGCGGTGTGCGGCGGCGCCAGGAGTTGCGCGCCGAGATCGACGGGATCCGCGTAATCGACGACTTCGCCCATCACCCGACCGCGATCCGCCTGACCCTCGAGGGCCTGCGCGGCCGCGTCGCCCCCGGCGGACGCCTGATCGCGGTGCTGGAGCCGCGTTCCAACACCATGCGCATGGGGGTGCATGCCGACGCACTGGGGGCCGCCCTGGAGCGCGCGGACGCAGTGCATCTTTATCATGCCCCGGAGATCGACTGGTCCACCGAGGGTCTGCAGCGAAAGCTCGGCGGTCGGCTGTCGGTGGCGCGCGAGATCGAATCCCTGTTGCAGGGGATTCTTGCCACGGCGCGCCCCGGCGATACGCTGGTCATTATGAGCAATGGTGGTTTCGATGGCCTGCACCAGCGCCTGATCGCCGGGTTGCAGTCACGTGAACCCTCGGGGACCCCCGCATGAGTGGAAAGCCGCGTTCGATCGCCCTGGCCCTGACCGGTGCCTCCGGCGCGCCCTACGGGCTGCGCCTGCTGGAGTGCCTGGTACAGGCGGGGGTGCAGGTGCATCTGATGCTGTCGAAACCGGCACAAGTGGTGCTGGGGCTGGAGACTGATCTCGACGTACCCGGGCGTCCGGCCGAGATCGCTCGCTTTTTCGCCGAGCGTCATGGGGCTGCCGATGGACAGATCCGCTGCTATGGCCCGGAGCAGTGGACCGCACCGGTGGCCAGCGGCTCGGCGGTGCCTGAGGCGATGGTGGTCTGCCCCTGCACCACGGCGACCGTATCGGCCATCGCGACCGGGGCCTCGCGCGGGCTGATCGAACGCGCGGCGGATGTGGTGCTCAAGGAGCGGCGCAGGCTGGTGCTGGTGGTACGCGAGACGCCGTTCTCCGAGATCCACCTGGAGAACATGCTGCGCCTGGCGCGCATGGGTGCGGTGGTCATGCCGGCCAACCCGGCCTTTTATCATCGGCCGCAATCCATCGACGATCTGGTTGATTTCATGGTGGCGCGAGTACTGGACCATCTGGACATCGAACATGCCCTGGGCCCGCGCTGGGGCGAGGCGTCGTTGCCGCCGGAGGGCCCGGCATGACAACTCTGCCACTGTTCCCGCTGAATACCGTGCTGTTTCCGGAGGGGCTGCTGCCGCTGCGGATCTTCGAGACGCGCTATCTCGACATGGTGCGCCGCTGCCTGCGCGAGGATGACCGCTTCGTGATCGTCGCGATCGAGCCGGACACCGAGTCCGGTGCGCCCCGTCCGGAGGCGGAGACGGACCCGTCCGTCGGCTTCCACCCGATCGGGACCGAGGTCGCGATCGTCGACTGGGACCAGCGGCCGGACGGCCTGCTCGGGATCCTCGTCAAGGGCGAGCGTCGCCACCAGCTTCACAACCCGCGCCGCGCCGAGGACGGCCTCTGGCTGGCGGAGGTCGAGCCTTTGCAGGAGCGCCCCGATGTCAGCCTGCCGGTGGACTATGCCTCACTGGCGGATCTGCTCGAGCGGCTGCTGGACCAGCTCGGCACGCCCTGGTCACACCTGGAGCGTCGTTTTGACGATTCCTCCTGGGTGGTCGGACGGCTGACGGAGCTGCTGCCGATCGATCTCGAGATCAAGCAGCAGCTGCTGGAGGCGGACGACCCGATCGAGCGCCTGGAGCGCCTGCGAGCGGCCATGCTCGCGGCATCGAAATCCTGAAACCCTGCGGCGGGGCTGTTAAGGTTTCGGCACACACTTTCATTGGAGCCCGCCATCATGGCCGTTCAGGAACTCACGCAGGATACGTTCGAATCCACGATCACCGGCAACAACATTGTCATTCTGGACTTCTGGGCCCCCTGGTGCGGCCCGTGTCAGCAGTTCGCCCCGACCTTCGAGGCGGCCTCCGAGCAGCATTCCGACGTCGTCTTCGCCAAGGTGAACACCGACGAGGAGCAGGGGATCGCCGGGGCGTTCCAGATCCGTTCCATCCCGACGCTGATGATCTTCCGCGAGCAGATCATCGTCTTCTCCCAGCCGGGCGTGCTGTCCGCCGGGCAACTGGACGAGGTGCTGGGCAAGGTGCGCGAGCTGGACATGGACCAGGTGCGTGCCGACGTCGAACGCCAGCAGCAGGAGCAGCAGGCTGGCCAGGCCTGATTACCTTCTGACGCGAAACCTATAGTCCTAAACGAGCGCCCCCATGCTGACGGTCATGACCCAGATGGGGGCGCTCATCGTTGCGGGCGTCGTCTGGCGCCTGTTGCGCCCCGGCGGGCTGGACGCCGACACCGCCCGCCGGGTGCTCACCACCCTGGTCTACTACCTGCTGCTGCCCGCGCTGGTGCTGCAGGTGCTGTGGACCGCCCCCCTGGGACTCGACTCGCTGCGCATCGCCCTGGTGGCCGGCACGACCGTGCTGGCGATGGTGGCCGTGACCCTGCTCGCTTGCCGACTTTGCCTGGCAGAACGCGCGGCGGTCGGGGCGATGCTGCTGGCCGCGGCCTGGCCGAATGCCACCTACCTGGGGCTCCCCGTACTCGATAGTCTGTTCGGCGATGCCGGCCGGGCGGTGGCGATCCAGTACGACCTGTTCGCCTGCCTGCCCCTGGTGCTGACGCTGGGGATCCTGCTGGCCAGGCGTTACGGGGACCCGGAGGCGGTCCGGCTGTATGGCGGCGGCGGGGCCATTCGCGGGCTGGTCGCTGTCCCCTCGATCTGGGCGGCGGTCCTGGGCGTGGCGCTGAACCTGGCCGGTCTGCCGCTGGTGACCTGGCTGGATACCTGGCTCGGCTTCCTGGCTGACTCGGTCGCCCCCCTGATGCTGTTCTCGCTGGGGCTGGCGCTGGTGTTCGACCGTTTCCGCGGCCGCGATCTGCGCCCCCTGGTGATGGTGTCCGTCATCCAGTTGCTGATCGCACCGCTGTTCGCGCTCGGCCTGGTCTGGTGGGTCGGGCTGGAGGGTGTGCCCGGGATTGGTTCGGTGCTCGAGGCGGCGATGCCGGCGATGGTCCTGGGGCTCGTGTTCTGTGATCGCTTCCGGCTCGATACCGGCCTGTATGCGGCCGCGGTCACGCTGACGACGGCGCTGTCGCTGGTGACACTCCCGCTGTGGTTCGCCATCGCCGGGTATCTGATCCCTGGGGGGTGACAGTGCGCGCGGGCCGGCCCCGGCGATTGGTTACAGCGATCGGCTACAATTGGCGGGTGAAGAGACACCCCGCTCCACCCACCTCCGGTCCCGGCACTCGCTGATGGTCCTTCCCGTTGCTGCGGTCATCGGCGGTCTGGTACTGCTGACCTGGAGTGCCGACCGCTTCGTGTTCGGTGCCTCGGCGTTCGCGCGTAGCGTGGGCGTGAGTGCCCTGCTGGTCGGGTTGACCATTGTCGCCTTCGGTACCTCGGCCCCGGAGATCGTCGTGTCCGTACTGGCGACGCTGCAGGGCAACCCGGGCCTCGCGGTGGGTAATGCGATCGGCTCGAACATCGCGAATATCGGGCTGGTGCTGGCGATGGCGGCGCTGGTGGCGCCGCTCGTTATCGGGCACGGCCTGGTGCGCCGCGAGCTACCGATCCTGATGGGGGTGAGTCTGGCTGTCCTGTTTCTGCTGCTGGACGGCGAGCTGGGCCGCCTGGAGGGCGGGCTTCTGATTTCGGGGTTGCTGCTGGTGACCGCCTGGGTGATCCATATCGCGCGGCGTGCGCAGGCGCTGGATCCGGCCGAGGCGCCTGAAGAGGTGCGTGGCATGGTCGAGGCCATTCCGGCGGCCACCTCTACCGGTCGCGCCCTGGGCTGGCTGGGCCTTGGTCTGGCGCTGCTGATTGCCAGCAGCCAGCTGGTCGTCTGGGGTGCGGTGGGGATTGCGGAGCAGCTGGGCATCAGTGACCTGGTGATTGGCCTGACCATCGTGGCCATCGGGACTAGCCTGCCGGAACTGGCGACTTCCCTGGTGGCGGCCTTTCGCCGCGAGGCGGGATTGGCGATCGGCAACGTGATCGGTTCCAATCTGTTCAACCTGCTGGCCGTGCTGGCAGTCCCCGCGCTGATTGCGCCGCTGGCGATCGAGCCCGAGGTGCTGGTCCGCGACTACCCGGTGATGCTCGGCATGACCGCCACGCTGTTCGTCTTTGCCCTGGCGCGAGGCAGCCAGCTGCGGCGCTGGCAGGGGGGGCTTCTGCTCGTGGTGTTCGCGGGCTACCTTGTCCATCTCGGAATGACGGCAACCGCATGAATTTCAATCCTGATACCACTCGCAAGCTGGCCCTGGCGGTCCTGAACGATGAGGCCGAGGCCGTGCGTCGACTGGCCGACCGCGTGGACGATGCGTTCCTGGAGGCCTGTCGCCACATCCTCGAGTGCCGCGGCCGGGTCGTGGTGACCGGCATGGGCAAGTCCGGCCATATCGGCTCCAAGCTGGCGGCCACCCTGGCCTCCACCGGGACCCCGGCGTTTTTCGTCCACCCCGGCGAGGCCAGCCACGGCGATCTTGGCATGATTACCCGTGACGACGTGGTGATCGCCCTGTCCAATTCCGGCGAGACCGACGAGCTGCTGACCATCCTGCCGTTGATCCGGCGGCTGGACGTACCGCTGATCGCGCTGACCGGCAATCCCGGGTCGCGGCTGGGGCAGGATGCCACCGTGCACCTGGATGTCTCGGTCGAGCGCGAGGCTTGCCCGCTGGGCCTGGCCCCGACCTCCAGCACCACGGCCGCGCTGGCGATGAGCGATGCCCTGGCGGTCGCGGTGCTGGATGCGCGCGGCTTTACCGCCGACGATTTTGCCCGCTCGCATCCCGGCGGCCGACTGGGGCGGCGGTTGCTGGTCCATGTCGCGGACATCATGCATACCGGTGACGCGATCCCGCGCGTGGGTCCCGAGGCCCCGCTGAAGGACGCCCTGTTCGAGATTACGCGCAAGGGGCTGGGGCTGGTGATCGTCGCCGATCCCGAGGCGCATATCCTCGGCGTGTTTACCGATGGCGACCTCCGACGCACGCTGGATCGTGGCGAAAGCCTGGAGGCGCTGACCATCGGCCAGGTGATGACGCGGGGCGGACATGCCGCCCGCCCGCAGTGGCTGGCCGTGGAGGCCCTGGAGACCATGGAGAGCAAGCGGATCAATGCCCTGCCGGTGGTGGATGACGACCAGAGGCTGGTCGGGGTGCTGAACATGCACGACCTGCTGCGCGCGGGGGTGGCCTGATGGACCGTCACGACGAGGCCCTGCACAGCCGCCAGGCGGCGGTGCGTCTGCTGATCCTGGATGTCGACGGCGTGCTGACCGATGGCAGCCTGTTCATGGGGGATGCCGGCGAGCAGTACAAGGCCTTTCATTCGCGCGACGGGCACGGCATCCGTCTGGCACTGGACGGAGGGCTGGAGGTCGCGATCCTGACCGGACGCACCTCCGGGGTGGTCGAGCACCGCATGCGGGACCTCGGTGTGCAGCATCTGGTGCAGGGGCGGCGCGACAAGGGGGCCGCACTGCACGAGTTGCTGGAGCAGAGCGGCCACGCGCCCGACGAGGCCGCCTTCGTGGGCGACGACATCGTCGATCTGCCGGCGATGCGCCGTGTGGGGCTCGGCATCGCGGTGGCGGATTCCCACCCGTTGGTATTGCAGCATGCACATTGGGTTACGCAGGCCCCCGGCGGTCGCGGCGCGGTGCGCGAGGTCTGCGAGGGCCTGCTGGCGGCCCAGGGGCGGCTGGAGGCCCTGTTCGCGGAGTACGTCGACGGATGAAGTGGGTGGCCGGACCGGTGGCGCTGATCCTGTTGCCAATGGCGGCGCTGGTGGCCGGCGCTGTTGCCAGCGAGCACGAGCCGGAGGGCGAGGTGACGCTGGAGATCGAGGGCTTCACGCTGCACGCGACTGGCGAGGACGGCGAGTTGAGTCACCGCCTGCGCGGGACGCGTCTGCGCGAGTTTGGCCGCGACGGCCCGCAGCTGATCGACGACCCCGACCTGGATATCTTTGACGCTGGCGGCATCGAATGGCACTGGACTGCGCCCGAGGCGCTGCACCGACCGATGGACGAGATCCTGGACCTGATCGGCCCCACGCGGGGGGTGCAGCCCGAGCGTGACGAGCGCGTGCGCACGGTGATTGAATCCGCCGATGTGAAGGTGGCGACCGACACCATGATCGCCACCTCCGATGCCCCGTCGACGCTGGAGCAGCCTGGCCTTTTCCAGCGGGGCACGGGTCTGCGCGTCGACTCGCGAGGGGATACCATAGAGCTGTTCCATGACGTGTACACGCTCTACAGCGAGTCGGGCGAGGAGGAAGCCGCAAATGACTGAACGTGGTGGGTCGTCGCTCGCCCGGGCCGGATGGCCCGTGCTGCTGGGCAGTGCCTTGTTGCTGCTGGCCGCGCCGGTCATTGCCCAGCAGCAGCCCCTGCCGGTGGAGATTACCGCCGATCGTGCGGAGATGGACGACCGGCGGGGCGTAAGCACTTATACCGGTGATGTGGTGGTGATTCGCGGGGACATGACACTGGAGGCCGACAAGGTCTATGTGCGCAGCCGCGACCGACGCCCTTACGAGATGGAGGCCCACGGCGAGCCTGCGCGGCTGGAGTCCCCGGACCCGGAGACGGGCGAGATGCGCATCGCCACCGCGCTGCGCATCGACTACCTGCTGAACGAGGACCGGGTGATCCTGACCGACCAGGCGCATGTGGTCACGGCAGCCGAGGAAGCGCGCGGCAAGCGCATCGTCTACGACCTGGAGACGGATGTGATCGAGGCCGAGCGTGGCGAGGCCGATGACGAGCGTGTACGTATCAGGATCCAGCCCCGCGAAGACGACGAATGAACGAGCTCGACACCAGCGCGCCCGCCGCGGCCGGTGGCGAATCTGCGCCGATGGCCGGCTATCTGACCGGCCGCGAGCTGACCAAGCGCTATGGCAAGCGTACGGTGCTGGATCGTGTCGACGTCGATCTGGCACCAGGGGAGGTCGTGGGCCTGCTGGGACCGAACGGCGCAGGCAAGACCACCTGTTTCTACAGCCTGGTCGGCCTGATCCGGCCCAATCGTGGCCGCATCACGCTGGGTGACCGGGACATCACCCGGGCCCCGATTCATTCGCGGGCCCGAGCCGGGCTGGGCTACCTGCCGCAGGAGGCCTCGATCTTCCGTCGGCTGAGTGTTTGGGACAACCTGCAGGCGGTGCTGGAGCTGCGCTCGGAGCTCGACCGCCACGAGCGACGCCGCATCGGCGATGCCCTGATCGAGGAGTTCCAGCTGGAGACCGTGCGCCACAGCCCTGGGATTGCCCTGTCCGGGGGCGAGCGTCGCCGCGCCGAGATCGCGCGGGCACTGGCCGGTGACCCGCGCTTTATCTGCCTGGACGAACCGTTTGCCGGCGTGGATCCGATTTCCGTGGGTGATATCCAGGCCGTGATTGGGCATCTGGCCCAGCGCGGGATCGGTGTGCTGATTTCCGACCACAACGTGCGCGAGACCCTCGGAATCTGCGACAGGGCCTATATTCTTAGTGAGGGCCGCATCCTGAGCGCCGGGACCCCGCAGGAGCTGCTGGACGACCCCCAGGTGCGCCGCGTGTATCTCGGAGAAAACTTTCGACTGTGAACATTGATCAGTGTTTCCTTAAGATGATCTTGATGGTCACCATGGACCTCAAACCGCGATGCTGAAACCCGGGCTCAATCTGCAGCTGGGGCAGACGCTGACGATGACCCCGCAGCTGCAACAGGCGATCCGTCTGCTGCAGCTTTCCACGCTGGAGTTGCAGGCGGAGATCCAGCAGGCGCTGGAAAGCAACCCCATGCTCGAGCAGGTGGAGGACGAGGGCGAGGAGGCCCCGCCCGAGCGCCCGGAGGAAGGGGGCGAACGGGTCGACGGGGATCGCATGCAGGCCGACACGGCTGGCGATGACGTGATCCCCGAGGAGTTGAGCACCGACAGTCGCTGGGACGACATCTACGAGCCCGCCCCGAGCCCACGCGGCCTGGACGACCGCGACCCGCTGGAGAATACCTCCGACGGCGAGGACGAGGGCCTGCAGGATCACCTGCTCTGGCAGCTGCATCTGAGCCACCTGACCCCACGAGACCAACGGATCGGGGCGGCGCTGATCGACGCGATCAGCCCGGACGGCTATCTGGACAGTGAACTCGAGGCGCTGGCGGAGATGATCAGCCAGGGCGAAGACGAGCCCGTGGGGGTCGACGAGGTCGAGGCGGTGCTGCACTGGATTCAGCAGTGCGACCCGCTGGGCGTCGGTGCGCGGGACCTGCGCGAGTGCCTGGAGATCCAGCTGCGCCATTTGGCGCCGGATGCCCCGGCGCGTGACGCGGCTCGAGCCATCCTGGAAAACGGCATGGAGAGCCTGGCCAAGCGGGACTACCGAGCCCTGCAGCGCCAGTCCGGCGTGCGCGACCCGGACGAGCTGGCGCGGGCGCTGGACCTGATCCGCACCCTGAATCCGCGGCCCGGTGCCCAGATCAGCGAGTCCACTTCGGAATATGTGGTGCCGGATGTCTATGTCCGCCATGACCGCGATGGCTGGCGCGTGGACTTGAACCCGGAGATTGCGCCGCGCATTCGCATCAACGATCTCTATGCGGGCATGGTGCGGCAGGTCTCCGATGCGCGTGATAGCGCGTTTATGCGCGATCAGTTGCAGGAGGCGCGCTGGTTCCTGAAGAGCCTGCACAGCCGGAACGACACCCTGCTGCGGGTCGCCCAGGCCATCGTCGTGCGCCAGCAGGGGTTTCTCGAGCATGGTGAGGTTGCCATGCAACCGCTGATCCTGCGCGATATCGCCGAGACCCTGGAGATGCACGAATCGACCATCTCGAGGGTGACTACACAGAAATACATGCACACCCCGCGTGGGGTATTCGAGTTCAAGTACTTCTTTTCCAGTCATGTTGGCACAGCCGATGGCGGCGAATGCTCGGCGACCGCGATCCGTGCCATGATTCGGGAATTGATTGGTGGCGAGACCCCGAACAAGCCACTGAGTGATGCAAAACTGGCCCAGATCCTGTCGGATCGGGGCATTAATGTGGCCCGACGCACCGTGGCCAAGTACCGCGAGGCTATGCACATACCGTCTTCCAGCGAACGCCGGCAGATGGCGAGTATGCCCAGTGGAACCAAGCAAAAAGGAGCCTGACCATGCAGATCAACCTGACCGGCCATCACGTCGATATCACCGACGCCCTGCGCGACTACGTGAACGAAAAGTTCGCGAAGCTGGAACGCCACTTCGACAAAGTGATCGACGTGCATGTGGTGCTGACCCACGAGAAAAACCAGAACCTGAACAACAAGGCGGAGGCCAATCTCCAGGTCAGCGGCAATCACATCCACGCCGAAGCCAGTCACGAGGATATGTATGCGGCGATTGATGGCCTGATCGACAAGGTGGATCGTCAGCTGATCAAGCACAAGGAAAAGGTCAAGGACCATCACCGCGCCGAGGGTGCCCAGCGCAACCGCGAACAGGCCCTTTAACGCAATGACCATTGCCGAGCTGATCACCCGCGCCCGTATCCGGCTGGAGCCCGAGTGTTCCAGCCAGAAACGGGCGCTCGAGACCCTGGCCGAGTTGCTGGCCGTCGGCGGCGAGGAGTCCGCCGGCCCGGCCAGCGGGGCCATCTTCGAGGCCCTGTCTGCCCGCGAGAAGCTTGGCTCCACCGGTCTGGGGCATGGCGTGGCCATCCCGCATGGGCGTCTGGCCGAGCTCGATGCCCCCCGGGTCGCGGTCCTGCGGCTGGACCAGGGGGTCGACTTCGACGCCATGGATCACGAACCCGTGGACATCCTGATCGCACTGCTGGTGCCCGAGGCGGCGACCAGCGCGCACCTGGACCTGCTGGCGCAGCTGGCGCGCGGTCTCTCGCAGCCCGACAATATCGCCTCGCTGCGCCGTGCCGGCGACGCGGACGCCCTGGAACGCGAACTGACCCGGGCCTTCGGCGACGCCTGAACATGGCTCTCCCGGCAGTACTTTCTCTCTTACGACGCCCCGTGCCAGCACTGCCGGAGATTCGTGCATGAACGAGGCACTGGGAGAGGGCGGCATCGCGCGCGACATCACCGTAGAGGTCCTGATCCAGGCGATGGGCAATCGCCTGGATCTGCGCTACGTACACGGCGAGCAGGTCGCACCGGATCGCAACCTGGTCGGCGGTGACGGCGACGACCTGCCCCTCGCCGGGCACCTCAACCTGATCCGGCCTAACCGTATCCAGGTGATCGGCGATTTCGAGGCGCGCTATATCGCGCGGCTGAGCGATGATCAGCGCGAGCAACTGATCCTGGAGATGGCCCGCACCGGGACGACCGCGGTGATCTTCGCCGAGGACACCTGCCCGTTCTCGGAGATGCCGGACGTCCCCGATGAGCAGCTGCCGCTGATCTTGTGCTCCTCGACCAGCAGCCACGAGATTATCTCCCTGCTGCGCTATTTCCTGCAGCAGCGGCTGGCCCATTTCGAGGTGCGCCATGGCGTGTTCATGGAGATCCTCGGCATTGGCGTGCTGATCAGCGGGGCCTCCAGCGTGGGCAAGAGCGAGGTGGCGCTCGAGCTGATCTCGCGCGGGCACCGGCTGATCGCCGACGACGCACCGGAGTTTGCCCGCATCGCCCCGGATATCGTGCGCGGACACTGCCCGGCCCTGTTGCAGGATCTGCTCGAGGTCCGCGGGCTGGGCGTGCTGAACGTCCGCGCCATGTACGGGGATTCGGCGATCAAGGGCGGCAAGTATCTGCGGCTGATTATCGACCTGCGCGACCACGGCGAGCCCTCGCCGGTGCCGGATGACCGCCTGAATGGCCGCCGCGGGGAGATCGGCATCCTCGGGCTGCGTATCCCGCTGATCAGCCTGCCGGTCGCGCCGGGGCGCAACATCGCGGTGATGATCGAGGCGGCGGTGCGCAACCACATGTTGCACATGCAGGGCTATGTCGCCGGCGACGACCTGCGCGCACGTCAGCGCCGGCAGATGAGCGGCGAGCCCGAGGAGCCGCCGTACCACCGCGCGATCCCTGCAACCACCGTCCCCAACCCGGACCCGGAGGGCTGAATGCGACTCCTGCTGGTCAGTGGTCTGTCGGGCTCCGGCAAGACGGTCGCCCTGCATACGCTGGAGGACGCCGGCTATTTCTGTGTCGACAACCTGCCGCTGCCGCTGCTGCCCGGGCTGATCGAACAGGTCCGCAGTGGCGATTACGACGCGGACGAAGACCGGCATCTGGCGGTCGGGGTGGATGTCCGCAGCGGGCTGACGGCGCTCGAGGGCTTTGCCGACCTCCTGCGCGAGCTCCGGGGCAAGGGGATGCAGGTCGAGGTGATGTTTCTGCAGGCCTCCAGCGAGGTCCTGCTGCGCCGCTATCACCTGACGCGGCGCCGACACCCACTGGCGCGCGACGGCGTGCCACTGGTGGACGCGATCGAGCGCGAACGTGACTGGCTCGGCCATGTTGCGGCCGAGGCGGATCTGACCGTGGACACCTCCCGTCTGTCGATGCACGATCTCGCGCGCACCCTGCGCGACCGCGTCGGGCTGCTGGGCGAGGAGCGCCTGTCCCTGCTTTTTCAGTCATTCGGGTTCAAGCACGGGGCCCCGCTGGACTCCGACTTCGTGTTCGACGTGCGCTGTCTGCCCAACCCGCACTACGAGCGCGATCTGGCGCCATTGACTGGCCGCGATGCGGCTGTTTGCGAGTTTCTTGCGCGCCATGGCGAGGTCGAGGAGATGTATGACGGGATCCAGGGCTTTCTCGAACAGTGGGTCCCGCGGATCCGGCAGGATCACCGCAGCTATGTGACCGTTTCGATCGGGTGCACCGGCGGCCGTCACCGCTCGGTTTATCTTGTGGAGCGGCTGGCGGCTGCCTGGCGGGGGCGCGAACATGTTACTGTTAGCACCCGTCACCGCGAGCTATCCCTGCCCCTCGAATCGGAGTGAGTCCATGGGCGTTGGTCTGATCCTGATCACGCATCAAAACCTCGGCGACACCCTGCTGCAGACGGCCCAGAGCATGCTGGGCGACCTGCCCGAGGATTGCGAGTCCATGGCGATGTCGCAGAATGACGACCCCGACGAGGTGCTGGCGCGCGCGAGGGCGCGCCTGGGCGAGCTGGATTCCGGCTCCGGCGTGCTGATCCTGACCGACATGTTTGGCTCCACCCCATCCAATGTGGCCAGTCGCGTGGCCCGGGGCGCGAACGCCCGCGTCATTGCCGGGATCAACCTGCCGATGCTGATCCGTGTGCTGAACTACCGCCATCTGCCGCTGACGGAGCTGGTCAACAAGGCCCTGTCCGGCGGGCACGATGGCATCCTTCTTTGTGACCAGGAGTGTTCGGATGCCGCAGCGCGAAGTCCCCATCGTTAATCGTCTGGGGATGCATGCGCGTGCGGCGGCCAAGTTCGTGAGCCTGGCCAGCCAGTACGCGTCCGATGTGACCGTCTCCCGGAACGCCCAGGAGGTCAACGGCAAGAGCATCATGGGGGTGATGATGCTGGCAGCGGCGCAGGGCTCCGAGGTTACCATCACCACCGACGGCGAGGACGCCGAAGAGGCCCTCGACGCCCTCACCGAACTCGTCGCCAACCGCTTCGGCGAGGACGCCTAGCCCCTCTCCTGCCGCCATGCCTTTACGAGGCTGTGTCTAGTTCGATCTCGGGTGTTTACGGTGGCTTCGGTCCGCCGCCTGCCTGCGCTGTCTCGCCAGCGCGCCGCGCCCGTTTTTGATCAACAACGGGCTTTCTTGCTTGCCCAAGAAAGTACCCGTCGAGGCGCACCCGGATTCCGCCCGGGGACCTTGCTCCAGGGCCCTCGGGCCGGCGGCGCTGAAACTCGCTGCGCCTTCGGCTCCGCTGAGACAGTCAGCGCCCCCGTTTTTATTTTGAATCGTCCGTCCCGAGAACCCTTCCGCAAGGGGCTTCATACGGGGGGATGAAGGTCAAAACACAAGCTGTCCCTACGCCTGCAGCCAACTCCAACGCCGTAGGGTGCGGTTGAGCGCAGCGAAACGCACCGTTCCGACGGTCGGGGCAAACCCTGATGCGATTCGCTGCGCTCATCACATCCTACGATGGGGTCTGGCGCCCGCTGGCGGACGCGGCACGCCAAGGCCGAAGGCCGAGCGTGCCGAAGATGTCGGAAGACCCAGCCTCCATCCATGTGCTACGTCGCTGGGGCAGCCGTTTTTTGGACCTTCACCCCCGTTGTCGTCGCGCCGAGTGGAGAGGGTTTTCGCGGGACGATTCAAAATAGAAACGGGGGCGCTGACTGTCTCAGCGAAGCCAAAGGCGCAGCGAGTTTCAGCGCCGCCCGCGAAAAGCCTCGGAGCGAGGGAAAGCCCGGCCCGCACAGCGGGCCGGGGTCGCGGCAGTCGGGCGTGTTTCTTGGGTACTTCTTTGCACGAGCAAAGAAGCCAGTTGTTGATCTAAAACGGGCGCGGCGCGCTGGCGAGTCAGCGCAGGCAGGCGGCCGGACGAAGGCAGCGTAAACACCGAGGGTGAACTAGGCCCAGCCTCGGAAATCAGGGTTCAGCCGGCGAGGGCGTTGCGCAGGGCCGCGAGAAATGCGTCGTTCTCGTCGGAGCGGCCGACGGTGACGCGCAGGCAGTCGGCGAGTAGCGGATGCGCGCGGCCAACATCCTTGATCAGGATGCCGGCGTCGCGCAGGGCCGCGAAGCTCGCGTGCCCCTGCCCCTCGCGCACTCGAAAGAGGATGAAATTCGCCTGGCTCGGGAACACGTGCTCGACGCCGTCGATCGCCGCAAGCGCCTCGGACAGCCGGCCGCGTTCCTCGATGATGCCGCGCGCCTGGTCATCCAGCGCCTCACGGTGATCGAGGGCGAAGGTGACCGAGCGCTGGGTCAGGGTGTTGATGTTGTACGGCAGGCGCAGCCGGTCCAGCGCATCGATCCAGCCCGCGGAGGCGGCCAGATAGCCCAGCCGCGCGCCGGCCAGCCCCAGCTTCGAGACCGTGCGCATCACCATGAGCCCGTCGTGCTGGCCGACCTCCGGCAGGAAGCTGTGGGCGGCGAACGGGGCATAGGCCTCGTCGACCACCGTGACGCCGGGGTTGGCCTCGATGATCGCCTGCACGGCGGCCGGGTCGTCCAGGGTCCCGGTCGGGTTGTTCGGATAGGCCAGGAACACGACCGCCGGGTCGTGTTCGGCCAGGGCGGCGTGCATCGCGGCGAGGTCCAGGGTGAAATCGCGGTGCAGCGGGACGCCGACGAACGGTACGCCCATTGCGCGGGCCAGCACGCCGTACATCACGAAGGTCGGCTCCGGCGCCAGGATCGGGCGGCCGGAGGCGGCGACCGCCATGATCAGGATCTGGATCAGTTCGTCGGACCCGTTGCCGAACAGCAGCCCGGCCGCTTCGGGCACGCCGTGAGCGGCGCGCACATTTTTCTCCAGCTCGCGCGCCCCGGCGTCCGGATAACGGTTTAGCTGCGGGTCGCGCAGGGCCTCCAGCCAGGCGTCTTCCAGACCGCCGGGCCAGGGATGCGGGTTTTCCATCGCGTCCAGCTTGATCAGGCCGGTCGCGTCGGCCACCTGATAGGCCGACTGCGCCAGAACCTCCGGACGCATCAGGGCATCCGGGCTGCGGCTTTCGTGCGGCAGGCTCATTGCCCGCCGCGCAGTTCGGCGGAGCGGGCGTGGGCGGTCAGGCCCTCGCCGTGCGCGAGGGCGGCGGCGGTCTTGCCGAGCTTCGCCGCGCCCTCGGCCGAGCAGTGGATGATGCTCGAGCGCTTCTGGAAGTCGTACACCCCCAGCGGCGAGGAGAAGCGCGCGGTGCGCGAGGTCGGCAGCACGTGGTTGGGCCCGGCGCAGTAGTCGCCCAGGGCCTCGGAGGTGTAGCGGCCCATGAAGATCGCGCCGGCGTGGCGCAGGCCGGCGTCCAGCATCGCCTGCGGGTCGGCCACCGACAGCTCCAGGTGTTCCGGCGCGATGCGGTTGGCGACGGCAACGGCCTCGGCGGAGTCGCGTACCTTCACCAGCGCACCGCGCTTTTCGAGGCTGGTGCGGATGATCTCGGCACGCGGCATCTCCGCCAGCAGGCGATCCATGGCCTTGGCCACGCGATCGAGGAAGGCATCGTCCCAGGACAGCAGGATGGACTGGGCCTGCTCGTCATGCTCGGCCTGCGAGAACAGGTCGGCCGCGATCCAGTCCGGGTCCGTCTCTCCGTCGCAGACCACCAGGATCTCCGAGGGGCCGGCGATCATGTCGATGCCGACCGTCCCGAACACCTCGCGCTTGGCCGCAGCGACAAAGATGTTGCCGGGGCCGACGATCTTGTCTACCGCCGGGATGGTATCGGTGCCATAGGCCAGGGCCGCCACGGCCTGGGCGCCGCCCACGGTGAACACGCGGTCCACCCCGGCCACGGCGGCCGCGGCCAGCACCAGATCGTTCAGTTCGCCGCCCGGGGCGGGCACGACCATTACCAGCAGTTCCACGCCCGCGACCTTGGCCGGCACGGCGTTCATCAGTACGGAGGACGGGTAGGCGGCCTTGCCGCCGGGGACGTACAGGCCGACCGAGTCGAGCGCGGTCACGCGCTGGCCGAGTACCGTGCCGTCGGCATCGGTGAAGTCCCAGTCCTGCATCTTCTGGTGTTCGGCGTACTGGCGGATACGCGCGGTGGCGGTCTCCAGCGCCTGGCGCTGCTCCGCCGGGATCGATTCCAGCGCGGCCTGCAGGCGCTCCCGTGGGATCTCCAGGTCGGCGACCGCGCTGCGATCGAGGCGATCGAACTTGGCGGTGTAGCGCAGCACGGCCGCGTCGCCCTCGGTGCGTACCGCGGCGAGGATCTCGTCCACCGCATCGCGTACGCCGGTGTCGGCGACGGACTCCCAGGACAGCAGGTGCTCCAGGGCCTGATCGAAGTCGGGCTGCTGGGTATCGAGTCGGGCAATGGAGGGCATGGTCGGGATCCTCTGGACGTTTTCCCTAGGCCGGTACGGCGGTCTTGCGGCGCGCGCGCACGGCGTCCGCCAGCAGTTTCAGACTGGTCTCGGTCTCGTCCCAGCCCATGCAGGCATCGGTGATGCTCTGGCCGTAGGTCAGCGACTTGCCGGGCAGGATGTCCTGGCGGCCACCGACCAGATGGCTCTCCAGCATCGCGCCCATGATGCGGCGATCCCCGCCAGCGATCTGTTCGGCCAGCGAGCGGGCCACGTCCACCTGACGCTTCGGGTCCTTGCGGCTGTTGGCATGGCTGCAGTCGACCATTACCAGCTCAGGCAGCTCCGCCATGCGCAGCTCCTTGCAGGCCTGTTCGATGCTCTCGGCATCGTAGTTCGGTTGCTTGCCGCCGCGCAGGATGATGTGGCAGTCGTCGTTGCCGGTGGTGGAGAAGATCGCCGAGCGCCCGGCCTTCGTCACCGACAGGAAGTGGTGCGGTCGCGAGGCGGAGCGGATCGCGTCGATCGCGACCCGCAGGCTGCCATCGGTGGAGTTCTTGAAGCCCACCGGGCAGGACAGGCCGGAGGCCAGCTCGCGGTGCACCTGGCTCTCGGTGGTGCGCGCGCCGATGGCCCCCCAGGCGACCAGGTCCGCGATGTACTGCGGGCTGATCAGGTCGAGGTATTCGGTGGCGGCCGGCATGCCTTTGATCGCCAGATCACGCAGCAGCCCGCGCGCGACGCGCAGACCCTTGTTGATGTGGAAGCTGCCGTCCAGGTCCGGGTCGTTGATCAGGCCCTTCCAGCCGACCGTGGTGCGCGGCTTCTCGAAGTACACCCGCATCACGATGTGCAGGGCGTCGGACAGGTCCTCGCGCAGGCCCTTCAGGCGTTCGGCGTACTCCAGCGCGGCGTCCACGTCGTGAATCGAGCAGGGCCCGACGATCACCTGCATGCGGTCGTCCTCGCCATGCAGGATGCGGTGGCAGGCCTGGCGTGCCGCGAACACGGTCTCGGAGGCCGCGTCGGTGATGGGCAGTTCGTCGCGCAGGGTGTCCGGGGCGGACACCTCCTGGATATCGCGGATTCTCAGGTCGTCGGTATCGGCGGTCATGATGCTCTCGTTACGTCGTCGCGGGCGTGACGGCCTCGCGCAGGCCCTCGATCAGATTTTGAATAGTTCTATGTCGCATCTTCATGGCTGCCTGGTTCACGATCAACCGGGAACTGATGGGGGTAATCAGTTCCAGCGGCTCCAGGCCATTGGCCTTGAGCGTGTTGCCGGTGTCGACCAGGTCCACGATGTAGTCGGCCAGATCGACCAGCGGCGCCAGTTCCATCGAGCCGTAGAGCTTGATGATCTCGACCTGGCGGCCCTGCTGGGCGAAGTAGTTCTGCGTGATGTTCACGAACTTGGTGGCGATGCGCAGGCGCTGCTGCGGGTCCGGCTGCTGGCCCGGGCGTCCGGCCAGCATCAGCCGGCATGCGGCGATGCGCAGATCCAGCGGTTCATAGAGTCCAGCCGCGCCGTGCTCCATCAGTACGTCCTTGCCGGCCACACCGATTGCTGCCGCGCCATGCTGCACATAGGTGGGGACGTCGGTCGCCCGCACCACCACGATCTTCACGTCCTCGCGGTTGGTGTCGAGGATCAGCTTGCGCGTCTTGTCCGGGTCCTCCAGGAGTTCGATCCCGGCGCTGGCCAGCAGCGGCAGGGTGTCCTTGAGGATGCGTCCCTTGGACAGGGCGATGGTCAGGGCGTTGGGATCCATCATGTCGGGTGTCGGTCTGTCTCGCGTTTGTGAGGGAAACACTGATTAATGTACACGCTCGCGCTCGAGTCGCTTTTGCGTGCGAACAAGGCGCGGTGACCGCCGTGCAGTCATTCTGCACCAGGGAACCGCAACGCCGTTCCCGCGCAAAAGCGGCCGAGCCCCCGCATTAAATGGCTTGTGGGGTTGGTACCCCAGGTTCCCCGATCCTGCGTTGCGCCCCGAATCAATCAGAAACGGGCGGGTAGAACCACTACCCGCTGCACGACGCGCCTTGTCTCGGAAAACCTGGGGTACCAACGCGAGTGTGTACATTGATCAGTGTTTCCCTAGGCGTCAGGCCGGCTCGCGGCGGATGCCCGCGCCGATCTGGCTCAGTTTTTCCTCGATGCATTCGTAGCCGCGGTCGATGTGGTAGATGCGATCGACCGCGGTTTCGCCCTCGGCCACCAGGCCGGCGATGATCAGGCTGGCCGAGGCGCGCAGGTCGGTCGCCATCACCGGCGCGCCCACCAGTCGCTCGACGCCCTTGACGATCGCCGTATTGCCCTCGATGGTGATGTCCGCGCCCATGCGCTGCAGTTCCAGCGCATGCATGAAGCGGTTCTCGAAGACCGTCTCCACGACCGACCCGGTGCCCTCGGCGACGGTGTTCAGCACCATCATTTGGGCCTGCATGTCGGTTGGAAAGGCCGGGAAGGGCGCGGTCCGCAGATTGACCGCCTTCGGGCGACGTCCTTCCATGTCCAGTTCGATCCAGTCCGGGCCGGTCTCGATGCGCGCCCCGGCCTCGACCAGCTTGGCCAGCACCGCATCCAGTAGCTCCGGGCGGGTATTGCGGCAGCGTACGCGCCCGCGGGTCACCGCCGCCGCGACCAGGAAGGTGCCGGTCTCGATGCGGTCCGGCATTACGTCGTATTCGCAGGCCTGCAGGTTTTCGACACCCTGCACGCGGATGGTGTCGGTCCCAGCGCCCTGGATCTTCGCACCCATCGCCGTCAGGCAGTCCGCCAGGTCGACCACTTCCGGCTCGCGCGCGGCGTTCTCGATCAGCGTCTCGCCCTCGGCCAGGGTGGCGGCCATCAGCAGGTTCTCGGTGCCGGTGACCGTGACCTGATCGAACACGACGCGAGCACCCTTCAGGCGCTTGGCGCGGGCGTGGATGTAGCCCCCCTCGACGTCGATCTCCGCACCCAGCGCCTCCAGCCCCCGCAGGTGCAGGTTGACCGGGCGCGAACCGATCGCGCAGCCACCCGGCAGCGAGACCTCGGCCTCGCCGAAGCGGGCGAGGAGGGGCCCCAGCACCAGGATGGAGGCGCGCATGGTCTTGACCAGGTCATACGGGGCCACGCACTGGGTCAGGGTGGTCGGATCGACCTCGATGCGCATGCGCTCGTTGACCGTCAGGCTTACGCCCATGCGGCCGAGCAGCTCCATGGTGGTCGTTACGTCCTGCAGGTGCGGGACGTTGCCAATGGTCATCGGCCCGTCCGCCAGCAAGGTGGCGGACAGGATCGGGAGCACCGCGTTCTTGGCCCCGGAGATCCAGACCTGCCCCTCCAGGCGGCGGCCTCCGGTGATGATCAGCTTGTCCATGGAAAGCCCGGGTCGGTCGCAGGGTCCAGCATGGCCCAGCGAAACACGCCATGATAACGAATCTGCCCGCTGCGCGCGCGTTTCCGGTCGCGGGGCGGGCGTCAGGCCGCGTTGGTCTGCGCCGCGGGAACCGAGTCGGCGATCACCGATTGCAGATCGTAGAGTTCAACGAGGGGTGCCAGGCCCTGCGGGATGGAGTGGAAACCCAGTTCGCCACCCTGTTCGTGCACACGGCGCCAGAGGGTGACCAGCAGCGCCACGCCCGCCGAGTCGATGCGGGTCACCTCGCCGAGATCCACCCGCGCGCGAGCGGGCAGCCCGGGGAGCAGGGCGCGAATGCGGGACTCGAGGCCCGGAACCGTGGCCAGCGTCAGCGTGCCGGAGAGGGCGAGCCCCTCCGGTGTTGCGTGCAGGCGGGCGTCAGCCATCGCCGTTGTCGACCTCGTCGGCGATGCCTTCCATCGCGTCATCGACGAGCTCGCGGTCGCCGTCCTCGAGGCGTTCGATCAGCGCGTCGAGGCCATTGCGGTTGATTTCCTCGTTGAAGCGGTTGCGGAAGTTGCCGACAAAGCTGAGGCCTTCGGCCTCGACGTCGAACACTTTCCACTCCCCGTTTACCGGCCGCAGGCGGTAGTTGACCTGCAAGTTCGATTGCCCCGAGCCCATGACGATCTCGGTTGCAACGACGGCCATGCGGTCATCCTGGCGCGAGCGGCGCTCGATTACGCGGATATCCTTGTCCAGGTGGTCCGCCAGCTGCACGCCGTAGGCTTGCAGCAGGGTGTTCTTGAAGGCCTTGGTAAAGCGTTCGCGCTGTTCGCTGGAGGCGTCGCGCCAGTGTCGCGCCAGCACCAGCCGGGACATGCCTTCGACATCCACGCCGGGCAGGATCTTGTCTTCGATCACGCCGATCACGAAATCCGGATCTTCCTGGGCACGGTCCTCGTTCGACCGAAGTTTCTCGTAGACCTCTTCGATGGACTGTTTGATGATCTCGGTGGGGTTCTCCGCCTGCGCGGCACCCGGGAGGGCCAGCAGCAGGAGCAGCCAGAGCGGCGCCGGCAGCGCCAGAAATCGCAATGTCTTCATCGTGTCGTCCCCGGTTCGGGTTTAGTCGCTACCCATATTGGTCATGAAACGGCCAATCAGGTTCTCCAGGACCAGTGCGGATTGGGTGAACATCACCTCATCACCGTCCTGCAAGGTGTCGTAGTCGCCGCCAGGCTCCAGGGCGATGTACTGCTCGCCCAGGAGTCCCGCGGTATGGATCGCGGCCTGCGTGTCCATGGGCAGGTAGTCATGCTCGGCGCGGATCGCCAGCGTGACCTCGGCGCGGAACTGCTCCGGATCATAGCGAATATCCGCGACGCGCCCGATGCGCACGCCCGAGACCGTGACCGGCGCGCGCGTCTTGAGCCCGCCGATGTTGTCGAAGTAGGCCGTCACCGTGTAGGTGTCCCGGTCGTGGTAGTCGGTCACGTTGCTCACCTGAATCGCCAGGTAGAACAGTGCCGCCACACCCAGCAGCACAAACACGCCGACCGCCAGTTCGAAGAAACGTACCTTCATTGTTGCCACCTGCCTAGGAAAACACTGGTTGGTCAGCCCGTGCCGAACATCAGCCCGGTCAGGATGAAATCGAGGCCCAGCACCGCCAGCGAGGAGACCACCACCGTCTGGGTCGTCGCGCGCGAGATGCCCTCGGAGGTCGGCATCGCGTTGAAGCCCTGGAATACCGCGATCCAGGTCACCACGAAGCCGAACACAATGCTCTTGATCACGCCGGAGAGCACATCCTCGTTCCAGTCGGTCACCGACTGCATCTGCGAGAAGTACGCGCCGCTGTCCACGCCCAGCATGCCCACGCCGACGATGTAACCGCCCATCACGCCCACTGCGCTGAAGATCGCGGCCAGCAGCGGCATGGAGAGGAATCCGGCCACGAAGCGCGGGGCGAAGATGCGGCGATAGGGGTTCACCGCCATCATCTCCATCGCCGAGAGCTGCTCGGTGGTCTTCATCAGGCCCAGCTCGGCCGTCAGTGCCGAGCCCGCGCGACCGGCGAATAGCAGTGCGGTCACCACCGGGCCCAGTTCGCGCACCAGCGACAGGGCGACCACGCCGCCCAGGGCCTCTGCGGCACCGAAGTTCACCAGGGTGATGTATCCCTGGTAGCCCAGCACCATGCCGACGAACAGTCCGGAGACGATGATGATCAGCAGCGAGCGCACGCCCACCGAATAGATCTGCACCACTGTCAGCCCGAACCGCCGGATCACGATATCGAGGCTGGCGAGCACCTGGAGCAGAAAGAGGAACGCGCGGCCGAAGACCACAAGGGCATTCAGCGAGCTGCGACCCAGCGAGGCAATTCCGTCAATCATCGCGCCGCTCCCGTACCCCGAGCAGATCCTCGCGGTAGCTGTCGCCGGGATAATGAAACGGAACTGGGCCATCGGGGCGGCCTTCGAGGAACTGTGCGCTCCAGTCGGAGGCGCGGGCACGCAGGTCGTCGGGTGCCCCGGCATCCACTGCCCGGCCATCGGCAATCAGCACCACGTGATCGGAGATGGTCATGGCCTCGGTAACGTCGTGCGAGACCAGTACGCTGGTCAGCCCCAGGCTCTGGTTGGTGCGCCTGATCAGGGTCACGATCTGGCCCATGGTGATCGGGTCCAGGCCGGTAAAGGGTTCGTCGTACATGATCAGGTCCGGGTCCAGCGCGATCGCGCGCGCCAGCGCCACGCGCCGCGCCATGCCGCCGGACAGCGAGGCAGGGTCCAGGTCGCGCGCGGAACGCAGACCCACCGCCTCGAGCTTGAGCAGCACCAGGGTGCGCAGCACGTCCTCGGGGAGGTCGGTGTGCTCGCGCAGAGGGAAGGCGACATTCTCGAACACCGAGAGATCGGTCAACAGGGCCCCGCTCTGGAACAGCATGCCCATGCGTTTGCGCAGGGCGTACAGGCGTCGGGTCGAGAGTCGTGCGACCTCCTGGCCGTCGACCCAGATGCGGCCTTCGTCCGGGCGCAGCTGGCCGCCGATCAGGCGCAGCAGGGTCGTCTTGCCGCTGCCACTCGGGCCCATGACCGTGGTCACCTGCCCGCGCGGGATGCGCATGGACAGGTCCTCGAAGATCACCTTGCGCCCGCGCCGGAAGCGCAGGTTCTCGATGACGATATGCGGACTGTCTTCGGCGACCGGCTCAGCCACGGGCACCTCTTGCCGTACGGCCTATGGGACTCGGGAGTCTGGCGCGGGACCGATGCCCGGTCAAACCGGTTTGGGGGTAGTTCATCCCACCCCCAGCAACTGGGCGATGGTGCGAAACTCGGAAAGTCGATCCGGTCTCGCTCTCAGGAACACGGGTGTTGGAGCCTGGCCGCCGGCCGCGGTCAGGGCCTCCACCAAGGCGCGCCACCCCATCGGGTCCAGGTCCGCCTCCGGTTCGATCTGCCACAGGCCAGCGCCGTCTCGGCCCGGATACCACAGGGCCTCGCGGGTGCCCGGCAGTGTGTGTGCCTCGGCAGGTCCGGTCAGCACGGCGGTTTTCACGTGGCCGGCCTCGAGTGCCGCCTCCACGGCGGCGGCATCCTCGGCACCCATGACACCGAGGGCCACACCCTGCAGCGTCTCACCCAGGTCGTTCTCGATTCGGGCCAGGGCGGCCGCACCCGCCTCCGGCGGAAGACCCCCGGGCCACTCCAGTGTCAGCTGCAGCTTGGCGGGGACCGCCTCGGCCCAGGGCCCGAACGGGCCTTCACCCGGTGCCGCCCAGGCAGTGGCGGGCAGCAACAGACGGCTGTGATAGTGGGTGTAGTACTCCAGCTGCCAGTCGGTCGGGAGGTCGTCCGGGAAAAAGGTCTCCCACCAGGGCTCACCGGGGCCCGCGACCCCGGCAGCCTGCAGCTCCAGCGCTTGTTGATCCTTCGACATCCGCGTGTCCTTCGTTCAACCGTAGTCTGACGGGCTTGCTTGTATCCCCAACGCGCGCGCGGCACAGTTGATGCCATGCGCTTCGACCTCTTTCATGAGCTCTCGGTCCCGGAGTTTCTGCAGACCTCCGAGACCGAGGTGATCGACCGGACCCTGGCCCTGTGGGAGCAGGCCGACCGTCTTGGCTACGGCACGGCCTGGCTGGTGGAACACCACCTGATGCCGGAATTCTCCCACAGCACCGCGCCGGATCTGGTACTGGCCGCGGCCAGCCAGCGCACCGAACGCCTGCGTCTGGGCCTCGGCGTGGTCCCGCTGCCCTACCACCACCCGCTGCGGGTCGCACAGCGGGTCGGCATGCTCGACCAGCTCTCCGGCGGGCGTCTGGACCTGGGCATCGGGCGCGGTTTCTCGCCGCGCGAATATGCCACATTCGGCGCCGAGATGAGCGAGTCCCGCGCGCGGGTCGATGCCGGTCTGGATGCGCTACGCCAGGCCTTCGCCACCGGTCGGATCACCCAGGACGGCCCGTTCCATCACCTGGACGACGTGCCCGTGATGCCGCGCCCGGTGCAGGACCCGCACCCGCCGATCTGGACCGCCGCGGTCAGCCCGGAGTCCTTCACCTGGGCCGCCGAGCAGGGCATTGGCGCGCTGGCGGGTCCGTTCAAGCCCTGGCAGATGATCCGTGAGGACATCCGCCTGTACCACGAAGCCTGGGACACGACGCGCACCGACATCGCCCACCCGCCGCGCGTCGGGATGACCCTCGGGGTGCTGTGCCTGCCCGACGGCAAGCGCGCCCGCCGCGAGGCCAAGCCCGCCTTCGAGTGGTTCTATCGCCACATGTTCCAGCAGACCCTGCCGGTGCTGGAGCGCCTGATCGAGGGCTACGACTACTACCGTTCGCTGGGCCGTTTCCGCCATCTGGTCAAGGCCGGGATCAACCTGAAGATCCTCGACATGCTGGGCATGACGCTGGTCGGCACGCCCGCCGAGTGTCGCGAGCGCATCGAGGGGCTGCGCGAGGCGGGGGTCGACCAGGTCCTGCTGGCCTTCGGGGCCGGGGCCGTGCCCCACGAACTCGCGCTGGAGTCCATGGACTGCTTTGCCGAGGAGGTCATGCCGGCCTTTGCCGAACGCGCCCCGGGCGCCACCGGCACGGCTGGATAGCCGTCCATGCGGGTCGCCGTGACCGGCGCCGCCGGGCGCCTGGGCCAGGTGCTTGTTCCGGCCCTGGCCGCCTCCGAAGGTATCCGGTCTGTTACCGCGATCGACCGCCGCCCGGTTGTGGCGAACGCGCATACGACCCCTTTACAAGCCGATCTCGCGGATCTCGGCGCGGAACACCTGGCCGGGCATGACAGCCTGATACACCTCGCCTTCCAGTTGATGGGTGGGCAGGGCGGGCGCCGGCGCCGCGACCGCGACTGGGTGCGTGCGCAGAATGTCGAGCTGAGCCGCCACGTCTTTCAGGCAGCCGCCGCGGCCGGTGTGCGCCAGATCGTCTTCCTCTCCAGCGCCGCGGTCTACGGGCCGTGGCCGAATTCGCCGCGCCCGCTGACCGAGTGCAGCCCGGCGCGGCCGCGCTTCCCGTACGCCGAGGACAAGGTCGCCACCGAGCAGGCCCTGCTGGCGGTCGGCGTGCAGTACCCCGATCTGACCACCTGCATCCTCCGGCCCCCGGCAATCGTCGGGCCGCATGCCCACCCGCTGCTGCGCCAGGTTGCGCGCAGTCGCGTGTATCCGGGTGGCGCCGAGGTGCCGGTGCAGATCCTGTGGGAGGACGACGCCGCGGACGCCGTGGTACGAGCGGTCACGCGCCAGGCGGAGGGCATCTTCAACCTCGGGGCCGAGCCCGTCTGGTCCATGCGCCGGATGGCGCTACACCGGCGCCGCTGGGGCATTCCGGTGCCCCCGGGCCTGATCCGGGCGATTCACCCGTTGGCCTGGCGATTCACCCGCCATGCCGGCGATCCCGGATGGGTCCAGGGCCTCGACGGCGCCCTCCAGATGGACTGCTCGCGCGCCCGCGAGCACCTCGGCTGGGTAGCCCAGGTCTCCACCCCCGAGTGCCTGGAGCGCCTGCGCCGCTAGCGCCGTCGTTTTCAGGCTGGGCCTGGTTCGGCCTCGGATGTTTACGGTGGCTTCGTCCGGCCGCCTGCCTGCGCTGTTTCGCCAGCGCGCCTCGAGTTACTTCTTTGCTCGTGCAAAGAAGTAACCAAGAAACACGCCCGGGATTCGCCCGGGGACCTTGCTCCGGACGCGCCAGGCCGGCGGCGCTGAAACTCGCTGCGCTGTCGCTTCGCTCAGACAGTCAGCGCCTTCTCCCGGCCTGTCACGCCCTCCACAAGGGGCTCATATCGGGAGGGTAGGTCAAAACAGGCGGTATTCGAGCACCCGCGACAAGCCCGAACTGTAGGGTGCGTTGAGCGCAGCGAAACGCACCGTTCCGGCGTCGGGGCAACCCTGATGCGATTCGCTGCGCTCATCCGCATCCTACATGGGGTCTGGCGCCCGCTCGCGGGCGCGGCACGCCAGGGCCGAAGGCCGCGCGTGCCCAGGATGTCGGGACACCTCGCCTCCATCCACTGGCGCGAACGTCAGAACCGCCGTTGTCTTGACCTTATCCCCCCGTATGAAGCCCCTTGCGGAAGGGTCCTCGGGACGGAAAAGAGGCGCTGACTGTCTGAGCGAAGCCAAAGGCGTAGCGAGTTTCAGCGCCGCCGGCCCGAGGGCCCTGGAGCAAGGTCCCCGGGCGGAATCCGGGTGCCCTTCTTTGGGTACTTTCTTGGGCAAGCAAGAAAGTACCTCGCGGCGCGCTCGCGAGTGAGCGCAGGCAGGCGGCCGGACGAAGCCACCGTAAACATCCGAGGTCGAACCAGACCCAGACACCAACCGGCAAGGCGGAGGCAGAAGGCCGCGGGGCCACGTATGGGAGGCGCAGCGATGCGCTGGACTAGCGCAGGAGCATCAGGATGCCGGCGAGGATCAGCACGCCGGCGAAGCCGCGTCGGAGGACACCCACCGGCAGATAGTGCGCCAGCCAGACACCCGCGCGTACGCTGATGGCCGTGCCGATCACCACGCCGAGGATGGCGGGGAGATAGAGATAGCCCAGCGCCCACTCCGGCGCCTGGTAGGACGGATCGGTCCACTGCGGCAGGGCGAACACCAGGCTCGCGCCGATGGAGATCGGCACGCCGAGGGCCGCGGCCGAGCCGATCGCCCGGCGTAGTTCCAGTCCCTGGCTGACCAGGAACGGCGTGGTCAGCGTGCCGCCGCCGATGCCGATCAGCGCGGAGACGGCCCCGATCACGGTGCCGCCGCCCAGCCAGACGCTGCGCCTCGGCACGGGCGCTTTCGGCGGCTGAACGTTGAGCAGCATCCAGATTCCGATCGCGACCTCGAAGGCGCCGAAGATGCGCCCCAGGTGGTCGGAGTCGATGCGCGTGGCCAGCCAGGCCCCGAGCAGGGCCCCGACGATGATGCCGGGCAGCAGCCGGCGTACGGCCGCGCCGTCCACGCCGCCCCGGCGATGGTGGGCGCGGGCCGACAGGATCGCGGTCGGGATGATGGCGCCCAGCGAGGAGCCGACCGCGAGCTGCACCAGGCTGGCCGAGTCGAAGGCCAGCAGGCTGAAGATCGCGACGAACACCGGCACCAGGATCAGCCCGCCGCCGATGCCGAACATCCCGGCCGGGATGCCGGCGACCAGGCCCAGAAGCACAAATAGCAGCCCCAGCGCCAGCGGTGACTGGGTCAGCGTATCGATCATTCGTGCGTAGCGCCGGGTGGTGGGTCAGGGAACAGTAGGCCGGCAAGCCGCTGGGGTGCCGGCCCACTGTTCAGGGGGGAGGGAGCGCGCTCAGAGCGCCTTGAAGCACTTGCGGGCGGCCTCGATGGTAGCGTCGAGGTCCGCCTCCGAGTGGGCGTTGGACATGAAGCCGGCCTCGAAGGCGCTGGGGGCCAGGTAGATGCCCTCGCCCAGCATTGCGTGGAAGAAGCGGCCGAAGGCGGCGGTGTCGCAGGCGGTGGCGCCGGCGAAGTCGGTGACCTTCTGGTCCGAGAAGAACAGGCCGAACATGCCCGGCACCTGGTTGGTGGTCAGGGCGACTCCGGCCTCGCGCGCGGCGTCCTCGAAGCCCGCGACTACCTTCTTCGTGCGCTGCTCCAGCTCGTCATGGAAGCCCGGGCGGGACAGGATCTCCAGGGTCTTGAGCCCGGCGGTCATCGCGATCGGGTTTCCGGACAGGGTGCCGGCCTGATAGACCGGGCCCAGCGGCGAGAGGTGTTCCATGATCGCGCGCTTGCCGCCGAAGGCCCCCACTGGCATGCCGCCGCCGATAATCTTGCCCAGCGTGGTCAGGTCCGGGGTGACGCCGAGATAGCCCTGGGCGCAGTTCTTCGAGACGCGGAAGCCGGTCATCACCTCGTCGAAGATCAGTACCGCGCCGTGCTGGTCGCAGACCTCGCGCAGGGTCTCGAGAAAGCCCGGTTCCGGCGGGATGCAGTTCATGTTGCCCGCAATCGGCTCGACGATGATGCAGGCGACCTCGTCGCCTTTCTCGGCGAAGAAGGCGCGCACGCCGTCCGGATCGTTGTAGGTGAGGGTGCTGGTCAGTGCGGCCAGTTCCTTAGGCACGCCGGGGGAGCTCGGCTGGCCGAGGGTCAGGGCGCCGGAGCCGGCCTTTACCAGCAGGGAGTCGCCGTGGCCGTGGTAGTTGCCCTCGAACTTCACGATGCGGTCGCGCCCGGTGTAGCCGCGCGCCAGCCGGATCGCGCTCATCGTGGCCTCGGAGCCCGAGTTGGTCATGCGCACCAGGTCCATCGACGGCACCAGTTCGCAGACCTTCGCGGCCATGTCGTTCTCCAGCCGTGTCGGGCAGCCGAAGGACAGGCCGTTGTTGCAGGCCTCGCGCACCGCCTCGATCACCTCGGGGTGGGCGTGGCCGGCGACCATCGGGCCCCAGGAGCCGATGTAGTCGATGTAGCGCTGGCCGTCGGCGTCCCACATGTAGGCGCCATTGGCGCGGTCCATGAAGATCGGGGTGCCGCCCACGCCCTTGAACGCGCGGACCGGGGAGTTCACGCCCCCGGGGATGTGCTGCTTGGCGGCCTCGAACAGACGCTCGGTTTCCTGCATGACGGTGTCCCTGTAGTTCAATGGAATCGGTAGGCCCGGCAACCATAGCGGCGGCCGCCGGGCGGTGCAAAGTGGTCAGCCGAACAGTGTGCTGATGCGTCGGGCGGCGGCCTCCGGGTCGGGCGCGGCGCTGATGCCCTGGATCACGGCGACTAGGTCTGCCCCGGCCGCGACCACCTCGGCCGCGTTGTCTGGGGTGATGCCACCAATGCCGCAGATCGGCAGGTCCAGGGCTGTGCGCGCCTGGCGGATCAGCTCCGGCCGGGCAAAGGCGGCCTCCGGTTTGGTCGGGGAGGCGAACATGGTGCCGAAGGCGACATAGCTGGCGCCAGCCCGGGCGGCGGCTTCGGCGCGCGCCAGTTCGTTGTAACAGGAGACCCCGATGACCGCGTCCGGCCCCAGGAGCGCGCGGGCTGCGGCCGGGTCCGGGTCGTCGCGACCCAGATGCACGCCATCGGCCTGGATGCGCGCGGCCAGCTCGGTGTCGTCGTTGATGATGCAGCGCGCACCGTGCGTGTGGGCAAGGGCGACCAGCTCGCGGGCGATCGCCTCGCGCGCGTCGCCCGCGAGTTGCTTGTCGCGGAACTGGATCAGGCTGGCGCCGCCGCGCAGCGCGGCTGTGGCATGGGCGAGGTGGGTCGCGCGCGGGTCCGCGCCCTCCGGTACCGTAGGGGTAATGAAGTAAAGCCCACGAAGGGTCGGCTTTGGCTCAGTCGTCATGCGGGCACAGGCGGTTGGGGATGTGCTGGCCGTGGCCGGGGGCATAGCCGCGGGCGATGGCATCGTTCATGAAGGCCTGGGCCTCGATCACGGCCGGTTCGATGTCACGGCCACGGGCGAGGAAGGCGGCGATCGCCGCGGCCAGGGTGCAGCCGGAGCCGTGGAAGCCGGCCGGGTGGCGCGGCAACTCGAACGGGCGCATGTGGTCGTCCTCGCGGTAGAGGCGATTGATGATCGGGTCCTGCTCGGCGCCCTCGTGCCCGCCAGTGACCAGCACGTTGCGCGCGCCCAGTTGGCGCAGCTGGTGGCCCCACTGTGTGGGGTCCTCGCTGCGGGCCAGGCGGGCGGCCTCGGGTCCGTTCGGGGTGATCAGCGTGGCCCGCGGCAGCAGGGCCTCGCGCGTGGCGTCGACGACCGCCTCGGTCGCCAGCGCCCCGCCGCCGCCGGCGACCATCACCGGGTCCAGTACCACCGGGATGTGCGGGTGTGCGTTCAGCAGTGCGGAGACGATGGTGACATTTTCCACCGAGCCCAGCATGCCGATCTTGATCGCCGCGACCTCGAGATCGGCCAGGGTGACCTCGATCTGGGCGCGCAGCTGCTCCGGCGGCAGCACGGTGAAATCCACCACGTTGCGGGTGTCCTGCACGGTGATCGCGGTCACCGCCGTGGCCCCGTGTACGCCGAGGCGGGTGAAGGTGGTCAGGTCGGCCTGCAGACCCGCGCCGCCACCGGGGTCGGAGCCGGCAATGGTCAGCGCGATCGGGGGATGATTCATGAATGGGGGCTCCCGTGCTAAGGTTGCGCGCGCCCCGGCACCCCCGGGGCGTTCCTGTTCCGAATCCCGGGAGTGTACGCAGCATGAGCCACGAGTTCGAAGTCGAGACTATCCGTCCCCTGGTCGCCGCCGCCAAGGCCGGCGGTACGCTGAATGCGGAGGTCGACCAGGCCCTGGCCGCGCTGGAGCAGGAGATCAACCGGATCGCCGCCGAGCTGCAGGTGGAGCACGTGGGTCCCGGGGTGGGCATGGCGGACATGAATGCCGAGCATGTCTATCGCCTGGTGATCCGCCAGCACGAGATCGACGTGACGCGGCACGAATGGAGCCTGTGGGTCTGTGATGCGCTCGATAACTGCGACTTCCGCGCGACCTGGCCGGTCACTGGCGCCGGGCGTCTGCGCCGCAAGCAGGTGACGGCCGTGGTGCCGGAGCTCGTGACCGGCTACCGCGATGCGGTTGTGGCCGCCGGCAAGGGGGATACTCCGGCCGGTCAGCGGCTGGAGCAGATGGCCGGTCTGTTCAGCTGACCGAGCCTTCCGGCTCGCGCAGCGAGATCACTGGCCAGCCCCGTTCGCGGGCATGCGCGGCCAGAGTCGGGTCGGGGTCCACGGCCACCGGGCGGCCGACCTGCTCCAGTAGCGGGATGTCGTTGCGCGAGTCACTGTAGAAGCTGGCCTGCGTGATGGTGCCCTCGGGGTCCGGGTGATCCGCGAGGTGCTGACGCAGGCGCTCGATCTTGCCTTCCTGGAAGCAGGGTACGCCCGTCAGCTCACCGGTGAACTCCCGGTCCTCGCGTTCTTCCGCCAGGGTGGCGATCAGGTGATCCACGCCGAGGATGTCGGCGATTGGCTGGGTCACGAACTGGTTGGTCGCGGTGATGATCACCAGCTCGTCACCGGCCTCCCGGTGCCGGGCCAGCAGACGCTTGGCGCCGGGGGCGATCATCGGGCGGATCAGCGTCTCGATGAACTGCTCCCGCCATTGTTCCAGCTGTGCGCGCGGGTGCTCGGCCAGCGGGCTGAACGCGAAGCGGCAGAACTCGTGGATGTCGAGGGTCCCCGCGACATACTCCTGATAGAAGCGGTCATTGGTCTCGGCGTGACAGGTCGGGTGCACGGCACCCACCTCGGCCAGGAACTGGTTCCAGGCGTGATCGCTGTCGCCGGCGAGCAGGGTATTGTCGAGGTCGAACAGGGCCAGGTTCATGGATCGCTCCGCGGATTAGGGGTCGCGCTGGGAAGACGGCGGGAGTTTACCGGGGCATGACTTCGCACGCAGCTTTGCCCGTCCTGCCACGGGGGATGCGTGGGAAACGGTGATGGATGTACACGCTCGCGCTCAAGTCGCTTTTGCTTGCGAACAAGGCGCGGCGACTGCCGTGCAGTCATTCTGCACAAGGGAGCCGCAACGCCGTGCGCATGCAAAAGCGGCCGAGCCCCGGCATTCAATCGCTTGCGGGGTTGGTACCTCAGGTTCCCCGATCCTGCGTTGCGCCGCTTGTGGGTAGAACCACTACCCGCTGCACGGCGCGCCTTGTCTCGGAAAACCTGGGGTACCAACGCGAGTGTGTACATTCATCAGCGTTTCCCAAGGTCTTTGCCGCGGGGCCTCGGGCTGTGGAACAATGCAATCAGTGAAGAAAGCGTCTGGTTGATGCAAGTGATTGATTGTGAGGGGTATAGAGCCAACGTAGGCATCATCCTGTGCAATCGGGAGCGCCAGCTGTTCTGGGGCAAACGCGTGGGCCAGGACGCCTGGCAGTTTCCCCAGGGCGGTATCCGCGCGGAAGAGACGCCGGAGCAGGCGATGTACCGCGAGTTGCGCGAGGAGACGGGCCTGCTGCCCGAGCATGTCGATGTGCTCGGCAATACCCAGCACTGGCTGCGCTACCGCCTGCCGGAGCGCATGGTGCGACGTCACCGTCGTCCGGTCTGCATCGGCCAGAAACAGCGCTGGTTCCTGTTACGGATGATGGGCAACGAGAGCGACGTGATCCTGGATGCGATGGGTACCCCCGAATTCGACGACTGGCGCTGGATCGATTACTGGCGCCCGGCACGCGAGGTCGTGCATTTCAAGCGCCAGGTCTATCGCCGTGCGCTGTGCGAGCTGGTGCCGCTGATGTTCCCGGAACTGGAAGCCCGGCGCCCGCGCAATGCCCACGGACGTGACGCCAGCGATCAGGCCCCGTCACAGGTCTCCCCGGTGTCGCCACGTTGACGAACCCGAATCCCCCCTCGATGCTGGAGGTCCTGCGCCGCGTGGTGCAGGAGGTGAATGGCGCTGCCGATTTCTTCGAAGCGCTGCATATCATTGTGACCCGCGTGAAGGCCGCGCTGGATATCGACGTCTGCTCGATCTACCTGAAGTCGCCGCAGTCGGGCCGCCTGGTGCTGATGGCATCGGAGGGTCTGCGCGAGGAATCCATCGGACATGTCGAGATGGACCCCTCCGAGGGCCTGGTGGGCCTGGTCGCCTCGCGCGCCGAGCCGGTCAACCTGGACAGTGCCCAGGATCACCCGCGCTTTCGCTATTTCCCGGAGACCGGCGAGGAGCACTTCCTGGCCTTTCTCGGGGTGCCGATCATCCACCAGCGCAGCCTGCTGGGGGTGTTGGTCGTGCAGCAGCACCAGGCGCGCAAGTTCGATGACGAGCACGTCTCCTTTCTGATTACCCTGGCCGCGCAGTTGGCCGGTGCGATTGCCTACGCGGAATTCAACGACGAGATCTCCTCCGAGACCCCGCTGATTGGGCACGTCAATGTCGAGGCGACCGGGATCGCCGGGTCTCCCGGGGTTGCGATTGGCCGGGCCGTGGTCGCCTATCGGCTGGCGGATCTCGACTCCATCCCGGACCGCGAGGGGGTCGGGGTCGACGAGGAACTCGAACGCCTTGCCAAGGCGGTGGCCGAGACGCGCACCGAAATCGAGGATCTCAAGCAGCGCATGGGCGAGGCCCTTGGCGCGGACGAGCAGGTGCTGTTCGACGCCTATCTGATGCTGCTGGGCTCGGACTCGCTGGTGCAAAAGACGGAGGCGCGCATTCGCAACGGCCAGTGGGCCCCCGCCGCCCTGCGTGACACCGTGCGTGAGAGCGTTCGCGTGTTTAACGACATGGAGGACCCGTACCTGCGCGAGCGCGCGTCCGATGTGCGAGACCTGGGTCGGCGGGTGCTGTCGCACCTGTTGCCGGCCGAGCGCAGCCAGGAGGAATTCCCGGATGGCGGCATCCTGGTGGGTGATGACCTGACCGCATCCCACCTGGCCGAGGTGCCGATCGAGCGGCTGGGAGCGATGGTCTCGGCCAAGGGCACGGGCTCCTCGCACATCGCGATCCTGGCGCGGGCGCTCAACATCCCGGCGGTGATGGGGGTTTCTGAGCTGCCGGTGGGCCGACTGGAGAACCGCGAGATCCTGGTCGACGGCTATCGTGGCCGGTTGTTCGTGAACCCCAATGCGGAGTTGCGCACCGAGTTTGAGCGTCTGGTGCGCGAGGAACGCGAGCTGGCCGAGGACCTGCGGGCCCTGGCCAAGGACCCGGCGGCCACCCGTGACGGTGTGGCGGTCCCGGTGCTGGCGAACTCCGGGTTGCTGGCCGATATCAAGCCGTCGCTGGAGTCCGGGGCCGAAGGCGTGGGGCTTTATCGCACCGAGGTCCCGTTCATGATTCGCGACCGCTTCCCCGGGGAGGAGGAGCAGGTCCAGCTCTACGAACAGGTGCTGGCATCATTCGATCCGATGCCGGTCACGCTGCGCACGCTGGATATCGGCGGCGACAAGGCGCTGCCGTATTTTCCGGTCAAGGAGGACAATCCGTTCCTGGGGTGGCGTGGCATCCGTATCTCGCTGGACCACCCGGAGATCTTCCTGACCCAACTGCGCGCGATGCTCAAGGCGAGCTGTGCGCACGACAACCTGCAGATCCTGTTCCCGATGATCTCGGCGCTGGACGAGCTGAAGGGGGCGATGACCCTGCTCAACCGCGCCCGCGAGGAGTTGCTGGACGAGGGGTTCATGATCCCGATGCCCAAGGTCGGGGTGATGGTCGAGGTCCCGGCCGCGGTCTATCTGTCGGAGACGCTGGCGCGGCGCGTGGACTTCCTGTCGGTGGGGACCAATGACCTTGTGCAGTACCTGCTGGCGGTGGATCGCAACAACGCGCGAGTGGCCAGCCTCTATGACACCCTGCACCCGGCCTGCATCAGCGCGCTGGAAACCATCACCGACGGGGCCCACCGGGCGGGCAAGCCGGTTAGTGTCTGTGGCGAGATGGCGGCCGATCCGGCCGCGGTGATCCTGCTGCTGGGCATGGGAATCGACAGCCTCAGCGTTAGTGTTTCCGCAATCCCACGGGTGAAATGGGTGATCCGCAGCTTCTCCACGGATCGCGCCGAGGCGCTGCTGGCCCAGTGCCGCATGCTGGAGAACGCGGAGCAGATCCGCTCGCTGCTGAACAATGCCCTGGTGCAGGCCGGGCTCGGCGGGCTGGTGCGCGCGGGGAAGAACTGATTCGGTTGCGTCAGGCGGCCTCGCGCCGGCGTTTCCACCAGCCGATCAGTGCGGCCAGCACAAAGATCGCCAGGACGACCCCGATTGCGATCAATGCATCCTCGATGGAGCGGTTGATCACCAGCACCACCACTCCGACCAGGATCGGCACCGGGAATTCGTTGAACCAGCGAAACCAGGTGTGTTCGCGACGGTTCAGATCATCCCGGAAGTCGCGCACGATCCAGCCGCACCAGATGTGGTAAATCACCAGCAGCGCCACCAGCGTCAGCTTGAAGTGCATCCAGGGCTCGTTCAGATACCCCGGGATCAGGGCCAGCATGGCCCCGCCAAACGCGATGGTCAGCACCCCGCCGGGGGTCATGATCCCGTAGAACAGCTTGCGCTCCATGATCTTGAAGCGCTCGTGACCCAGGGCGTCGTCGGTCATCGCGTGATAGACGAACAGCCGCGGCAGATAGAACAGCCCGGCGAACCAGGTGACCATGAAGATCACATGCAGGCTGACCAGCCAGTTGTAGGCTTCCATGCTTCAGGTCTCCCAGGGTGCCGGTGGTGGTTGGCTCAGGACAGCCAGCGTTGCAGGTGGCGTTCGATCTGTTCGAAGTCCGGGTCGCCCAGTTTCTGGTAGACGATGCGGCCGCCGGGCGAGATCACGAAGGTGGTCGGGGTCAGGCGCACGCCTCCGAAGGCCTGCGACATGCCGTCCTCAGCGTCGTGGATCACCTTGTACGGCATCTCGCGGTCCTCGCGCATCGACTCCACCCGGTTGATCGGGTCATAGGAGACGGCGACCGCCAGCAGCTCGAAGCCCTTCTCGGCATAGGTCTCGTGCAGGTGAATCAGCTTCGGGATCTCGCGCACGCAGGATGGGCAGTTGGTGGCCCAGAAGGAGATCATCACCGGGCGCCCCTCGTAATCCGACAGCGAGACCTCCTCGCCATCGAGGGTGGTGGCGGTAAAGTCGGGCGCCGGGCGCATGCCGTCATCGGTCAGCCAGATCGCCAGGGCAACCCCGATCAGGGCCAGGATGAAGATGCCGCCAATGATGGCCTTGCGGTCGATACGAAAGCTGCTCATGGATACAGAGGTTCCCGTTGGGTTCGAATGATTCGCCGGTTTCGACTGGCCTGAGTGGGCCTTCGTTCCGTGCCATGTGGTAACCCGGTATCATGCCGCAGCATGACAGCAACAACCAATAGCAAACCTATCCGCATCGGGGTTGTCGGTGCGACCGGGTACACCGGCGTGGAGTTGCTGCGCCTGCTGGCCCGGCACCCTTCGGCGGAACTGGCGGTGGTGACCTCGCGCGGCGAGGCGGGGACGGCGGTCGCCGATTTGTTCCCCAGTCTGCGCGGGGCGGTGGACGCGGTCTTTCGCGAGCCGGATCCGGATGTGCTGGGCGAGTGCGATGTGGTGTTCTTTGCCACGCCGCATGGTGTGGCGCATGCGATGGCCGGTGCGTTGCTGGAGCGCGGGGTACGGGTCATCGATCTCTCGGCCGACTTTCGTATACGCGACCCGGAGCTGTGGGCGCGGTGGTATGGGCAGGCGCACGGGGCCCCGGAATACCTGGGCGAGGCCGTTTACGGCCTGCCGGAGATTCACCGTGACCGGATCCGGCCGGCGCGGCTGATTGCCGTCCCCGGCTGCTACCCGACGGCCGTGACGCTCGGTGTCCTGCCGCTGCTGGAACAGGGTCTGATCGACCCGGCCGACGTGATTGCGGACGCCAAGAGCGGGGTCAGCGGTGCGGGGCGCAAGGCGCAGATCGGCGGTCTGTTCGCCGAGGTGCAAGAGAACTTCCGCGCCTACGCGGCCGGCGGTCACCGGCACTGGCCGGAGATTCATCAGACCCTGAGTGGTGTGGCCGGCGGCGAGGTCGGGCTGATCTTCCAGCCGCACCTGGTGCCGATGACGCGCGGCATCCATGCAACCCTCTATCTGCGGCCGCGACAGTCCGAGACCGACTGGCAGGCCTGCTTCGAGCAACGCTACGCCGATGAGCCGTTCGTCGACGTCCTGCCGCCGGGATCGCATCCCGAAACGGCCAGCGTGCGGGGCACCAACCGCTGCCGGATCGCGGTGGCACGGCCGCCGCACTCGGATCGACTGGTGGTGCTGTCGGTGATCGACAACCTGGTCAAGGGGGCGGCCGGGCAGGCCGTACAGAACATGAACCTCATGTTCGATTGCCCGGAGGACGAGGGGTTGCGCGAGTTGGCGGTCTTCCCGTAGCTCGGTTGCCTTATGTCCAAGCTCCCGACGCCGGTGCCGCGACGCCGCCCCCGGATCCCGCCACCACGGCCGGTGCGACAGCGTCGGCGGCGCTGGGGGTTGGGCGTGTTGTTACTGGCGCCTTTTCTGCTGGTGGCCGGGATTGGCGGTTGGTTGTGGACGCACTGGCCGGACGAGGGCGTGATTGACCCCCAGGTACGCATTGATGCCCTGACGGACGAACTGCAGCGCGAGGTCGAGGCGCGTCAGCAGGCAGAGGCCGAGCAGCAGCGTGCGCTGCGGCGGCTGTCGCTGCTGGAGACCGAGGTCGATGCCTATCGCGACGATGTCGAGCGTCAGGAGACCGAGCTCGCACGGTTGCGCGATGAAGTGGCGTTCTACGAGCGACTGGCGGAAAACAATGATGACTCGAGTCTGGGCTTGCGCGACCTGGCGTTGCAGGAGACAGGCCAGTCCGGGGTCTGGGACGTCGTGTTTCAGATCTACCGACCGGGCCTGAACCGGTCGCTGGATGTGCGTTGGTCGGTAGAGATTACCGGGCGTTTCGAGGGGGACGATGAAGATACAACCCTCGATCACGATGACCTGGGCGTGGAGCAGGAACGTACAATCGAGGGTTTCCGGTTGCTGCGAAACGCGCGCGTACGCGTTGTATTGCCGGAGGATTTCACCCCGGAAGCTGTAGCCGTTAGGGTGGAGCCCGATGAAGACGATGGCCCCGACGCAGTCATGAAGCGCGGAGAGTGGGGCCGCATGGCGGGAGAAGGGGCATGATCGGACGCAAGAAGGGGCGCGGCAGCAAGCGGACGCGCCGGGTCGACACCATGATTGGGGAGAACGCCGTGGTGCGCGGCGAGCTGGAGTTTAGCGGGGGCTTGTATGTCGAGGGGCGCGTGGTCGGCAGCATTCGTGCGCTGAGTGATCCCTCCGCCGTTCTGATGGTCGCTCCCCAGGGGGTCGTCGAGGGGCAGGTGATGGTGCCGCACCTGGTCGTGAACGGCGAAGTGCGCGGCGACATGCATATGAGCGAGTACGTCGAACTCGGTGCGACCGCGCGGCTGCACGGGCATCTGTACTACAAGAGTCTGCAGATCACCGAGGGTGCGAGTATCGACGGCCAGCTCGAGCGAATGGAAGAGCCGCTGCAGGGCGAACTCGAGGAGCTGCCCGTGGAGCAGGGTGAGCCGCAGACTGCGGTCTCCTGACGGTGGCCGGTGCGACCCGCGTTTCGCCAAAGGTGGCCCAGCATCATTCGTGGGGTATTCTTGACGCTGACGGTCAGTATTCCGTAGCGTGAATGAAAATGATTCTTACAGGAGGCACCCAATGTCCGAAGCCATGACGTCCAATACCGAGGCAGACATGGACATGGAGATCCCGAGCCCGCTGATCTTCAGTGACGCCGCCGCGAACAAGGTGAAGGGGCTGATCGAGGAGGAGAACAACGACAACCTCAAGCTGAGGGTGTTCGTCAGTGGTGGTGGTTGCTCCGGCTTCCAGTACGGTTTTACCTTTGACGAGACGGTGGGCGACGGCGATACCGTGGTCGAGAACGGAGGGGTGACCCTGCTGATCGATCCGATGAGCTTTCAGTATCTCGCGGGTGCCGAGATCGACTACACCGAGGGTCTGGAAGGCGCGCAGTTCGTGATTCGCAATCCGAACGCCACGACCACCTGCGGTTGCGGGTCCAGCTTCTCGGTCTGACGTCCAGGGCTGTTATCGCATTGTCAGGGCCCGGCCGTTTCGGTCGGGCCTTTTTTGTGCGTATTTCTATGTGGATTCCGGTGCGCGTCCGGGGATCCGGCAGCCGAGGATGCGTGGTCCACGGGCACCCGTGACTTCCGGCAGGTTGCCGGCCTCGTGTTGCAGATGGCGATACGCCAGCCAGGCAAAGGCGGCCCCCTCCACCTGCTGAGGCGGGATTCCGTGGTGTTCGGAGGTCTCGACCGTGCTGCCGGCCAGCTGGCTTTGCAGTCGTTCCATCAGGTAGCCATTGTGGGCGCCGCCGCCGCAGACGATGACGCGATCGGGTGCGGTTGTGCGCAGGGATTCGAGCGTCAGCCGCACCCCCTCCACCGTAAGTTCGACCAGGGTGGCCTGAACGTCCTCGGTGTTCAGGCGGTCGAGCCGTTCGCCGCCAACCTGGCGGAGCCAGTGGGGCGAGAAATGCTCGGGCCCCGTGCTCTTTGGGGCAGGGCGCTGAAAGTACGGGTCCGCGAGGAGCTGTTCCAGTAGTGGCCGGTCGATGTGTCCCGTGCGCGCCCAGGCGCCGTCGGCATCATAAGGCTGACCCAGGTGCCGTCGGGTCCACCCGTCCATCAGGGTGTTGGCGGGTCCACTGTCGCATCCGCGTACCGGCTGGCCCGGCTCCAGCCAGGTCAGATTGGCGATCCCTCCGAGGTTCAGGATCGCGCGTGTCTCGGAGGGGTGGCCCAGCCAGGCGGCATGGAACGCGCAGGCCAGCGGAGCCCCCTCGCCGCCCGCCGCGAGGTCGCGTTGGCGAAAGTGCGCGATCACGTCGATGCCCGTGGCTTCGGCGATCCGGAATGGGTCGCCAATCTGCCAGGTGAATGCGGGGTCGGCGCCGGGTGCATGGTGGACCGTTTGTCCGTGCGAACCGATGGCCAGGATGTCCTGGGCCTTCAGGCCGGTGGATCCCAGTAGTTGCTGGACCGCGCGGGACAGGAACAGCCCGACCCGGGCGTCCAGTGTGCCCAGGTGCTCGAAGCGCAGTGCTTCGGCGGTCGCGGCGGCAGCGAGGTCCTCCTCCAGTGCATCCGGGTATGGCAGGTGGCAATGACCCGCGGTACGCAGCGAGCCGTCTCCTTCAATCTCGACCAGGACGGCGTCCACGCCGTCTCGGCTGGTGCCGGACATCAATCCAATCAACCGCTGAGTCATTCGCGTGCGTCCCTTGTCGGTGGCGTAGCCATCTCGCTTCGTTGCGGGGCGCAAGGTATCCTTGCGCCCTTTGCGCGCGCCCTCCGGGCGCTCGTTATTCACGAACGCACGCATTCTAGAGCGGAACGGTATCGGTCGCAGGCCCGGCTTCCCGGTGCCCGGTTCGCCAAAGGCGAGAGAGATGATGGAACTGGACGATCAGCTGGAGGTGTTTCGCCGCGGGGCGGACGAGATCCTGCTGGAAGAGGATTTGCGCGAACGCCTGAAAGAGGGGCGGCCGTTGCGGATCAAGGCGGGTTTTGATCCCACGGCCCCCGATCTGCATCTCGGGCACACGGTGCTCATCAACAAGCTGCGGCAGCTGCAGGACCTTGGGCACCACATCATTTTCCTGATTGGCGACTTCACCGGACGGATCGGCGATCCGTCGGGCAAGAATGCCACTCGTCCGCCGCTCTCCTCCGAGGATATCGAACGCAACGCCGCGACCTATCGGGATCAGGTCTTTCGTATCCTGGATCCGGAGCGCACCGAGGTGGCCTTCAACTCGGCCTGGATGGAGTCGCTGGGCGCGGCGGGCATGGTGCAGCTGGCCTCCCGCCACACAGTGGCTCGGATGCTCGAGCGCGATGATTTTCACAAGCGCTACCGCGATCATCAGCCGATTGCCATCCACGAGTTTCTGTACCCCCTGATCCAGGGCTATGACTCGGTCGCGCTCAAGGCCGACGTTGAGCTTGGCGGGACCGATCAGAAGTTCAACCTCCTGGTCGGGCGCGAGCTGCAGAAGCAGGAGGGCATGCCACCCCAGGTCATCCTGACCATGCCCATCCTTGAGGGTCTGGATGGCGTGCAGAAGATGAGCAAGTCGCTGGGTAACTACATCGCGGTGCAGGATGCCCCGGACGACATGTTCGGCAAGCTGATGTCGATCTCCGACGAGCTCATGTGGCGTTACTACGAATTGCTCAGTCTGCGCCCCATGGACGAGGTGCGCGCCGCACGCCGCGCCGCCGAGGCGGGTGAGCGCAACCCGCGCGACATCAAGTTCGAGCTCGGCCGCGAGCTGGTGGACCGGTTCCACGGGCCGGGCAAGGGCGAGCAGGCCCAGGCCGCCTTCGTGGCGAGATTCCAGAAGCACGCACTGCCCGATGAGCTCCCCGAGGTCACCGTTGTTGTCCCCGCCGAAGGACTGTTGCTGCCGAATGCCCTCAAATCCGCCGGTCTGGTGGCATCGACATCTGAAGGTCGCAGCATGATTCGCCAGGGCGCCGTGCGCCT